>NZ_JBSFVC010000001.1:0-527448 GCF_053592095.1 Streptomyces sp. NPDC002787 | reverse complement strand
GCGGCACCGCGAGGGAACCGTCACGATTGACGTCACGCCCACGGCGTCCCCCCGGGAAGGGCGTCCCCGCCGGCCCTTCGCGCGTCCGGTACGGGCGTCAGTCGTCCTTGCCCCGACCGGTCAGCGCGTCACGCATACGGTCCACGAGGCCCATGCCGGGGGCGAGCAGCTTGTTGGCCGGAGGGGTGTCCGGGGCCGCCGGGTGGGGCCGGGTCGGCGCCGTCTTCTTGGCCGTACGAACCTTCTCACCGAGGCCGTTCAGGACGTCCGCCGAGCAGGACTCGCGCAGCCGGGGGAAGAGGTTGTTCTCCTCGTCCTGGATGTGGGACCGGATCTCCGTCATCAGCTGGGTGATCAGCAGGTCGAAGTCCGGGTCGTCGGCCTCGCACCGCTCCAGGGCCTTCATGGTGCGCTCGGCCTCGGCGTGGTCCTCCAGTTCCCGGTCGGCGATCGCGTCACCGTTCGGGATGTGCTCGCGGACCGCCGGGTAGAGGTAGGCCTCCTCGGCGACCGAGTGACGTACCAGTTCGATGGTGACCTTGTCCACGTACTGCTTGCGCTGGGGGTCACCGGAGGCCAGTGCCTCGATCTCGCCGAACATCTCCTCCACTTCCTGGTGGTCGGTGGTCAGTTCGGCGATGACGTCTCCGCCGTGTCCCATGTCCTCGCTCCTTTCCTGCTGCTCCCGGCCGTCCGTCCCGGCGGCCTCCCTTGCGGGGGTCAGTGAAACGCCTCCGCGCCCGTACACGAGGCATTGACGCCGCGGCGAGGTGGCCGGCCGGACCGACGGGCCGAGGCCACCGCCGCTCGCGTGGCCTGCGCCGATCCCTGGCCGGCGGTCGCCCGGCCGGTGTCCTCGGATGATCCCAAGTACCCACGAACGGCCCAGTCACGCGGCTCTCGCCCCCTCTCCGCGGGCTGCGGGGACTCACCGGTCGCGAGCGGGACCGGCACATGTGAAACTCGTTTCTCGGGCGTCCTCCGCCGACGGTGCGCATCCAGCCACCGTTCCGATGCCGAGGCGGAGGAACCGCCCCGGGGCCGTTCGGCCCCCCGGCGTTCAGCGCCCGTCCCGCGCTGGGCGTTCACCACAGCGTCGTGGTGAGCGTTTCCCAGGAGAGTCCGCGCCGGACCAGTGATCCCCACATGCGCTGAAGCGGCGCGCCGTCATGCCCGGCACGCCCAGGAAGCGACACGCCGTCACCGTACGGAGGAGATCGCCATGACCCTCGCCTTCTCACCGAACTGGCAGCACGCCGTCGTCACCGGCGGCGCGGGTTTCGTCGGTTCGCATCTGTGTACGGAACTGCTGGACTCGGGTGTGGACGTCACCTGCGTCGACGACCTCAGTACCGGCCGTCTCGACAACGTCGCCGCGCTCCTGGACCGTCCCGGATTCACCATGCTGCGAGCCGATGTCGCGGAGGGGATCCCGGTCGATCGCCCCGCGGACCTGGTCCTGCACTTCGCTTCCCCCGCGTCCCCCGCCGACTATCTCCGGCTGCCCCTGCACACGATGGACACCGGGAGCCTCGGCACGCGGCACGCGCTGGAACTCGCCAACGCGTCCGGAGCCCGCTTCCTCCTCGCCTCCACGTCGGAGGTGTACGGAGATCCCCAGCAGAACCCGCAGGACGAACGCTACTGGGGCCATGTGAACCCCGTCGGGCCACGGAGCGTGTACGACGAGGCCAAACGCTTCGGCGAGGCGCTGACCACCGCCCACGCCGACGCGCTGGGCACCGACACCGGCATCGTGCGGCTGTTCAACACCTACGGCCCGCGGATGCGCGGCCACGACGGCCGCGCGGTACCGACGTTCGTCCGGCAGGCGCTCGCCGGCGAGCCGCTCACGGTCACCGGGGACGGGCGGCAGACCCGCTCGCTGTGTTACGTCGACGACACCGTGCGCGGTGTGCTCACGGCGGCGGCCCACGGCATGCGCGGCCCCGTGAACATCGGCAACCCCGGTGAGATCACCATGCTCGACCTGGCCCGCCTGGTCATCGACCTCACCGGCTCCGACTCCGAGATCCGCTTCATCGAACGCCCCACCGACGACCCGGCGTTGCGCTGCCCGGACATCAGCCTGGCCCGCGACAAGCTCGGCTGGGAGCCGCGTGTGCCACCGGTGGAAGGGCTGCGCCGCACGATCGACTGGTTCCGCGCCGGGACGGAGGACACGGCGGCGCTCCCACGCCCCTGAACCAGAACCCCGGCCCGAGCACCCGGCACCGGATCGCCCCGCCGGCCCTTCGCACGCCCGGCAACGGCGTCACCCCCTCGCCGAAAGGTCCGCCCCTGATGCGCATTCTCGGAATCAACGCGCTGTTCCACGACCCCGCCGCCGCGCTCGTGATCGACGGCCGCACCGTCGCCGCCGCCGAGGAGGAGCGGTTCTCCCGGCGCAAGCACGGGAAGCGGCCGGTGCCGTTCGCCGCCTGGGAGTTGCCGGTGAAGGCCGCCGCCTGGTGCCTGACCCGGGCGGGTCTGCGCCCCCGGGACCTCGACGCGATCACCTATTCCTACGATCCTGAACTGGCCCTGCCCGCCCGGGACATGGGCCTTGACGACCCGTGGGACCACCTCCGGCAGACCTACGCTCGGGAGGCCCCGGGATTCCTCGAGACGGCCCTGCCCGGGATCGACCCCGGCATCGTCCGCTTCGTACCGCACCACATGGCCCATGCCGCCTCGGGCGCGTTCGCCGCGCCTGATGCCGGGAACTCCTCCGTGCTGGTGCTGGACGGCCGCGGCGAACGGGCCTCGCACCTGGCCGCGCACCGCGTCGGCGACCGTCTGGAACCCCTGTACGCGCAGGAACTGCCCCATTCCCTCGGGCTGGTGTACGAGGAGCTGACCGAGCACCTGGGATTCCTGCGCTCCTCCGACGAGTTCAAGGTGATGGCCCTCGCCTCGCACGGCACCCCGCGCATGCTGTCCGAGCTGCGCCGCCATGTGCACCCCACCGGCGACGGCGGGTTCCGCGCCACGGGTGTGCCCTGGCACGCGCTGTGCCCGCCGCGCGGTCCGGACGAGCCGTGGACGCGGGCGCACGCCGATGTCGCGGCCAGTGCCCAGGCCGTCCTGGAGGAGACCCTGCTCGACCTCGTGCGCTGGCTGCACGGGAGGACCCACGACAGCACGCTGACCCTCGCCGGGGGCGTCGCCCTCAATTGTGTCGCCAACTCCCGGATCGCCCGCGAGGGCCCCTTCTCCCGGGTGTGGGTGCAGCCGGCCGCCGGTGACGCCGGGACGGCGCTGGGCGGCGCGCTGCTGCTCGCCGCGGCCGAGGGCGAGGAGCCGGAGCCGATGCCGGGCGCGGATCTCGGCCGGGACTGGTCGGACGCCGAACTCGGGGCCTGGCTGAAGACGGCGGGCGTGCCCTTCGAGCGGCCGGCGGACATCGCCGCGACCGTGGCCCGGTCGCTGGCGGACAACGACATCGTCGCCTGGTTCCAGGGCCGCTCCGAGTACGGGCCGAGGGCGCTCGGCCACCGCTCCCTGCTCGCCCACCCCGGCCACGCGGGCAATCTGGAACGGCTCAACGACGTCAAGGGCCGGGAGCAGTTCCGGCCGGTCGCGCCGATGGTCCTCGCCGAGCGGGCCGGGGAGATCTTCGACGGGCCGCTGCCGAGCCCGTACATGCTGTTCGTGCATGACGTGGCCCCCGAGTGGCGTGAGCGGATCCCGGCCGTCGTGCACGTCGACGGGACGGCCCGTATCCAGACGGTGGACGCCGGGCGGGAGCCGCTGGTGGCCCGCGTGCTCGGCGCCTTCGAGAAGCTGACCGGACTGCCCGTGGTGGTCAACACCAGCCTGAACACGGCGGGCCGGCCCATGGTCGACGATCCCCGGGACGCGCTGGAGTGCTTCGGCTCCTCCCCCGTGGACCTGCTGGCGATCGGCCCGTACGCGGTGCGGCGTCAAGGCCTGTTCGGCACCGGTGACGAAGGAGCGGCCCGATGAGCGACTGCACCCGGCAGCGGCACGCGCACCTCGCCGACCGGGCGGGCTCCGGTGAGGGGAGCGGCGCGTACGCGGTGGTGATCCCGACGCTCGGGCGGCCCAGTCTGCGCGCGTGTCTGGGCGCACTGGCCCGGTCCGAGGGACCGATGCCGGTCCGGGTGGTCGTCGTGGACGACCGTCCCGAGCTGGATGGCGCGCCGCTCGCCCCGGAGATCCCCCCTTCCTTGCGGGAGGTCACGACCCTGGTGAAGGGACGTGCAGAGGGGCCGGCCGCCGCGCGCAACACCGGGTGGCGGGCGGCGGGCCGTGTGCCCTGGATCGTCTTCCTCGACGACGACGTCGTGCCCGGCCCGTCGTGGGCGGACGACCTCGCCCTGGACCTCTCCGCCGCGCCGGCCCACAGCGCCGGGGTCACCGCCCGGATCGAGGTACCGCTTCCGGAGGGGCGGCGGCCCACGGACTGGGAACGCAACACGGCGGGGCTGGCCACGGCCCGGTGGATCACCGCCGACATGGCGTACCGGAGGGAGGCGCTGGAGGCCGTCGACGGTTTCGACGAGCGCTTCCGGCGTGCCTTCCGGGAGGACGCGGACCTCGCGCTGCGCGTACTGGGCGCCGGCTGGACCCTGACCGCGGGAAACCGCCGTACACGGCACCCGGTGCGTCCGGCGGACCGCTGGGTCTCCGTACGGCTGCAGGCGGGCAACGCCGACGACGTGCTGATGACGCGGCGGCACGGCCGGGACTGGTGGGACAGGGCCGGGGCGCCCCGCGGGCGCCTGCCCGGGCATCTGGCGGTGACGGCGCTCGCCGCGACGGGCCTGGCCTGCGCCTTGCTCGGCCGGCCGCGTGCCGCCGCGCTCTGCGTCGCGGGCTGGCTGGCCGGTACGGCCGAGTTCGCGCTGGCCCGGATCGCGCCGGGGCCGCGCACCCGGGACGAGATCGTCGCCATGGCGCTGACCAGCGTGGTCATCCCGCCCGCCGCCACCTGGCACCGGTTGCGTGGGCAGCTCGCGCACCGGGGGACGGCGGCGTTCCGGCCGGCCGCGTCCTCGACGCGCGTGGCCGTCGCGGAAGGGGTGCGGTCATGACGGGGTTCCCGGCGCGCGGTCGCGCGCCCTGGCTGTTCGGCTCCGCCGGCCACGGGCCGCCGCCGACGTCACCGACGGCCTGGGCCGTCCCGCCGGAGGCCGCCCTGCCGGAGGCCGTCCTCTTCGACCGGGACGGCACCCTGGTGGCCGACGTGCCCTACAACGGTGACCCCGAGCGGGTCGAGCCGATGCCGTCGGCGCGGGAGGCCGTCGCGGCCGTGCGGGAGCTGGGCGTCCCGGTCGGCGTCGTGAGCAACCAGTCGGGCGTCGCCCGGGGGCTGCTGACGTACCGGCAGGTGGACGCGGTGCGGCGGCGGGTGGAGGACCTGCTCGGCCCGTTCGACGTCTGGGCGGTGTGCCCGCACGGGCCGGAGGACGGGTGCCCGTGCCGCAAGCCCGCCCCGGGGTTGGTGCTCGCCGCCTGCGACCGGCTCGGCGTACGTGCCGGGCGCACGGTCGTCATCGGGGACATCGGCGCCGACCTGGCCGCCGCCCGCGCCGCTGGCGCGCGGGGGGTGCTCGTGCCCACCCCGGTGACCCGGCGCGAGGAGATCGCCGGCGCCGGCCTCGTGGCCGACGACCTGCTGGGGGCGGTGCGGCTGGTGATGCGTCCGGGGACCGGTGCCGACCGGCCCGGAGCCGTCCCTGCGGGAGGCCGGCGATGAGCACGGCCACCCCTCTCCCCCGCACGCTCGTCGTCCGGCTGGACAGTGCCGGTGACGTGCTGCTGGCAGGCCCCGCCGTCCGCGCGGCGGCGTCGGGCTCCTCCCACACCGCGCTGCTGTGCGGCCCTCAGGGGGTCGCGGCCGGAGGTCTGCTGCCGGGCGTGGACGAGGTGATCGCGTACGACGCCCCCTGGGTGGGCCTGGAACCGCCGCCGGTGTCGCGGGCGGCGACCGACCGGTTGCTGCGGGAGCTGTCGGCCCGGCGCTTCGACCGGGCGCTGGTCCTCGTGTCGTACCACCAGAGCCCGCTGCCGGTCGCGCTGCTGCTGAGGCTGGCCGGGGTCGGCTGGATCGCCGCGGACAGCGAGGACTATCCGGGAGCCCTGCTCGACCTGCGCCACCACCGGCTGCCCCACCGGCACGAGGTCCTCGCCGCCCTGGACCTGGCGCGCGACGCGGGCTTCGCGCTGCCTCCCGGCGACGACGGGACACCGCGTGTGGAGCCGCCGCCGGACACCACACACCTGACCGGTGCCGGGCCGTACGTCGTGCTCCACCCGGGCGCCGCGGTGCCGGCCCGCGCGTGGAGCCCCGCCCGTGCGGCGCGGGCCGCCGCGGCCCTGTCCGCCGCCGGCCACCGGGTGGTGGTGACCGGGGGCCGGGGTGAACGCGACCTCACCTCGTACGTGGCGGGCGGGCACGCGCTGGACCTGGGCGGTGCCACCGATCTGCGGCAGCTGGCCGGGGTCCTCGCGGGGGCCCGGGTGGTGGTGGTCGGCAACACCGGGCCGACGCATCTCGCCGCCGCCGTGGGGACGCCCGTCGTCTGTCTGTTCGCACCGGTGGTGCCGGCCGAACGCTGGGGCCCGTACGGCGTGCCGCACGTCCTGCTCGGGGACCAGGACGCCGCGTGTGCCGGAAGCCGGGCCCGGGACTGCCCGCTGGCCGGGCACCCCTGCCTCGACGGGATCGGCGACCGGGAGGTCCTCGCGGCCGTCGCGGCCCTCGGCGCCCTGCCCGGCCGCCGCACCTCGGGGACCGCCCGGCCCGGGCCACGAGGCCCCGCCGCGGACCCGCCTCCGGAACGGGGCGGAGACCGCGCGACGCGACGAGGAGCGACCGTATGAACATCCTGCTGTGGCATGTACACGGCTCCTGGACCACGGCCTTCGTGCAGGGCCCGCACACCTACCTCGTTCCGGTCACGCCGGATCGCGGGCCGGACGGCCTCGGCCGGGCCCGTACGTTCTCCTGGCCGGCCTCGGTGCGCGAGGTGACGCCCGAGGAGCTGCGGGAGACGCCGGTGGACCTGGTCATCCTGCAACGGCCGCACGAACTGGAGCTCGCCGAGCGATGGCTGGGCGGGCGGCGTCCCGGACGCGACGTACCCGCCGTCCATCTGGAGCACAACGCCCCGGACGGCGACGTCCCGAACACCCGGCACCCGTTCGCCGACCGCGACGACCTGACGCTCGTGCACGTCACCCACTTCAACCGGCTGTTCTGGGACTGCGGCTCCACCCGCACCGAGGTGATCGAGCACGGCATCGTCGACCCGGGTCATCGGTACACCGGCCGGCTCGCGCGGGCGGCCGTCGTGGTCAACGAGCCGGTACGGCGGGGCCGTCACACCGGCACCGACCTCCTGCCCGCTCTCGCCGACGCCGTGCCCCTGGACGTGTTCGGCATGCGCACCGAGGGGCTCGCCGCGCGTCTCGGGCTGCCCGGGGATCGCTGTCGCGGCGCCGACCTGCCCCAGCACGAGCTGCACGCCGCCCTGGCCGAGCGCCGCCTGTATCTGCACCCCGTGCGCTGGACGTCTCTCGGGCTCTCCCTGCTGGAGGCGATGCATCTGGGCATGCCGGTCGTGGCCCTCGCCACCACCGAGGCCGTGGAGGCGGTCCCGCCGGGCGCGGGCACCCTCTCCACCCGGCTCGAGGTGCTGGCGAGGGCCGCGCGGACCTATCTGGAGGACCCCGGGGCGGCGGCGGCCGACGGTGCGCGCGCCCGGCAGGCGGCCCTCGAACGCTACGGGCTCAAGCGCTTCCTGGACGACTGGGAGCGCGTGATGACGGAGGCGCGCTCATGAACTCGATCCTCACCCCCTTCCGGTTCGGCGGCGACACTCCCGGTCCGCGTCCCCGGTCGATCGCGCTGGTCTCGGAGCACGCGAGCCCCCTCGCCGTCCTCGGCGGGGTGGACGCGGGCGGGCAGAACGTCCACGTCGCCGCGCTCGCCGCCACCCTCGCCGACCGGGGCCACGAGGTGACGGTGTACACCCGCCGCGACGCGCCGGACCTGCCGGACCGGGTGCGCATGCGGGCCGGGGTGGCGGTGCACCATGTGCCCGCCGGCCCGCCGGAGCAGGTTCCGAAGGACGAACTCCTGCCGTACATGGGGGACTTCGCACGCCATCTGGCCCGCGTGTGGCGGGAGCGGCCACCGGACGTGGTGCACTCGCACTTCTGGATGTCGGGTGTCGCCTCGCTGCGTGCCGCACGCGGGCTGGGGCTGCCGCTGCTGCACACGTACCACGCCCTGGGCACGGTGAAGCGACGGCACCAGCAGCTCGCCGACACGAGCCCGCCCGGGCGCATCGCCCTGGAGCGGGACGTGGGTCTCGGCTGCGACCGGGTCATCGCCACCTGCCGCGACGAGGTCGACGAACTCGTCCGCATGGGCGTCCCGGCGAGCCGGGTCACGATCGTGCCCTGCGGGGTGGACACCGACCTGTTCACCCCGCGCGGGCCCGCCATGGAACGCGGCCCCTTCTCCCACCGGATCCTGCAGCTGGGGCGGCTGGTCCCGCGCAAGGGCGCGGCCGTCGCCGTCGCCTCCCTCGCCCTGCTGCCGGACGTCGAACTCGTCGTGGCCGGCGGTCCCCCGGCGGACCGGCTCGACGACGACCCGGAGGTCCGCCGGCTGCGCGCGCTCGCCGACGAGGCGGGTGTGGCGGACCGGGTCCGCTTCACCGGCGGGGTGCCCAGCCGGGAGGTGCCGCCGCTGCTGCGCGGCGCCGACGTGGTGGTGTGCCCCGCGGACTACGAGCCGTTCGGCATCGTCCCGCTGGAGGCGATGGCCTGCGGCAGGCCGGTGGTCGCCAGCGCGGTGGGCGGGCAGCTCGACACCGTCGCCGACCCGGGCACCGGGCGGCTGGTGCCGCCGCGCGACCCCGCGGCGCTCGCGCGTGCCGTGGGCGAGCTCCTCGCCGACCCCGCGGCCCGCGCGGCCTGCGGGGAGACCGGCCGCCGACGGGTGCTGCGCCGCTACTGCTGGGACCGTGTCGCCGCGGCGACCGAGGCGGCCTACGAGGAGGTCGTCGACACCCGGCCCGCCATGACCGGCGTGGTCTGACGGCCCGTCATCGCGCCGAACGACCGGCGTGGTCGGACGGTTCCGGCACTCGGCCGGGCCCGAAGGTTCCGTCGCCGCGCCGACCACGGCACCGAGACCGCGAATCCCCGAGGTCCGAAGGAGGTGCGGGTCAGGCCGCCGTCCCCGTGACGCGGCGTACCCGAGCGCCATGGCTGAATCCCCGATGTCCCCCGTACTGGACGCCGCGCATCTGCACTGCCGGTCCCTGGAACAGGCACTCGGCCGGCTCCGCCGCGACGGCCTCGGCCGGATCGCGGAGTGGGGCGGCCTGCTGGCCGGCGTCCTGACGACCGGCGGCAGACTGCTGGCGGCGGGCAACGGCGGCAGCGCCGCACAGGCCCAGCACCTGACCGCCGAACTGGTGGGCCGCTACCGGCAGGAACGGCCGGCGTACTCGGCGATCGCCCTGCACGCGGAGACCTCCAGCGTGACGGCCATCGGCAACGACTACGGCTTCGACCACGTCTTCGCCCGGCAGGTCTCCGCCCACGGCCGCCCCGGGGATCTGCTCCTGCTGCTGTCCACGTCCGGCCGCAGCGCCAACCTGATCACCGCGGCCGTCACCGGACGCCGGGCGGGCCTGCGGGTCTGGGCGATGACCGGGCCCTCGCCCAATCCGCTGGCCGACGCCGCCGACGAGACGCTGGCCGTCGACGCCGACAGCACGGCGACCGTCCAGGAGGCCCACCTGGTCGCCGTGCACCTGCTGTGCGAGTGCTTCGACGCCGCTCTCGCCGGGCCGCCGCTCGGGGCCGCCGTCGGCTCAGGGACCCCTCGCCCGGTACCGGTGCGCGGGAGGGTGTCGTGACCGGGCGCCGACCGCTCGCGGTCGTCGGGGACACCCTGCTCGACGAGGACATCGAGGGCACGGCCTGCCGGTTGGCCCCGGACGCGCCCGCGCCCGTCGTCGACGTCACCGGCAGCCGGCGGCGCCCGGGCGGAGCCGGCCTCGCCGCCGCGCTGGCGGCCCGGGACGGCCGTGACGTCCTCCTGGTGACCGCGCTGGGCGACGACGAGGCCGGCGATGCCGTGCGCCGTGAGCTGCGCGGCCGGGTCCGGCTCGTCGAACTGCCCCTGGACGGCACCCTCCCCGTGAAGACACGGGTCCTCGCGGGTGGTCGTCCCGTCGTCCGGATGGACCGGGGCGGTGGCACGCCCGGCACACCGGACGCGGCCGTGCGGGAGGCGCTGGAGGGGGCCGCCGCGATCCTCGTCGCCGACTACGGCCGCCGCACGGCGGACGCCGTACGGGACGGTCTGGCGGCCGTCGCCCTCCGGACGCCCCTGGTGTGGGACCCGCACCCCAAGGGCGGCGCTCCCGTCCCCGGAGCGCGACTCGTCACACCGAACGCGGCCGAGGCGCTGACGCTGTGCCCCGGCGAGGAGACACCGGTGCGAGCGGGCGTCACACCGGCCGATGGCTGGTGCGCGGCGGGGGTCTCGGAGGCGCCGAACGCCGCGTCCGCCGGCGAGGACACCTCCCTGCGCGCGTACGCGCGGCGGGGCGCGGTGCTGGCCGACCGCTGGCGGGCGGCGGGAGTGGCCGTGACGCTGGGCGAGCGCGGCGCGCTGCTCACCAGGCCCGGCGGGAGCACGCCGATGCTCGTCCCGGCGCCCTACCGGGCCGTGGGCGATCCGTGCGGTGCGGGCGACTGCTTCGCGGCCGCGACGGTCGCGGCACTCGCGGACGGCGCGCTCCCGGAGGAGGCCGTCCAGCGGGCGGTCGCCGAGGCCGCCGCGTTCGTCGCGGCGGGCGGCGCGGGCAACCCGGCGCTGTGGTGCGCGGAGCACCCGGCCCGGCCGGTGGACGAGCCGGTGGATGACGCGTTCGCGCTGGCGGAGCGGGTGCGGGCGCGCGGCGGCACCGTGGTGGCCACCGGCGGCTGCTTCGACCTGCTGCACGCCGGCCATGTGGGCCTGCTGGAGAGCGCCCGGCGCATCGGCGACTGCCTGATCGTGTGCCTCAACTCGGACGCCTCCCTCGCCCGCCGCAAGGGCCCGGGCCGGCCGCTCACCCCGCAGGCCGACCGTGCCCGGGTGCTGGCGGCCCTCGGCAGCGTCGACGCCGTCGTGGTCTTCGAGGAGGACACGCCTCAGGCGCTGCTGCGGCGGCTGCGGCCCGACGTCTGGGTCAAGGGCGGCGACTACGCCGTCCAGGACCTGCCCGAGGCGGAGGTCCTGCGCGCGTGGGGCGGACAAGCGGTCGTCCTGCCGTACCTCGACGGCCGCTCGACCACCCTGCTGGCCCGCCGGGCGGCGCGGGCCGCCGTACCGCTGGGCCCCTCGAAGACCCGGGGCCGGTGACCGTGATCCGCCGCGACCACCGGACGGGAGGAGCCGCGTGAGAGTCGGTCCAGTTCGTGGCCAGGGGGCGGAGGGGCGCCCGCGGGTCCTCGTGCTCCGCGCGCTCGGGCTCGGCGACCTGCTCACCGCCGTACCCGCGTTGCGGGCCCTGCGACGGCAGCTGCCCGGCCACGAGATCGTGCTCGCCGCGCCCGCGCGGCTGGCGGCGGCGACCGCGGCGACCGGTCTGGTGGACCGGCTGCTGCCGACGTCCGCCGCCGGGCGCGCGGTGCCGGCGGAGCTGGACTGGGCGGGGCCCCCGCCAGGCCTCGCGGTGGATCTGCACGGCAACGGCCCGTCGAGCCGTCTGCTGCTCCAGCGGTTGGGCCCACGGCGGCTCTTCGCGTACGCGCATCCGGGGACGCCCGGCGTCTCCGGTCCGGTCTGGCGGGACGACGAGCACGAGCGGGAGCGCTGGTGCCGTCTGCTCGGCTGGTACGGGGTCGAGGCGGACCCCGAGGACCTGGGCATCCCGCCCCCGGCGACGCCCTCCCCGGCACCCGGCGCGGTCGTCGTCCACCCCGGTGCCGATGCCGGGGCGCGCCGCTGGCCGGGGGAACGGTTCGCGGCCGTGGCCCGGCAACTGGTCCGGTGCGGGCTGGACGTCGTGCTGACCGCGGGTGCCGGGGAGGAGGAGGCCGCCCGGTCCGTGGCCGAGGCGGCGGGGCTGCCGGTGGGCGCCGTGCTGGGCGGTGCGGACGGCGATCTGCCGTTCGACCGGCTGGCGGCCCTCGTCGCCGGGGCCCGTTGTGTGGTCGTGGGCGACACCGGGCCCGCCCATCTGGCCGGCGCGCTGGGCACGCCCTCGGTCGTTCTGTTCGGTCCCGTCGCGCCCCGCCTGTGGGGGCCGCCCGCCCATCCGCGGCACCGCGTGCTGTGGCACCCGGCCGACGACGACTCGGCCCGGCCCGGCGACGCCCACGGCGAGGAGCCCGACGAACGGCTGCTTCGGATCACCGTCGACGAGGTCGTCGCCGCGGTGCGCGACCTCCTGCCGCGTGAGCCGTCGTGTGCCGCACCGCCCGGCGACCGCGCCCTCACCACGGAACGCTCCCGATGAGAGCGCGACGGGCTGCCGGGAGCCAGTGCGGGCTGCACGCCGGGAGCCGACGCGGGCCTTGCCCTGCCAGGGGCCGACGCGGGCCTGCCTGCCAGGGGCCGACGCGGGGCCTCGCCGCAGTCCCTGCTCGCGCCCCGGCGCCTGCCGGGGCGCGAGACCTGCCGACCAGGAGGCCTGCGTTCAGGCCGCGGTGCTCAGGCCGCGGTGCTCAGGCCCGGTCGCTGCGCCGTGCCGTGCGCCTTGACGGCTCCCGGGTCGGAGCCGAGGTCTCGCACCCCGTGCTCCTCCACGTCCAGTCGTACCGGTGGCGTCGCCCGGCGACCGCGCAGGACGAGGCCCGCTCCGATCGCGCCCGCGATGACGAGGCCGCCGGTCACGAGGGCGCCGCGCGCCCCGGCCAGCTCCATCAGGAGACCCAGCAGCGGGGGGCCGCCGAGCCCCCAGACCGTGCTGACGCTGCCCCAGACACCGAGCACCCGGCCCCGGAGGTGGGCGGGCGGATCGGTCTGCAGGACGGTCGTGCCCGCGGTGTCGGAGACGGACTCCAGGACGGCCATCGGCAGGACGAGCACCAGCAGCACGGCGAGCGACGGGGAGAACCCGGCGACCGCCTGGAGCAGGGCTCCCCCGGCCGCCAGCAGGCCGACCAGTCGTACGGAGGGGCTGCGCAGCCGGGCGCCGAGGACCGCGCCGAGGATGCCGCCCACGGCGAGGACGGTCGAGACCGTGCCGAACGCCCCGGCACCGCCCGCGAGGGGCCCGGTGACCAGTACGGCCAGGGTGAGCCCGTAGTTCCGCCCGAACACCGAGCTGATCCCGGTGATCCCGGCCAGCGCGACCAGCCGGGGCCGGCGCGCGAAGAAGGTCAGCCCCTCACGCACCGTCATCTCCGAGCGCCCGGCCTTCGGCTTCGCCCCTCGCTGGGCGGGAACGACGGCCGGGGCGGTCCCGGCACCCTGCGACACCTCACGGACCGGACGGAGGAACGGAATGACCGCGGCGACGAACAGGAACGACAGGCCGTTGGCGGTGTACGCGGCGGCCGTGCCGAGGAACGCGACGGTCACGCCGGCGAGCGCGGTCCCGGCGAGCCGTCCCGCGCTGTGCACCAGCGAGCCGACGCCGATCGCGGACGGCACGTCTTCCTTGCGGACGAGATCGTTGCCGAGGAGCGCGCAGGCGGGGCCGTCGACCGTCGCGACGAGCCCGGTCACGGCGGCCAGGACCATCAGCACGGTCAGGTCGAGCCGGTCCAGCGTGACGAGGACGGCGGTCACGAAGGCCACGGCGCCGAGCACGGCCTGGCTGACGGCGGCCGTGGCCTTGCGGGGCCAGCGGTCCACGGCCGCGCCGCCCACGAGGCTCACGAGCAGCGCGGGAGCGGCCTGGACGGAGATGGACAGCCCGGTCGCGGCGGCGGAGCCGGTGATCTGCAGGACCAGGAGGTTCTGCACCGTGAGCTGCATCCAGGTCCCCGCGTTGGACAGGAAGTTCGCGAGGGACCACCAGCGCATGCTGGGGTACTTCAGAGACCGCCAGGGCGAACGCGAAGCGGGCGCGGCGGCACGGGGCGCGGGTACGGGGGCGGGCGCGCGGCCCAGGCGTGATGAAGGCACAGTGAGCTACTCGGAGAGGGTCCGGGGACTCGGGCAGGGACGGACGAGAGGACGGCTGCGGAGGTCGGAACGCCGGCTGCGCTGCGCGGCCGCTCCACCGGATCGGTCCGGGGACGGTGCCACCGGGTCGGCGTCCCACGACAGCTGTGAGGGGGACGCGCCCTCGGGCACGGCGACGCCCATCGTGGCAGACGGGGCGGGCGAGCTCCCGCGAGACCGCCGCGACCGCGGTCGGCCGAACGGTCAACTCCCCCCGCCCGTCACCCCCTTGCCCGACCAGGTGTGCTTGCTCACAGCACTCACCGCACGGGGGCGGCACCCCCCGCCGGACGTGACGCCCGCGACACCGCGTCCCACCCGCGCGGCCGACGCCGTCCCCACCGCCGCAGCCGACGCCGTCCCCGCCCCCGTCGGCTGCCGCGCCGCCGTACCGCCGCACCCGGCGTCGGCGCCCTGGGCCGGTCCGTACGAGCGGCCTTCCCACCAGTCGCACGGGTTGCCTCGTGGATCGTCGGGTACTCGCAGCCGCACATGATCGACACGCCCTCGGGCACCTCCCGGACCACCTCGAGCAAGGGGACGGACATGAACGCGAACCTGCTCGGCATCTATCTCAACGACCATCTGGCCGGTGCCACCGCAGGTGCCGCCCGCTCCCGGCATCTGGCCCGGTCCTGCCATGACGCGGCGTTCGCCCCGGCTGTGGAGGAGGTGGCCGCCGAGATCGCTCAGGACCGGCACAGCTTGACGGACCTGATGAAACGGCTGGATGTCCCGACCCGCCGCTACAAGGTCTCCGCCGGCCGGGCGGCCGAGAAACTGGGCCGGCTGAAGGCAAACGGCCGGCTGGTGCACCGTTCCCCGCTCAGCACCTTGATCGAACTGGAGATGCTGCGGGTGGGAGTGGCCGGCAAGCTCGCGTGCTGGCAGACGCTGCGGCGGCTGTGCGACAGCGACGAACGTCTCGATCCGCACCTGCTGGACGACCTCCTCCGACGTGCCCACCGGCAGCTGCGGACCCTGGAGGAGCTTCACCTGCGGCAGATCACGACCACCTTCCGGACGCCCGACCGAGTGGGCTCGGGAGCACACGGTGAAGGGGGCGACGGTCGGCGTTGACGTTCGACATCACGGCGGCACCGCGCCGAGCCGGCCGGACCGGACAGCCGGGAAGGAGGCACACGCCATGAGCACCCCGGACGAGCTCCCCGCCCTGCGGTCCCTCGATGACGTGGCGGCCCTGGTGCGGCGCACCCCCGGCTGCCATGTGCGCTGGTCGCACGGCCCCGGGGCCGATCAGGACCTCGTGACGAGCAGGGACGGCCTCACGGGCGTACGGCTGCCGGGGCTGTCCGCCAATCCGCTCGACCTGGAGCCCTGGTGGAAGGACCGGCCCGTCGAGCTGTGGGTGGCCCGCCGTCTGTACGACTACTCGCACCTTCCGCGCGAGAGGGGCCCGGGGGTCCGCCCGTGGATCCTGCGCGGCCGGGTCGAGGGCCGGGGCCCCGACAACGAACCCCTGCTCCGTGACGTGGAGCCCGTCGCCTGGATCGACGAGGCGGTCATCGAGGAGGCCCGGGCGACGGTGGCCCGCCAGGAGGGTGAGTGGGGCCCCATGCAACGCGATCCCGAGGAGTCGTCCGAGAAGTCCGGGAGCGGGCGGCGCGAACCCCGTGGCTGAACACCGGACGCCGCCCGGACGCAGACAGCGACGAACCCGACGCACGTGCTCAGACGGACCACCGGCTGCCGTTCGGCGGGCATCGGCCCCGAGGATCCCCGCCACCCGCGGGTCCACCCCCGCCCCTGCCGGGCGGGGGTGGACCACATCTCCGCGCCGCCGGAACTCTGCGACGCCTCCAGCACGGGCACGCACGAGTGATCCGTGCCCGCCTCCGGCGATCTCCGGCTTCCTGGACGGCGCTACCGTCGCGGTCCCGCGAAGGCGTAGGCCGCGGTGCCGGTGATCGCGAGGGTCAGGGCCGTCCAGGTGGCCGCCGTCGTGCCGGGTGGCAGCAGCATCCAGGTCACCACCCGCATCGGCGTACTCGTCGGGGGCGGGGCGATGAGCGAGAACGAGAGCCAGGCGAACGGCACCGTCCAGGCGTACCGGCCACCCGAGAGCGCCGCGCCCAGGGCGGCCAGTCCCATCAGGCCCGCGCTGTCCCGGACGACGAACGCGGTGGTGGCCATGGGCTCGCCCATCGTCTGCACGGTCAGCAGCGCGGTGCCGACGACCGCGCCGGCGAGCAGCACGTGCGCCGCCCTGCGGGGCGCCCAGCGGATCGCGGCCGTCCGGTCCAGCGCGAGGTCCTGCCCGCCGAGCCCGATCGAGGCCGCCATCGCCCCCACGGCGAGGACGAGCACGGGCAGCTGCGGATTGCCGGGTCCCTCGCCCCCGTCCCCGGCGAGTGCCCACACCGCCACCGCGCTGAGGACCATCGCGGCGAAGGACGCGGGTACCTGTCGCGAGCGCGCGTACAGCGTCAGCCACCTCACCGGGACGTACCGCCGTCCAGGATGTCGAGCGGGTCGCCCTTGCAGGAGACGGCGGCGGTGTGGGCCGCCTTGACGCGGGCGATCTGTTCGGACCACGGCAGCGCCTTGAGTTCCTTCCACACCGGGCGGGCCAGGTCGAGCTGGTCGCCCTCCGCGTGCCAGGCACCGTCGAACGGCTTGAGGTCCCCGAGAACCCAGCCGGCCACGACGCTCTGTGCGGCGATCTCGCCGAGCGTGCCGCTCTCCTGGGCGCTGCGGGCGAAGCAGTTCGGCGCCATGCCCTGCGCGAGCAGGACCCGGGTCAGCTCCTCGCCCTTCGCGTCGGCGATCACGCTGTCGTCGAAGTCGACGAGCACGGCGGTACGGGACCGCTCCGGCGCGTCGAAGACTCCCCGTGGGGCGGTGCTCTCCCGGACGGACGTCGGTGCCTCGCCGCCGAGGGCATCCCGCATGAGGCCGAGCGCCTTCTTCCCGGGGCCCGCGAGTTCGGCGAGGCGGTCCTGGTGCACGGTCGCCACGCACACCGGGCCGTTACACACCTGGGCCGCGGCGGCCTCGTCGACGACGTACGTCCGGCGCGGGTCGGCGGGCAGGAGGAGCAGGGCGATCGCCGCGCCCGCCAGGACGGGTGAGAGGGCGAGCAGACGGGCGCGCGGGGTCGCGGCGGCGAGCAGCGCGAGGCCGGTCGCGGCCATGCCGAGGAGCCAGACCGTCTGGCCCACGTGCACGGGGGCGGAGAGGGTGAGGAACACGTCGCGCACGTCGGCCACCATCGGTGACAGCAGCGCGACCCGGTTCGGCGCCGCGACCGCCGTCGGTATCCCCGAGTCGGTCGATATCCGCAGCAGGTTGACGAACACGAAGGCGGCCACGGCCAGCGCGGGCGGGATCAGCGGGGAGGGGAGGTTCCGCCCGATCCCCATGCCCAGCAGGGCCCCCGCGACGAGCGCGAGCAGGCCGACCAGCGATATCGGCAGCCAGCCGAGGTGCGTGTACTCGGTGTCGCCGATCACCTGGACCGCGCATATGAGGAGGAGGAGAGTGAAGGCCGAGGTCAGCGTGATCGCCATCGCGCCGGCGATGGTGACCGCGCGGTGCCGGGCGGGGCGCGGTGTGCTCGTCAGCAGCTCGGAGATGTTCGACCGGTGGTCGCGCAGCCCCTGAAGGGCGCCGAGCGCCACGACGAGCGGCCACACGAAGGCCAGCAGGTAGCGGTTCCACAGGGCCATGGACGTCCACTGGCTCGTCCACAGCGCGGTGCCCTTCCACCACGGTCCGCTCACCAGGTACAGGAACGCCAGGGCGACCGTGAGGGACACGGCGCCGGCCCAGGGGGCGACGGAACGCCTCAGCTCGATGCGCAGGACACGGCCGTTCACCAGGTGCCCCTTCCCTGCCGGGGGTCGAGCAGCAGCGCCGAGTAGCCGCGCTCCAGCGGGCTGTCGCCCACGTGCTCGGGTCCGCCCGCGGCGGCCAGTTCGTCCGGGGTGCCCTGGAAGACCAGCCGGCCTTCGGCGAACAGCACCACGTCGGTGCAGGCGGCGGCGACATCCTCCACCAGATGGGTCGACACGACGACACAGGTGTCCGTGCCCAGTTCCTGCAACAGCTCACGGAAGCGCAGCCGTTGGGCCGGGTCGAGGCCGGCCGTCGGCTCGTCGAGGAGCAGGATCGCCGGGTCGTTGACGATGGCCTGGGCGATCCCGACCCGCCGCACCATGCCGCCCGACAGGGACTTCATCCTGTCGTCGGCGCGGTCCGCGAGGCCGACCCGCTCCACCGCGCGCTGCACCGCCGCGGGGATGTCCGCCTTCGGGACCTCCTTCAGCCACGCCATGTACTCGACGAACTCGCGCACGGTGAAGCGCTTGTAGTAGCCGAACTCCTGCGGCAGATAGCCGATCCGGCGGCGCAGTGCCCGCTGTTCACCGAGGCCGCCCGCGGGCTCCCCGAGCAGTTCCAGGCTGCCCTCGGCGGGGCGCAGCACGGTGGCCAGCGCCCGGATGAGGGTGGTCTTCCCCGCCCCGTTGGGGCCGAGCAGGCCGTGCACGCCGGTGCCCAGCGACAGGTCGAGTCCGTCGACGGCCATCCGCTTCCGGCCGGCCCTGACCTTGAGTCCGGTGGCCCGGATCTGCCAGGCGTACGAGGTCGGGGCGAGGTCGGCCGCGCTCACCGCGGGCGTCATGGGGTGTTCCTTTCCGAAGGTCATTGATGGGCTCCCAGCACGGAGTACGCGCCCCTGCGGGCGATCACGACACCGATGCCGAGCGCGAGGATCAGCCCCCACACGGGCAGGCCGTCCGACTGCAGGGCGAACGTCGTACGGCTGGTGGCCACGGTCGGCGCCACGACCACGGCGGCCCATACGGCCACCAGTCCGACGGCGGCACGGGTCACGCCGACAACGCCGCCGAGCGCCAGAGTCGCCGAGGTGAAGGCCAGGCAGGGCAGCAGCCACCGCCCCGCCGTCACTCCCGTCGCCGAGCCGGCCGTCAGCAGTACGGGGACGACCACGGCGAGGACGGACGCTGTGCGCCGCAGCAGCAGGTCGAGCCCCGCCCTGGGCACCGAGGCGGTCAGCTCGTACGCCGGGTCCAGTCCGCGCGACCACGACGCCGCGACGCCGAGTACGGGCAGCACCGGCGCGAGCAGCAGCACCGGCGACACCTTGCCGGTGCCCAGGCCGGTGTCGGCCAGGTCGAGCACCAGCGCGAGCAGCGTCACGCTCGCGGCCATGGCCAGCCAGGGCACCATCGTGGGCGTCAGCCACCCCGACAGCCACGCCGGCCGGCGCCGTCGGCGGGGCATCGTGCGGGTGGTGGCCACCTGGGGTTCGAGGTCGGCCCACACATGCGCGACGAGCGATGTCACGGCGGGCGTCCGGTCCGCGACCGCGTCCGACAGCCGGTCCCGGCAGACCCGGCAGGTCTCCAGATGGGCCTCCAGGGCCCACACCTCGTCGGCGGCGATGTCCGTGTCGCCGCGTGCGTAAGCGTCGATGATCCTCGTCGACGCGTGTTCCACGCTCATGCCAGCGCCCTCCGCATCTCGGTCCGGGCCCGGCGGGCACGGGTCTTGACCGTGCCCTCGGGCACGCCGAGCAGGACCGAGGTCTCCCGGACGGACAGTCCGTCGAGCACCATGGCCTGCAGTACCTGTCTGAGTTCGGGCGCGAGGCGCCGCAGCGCGTCCCCGACGTCACCGCCGACGGTCGCCGCGAGCGCCTCCTCCTCGGCGGCGGGCGCCATGGACTGCGGGGCGGCCGCGGGCGGTGGTTCCGCGTGGTGGGCCCGGCGCCGGAACGCGTCGACGAGACGGCGGGCCGCGATGGTCCACAGCCAGCCGACGGCTGTTCCTCCCACCGCGCTCCCGGCGAACGCGCCCGCGGCGCGCCACACCGCCAGATACGTCTCCTGCATGACCTCGGCGACGATCTGCTCGTCGGCGCAGCGGCGACGCAGTCGTACCGCCAGCCATGGCGCGGTACGCCGGTACAGCTCCTCGAACGCCGCGCGGTCTCCCCTGGCGACCAGCTGGACGAGGCGCTCCTCGTCCGGCTCTCCCGGTGCCTTCCTGACTGATCTCACACCCGCTAGACGTGCGGGCCGGGCGGCGGGTTTTCCTCCTGCCGTGATCCCCGTCACAGGGCCATGCGGCAGCCGGCGGACACCATGCCATGCACGCTTGGCGAGGTGGTCACCTGACGAAGCGGTATTTCAGGTGGGTGGCGAGGGGTGTGTGGACGACACGCGTCGTTTCGAGGGCGTGCCGCCCGGCTCCGGCGCCGAGTCCTTCGAACAGTCGTAGTCCGTCTCCGAGGAGCGCGGGCACCACGTGCAGTTGCAGCTCGTCGATGAGGCCCTCCGCGAGGTACTGCCGCACCGTGCTCGCCCCGCCCGCGATGTCGACGTTCCGGTCCCCGGCGGCCGCCCTCGCCCGGTCGAGGGCGCTGTGGACACCGTCGGTGACGAAGGTGAACGTGGTGCCGCCCTCCTTGACCAGGGTGGGCCGGGGGCGATGGGTGAGCACGAAGACCGGGGTCCGGAACGGCGGGTTGTCGCCCCAGAACTCCTCGCCCGTGTCGAACATCATCCGGCCCATGACGACCGCTCCGGTGGCGTCGAACCACTCCCGCATCAGCTCGGAGTCACGGTTCTCCTCCCCACCCGCCATGCCCTGGCGCTCCCGCCAGCTCGCCAGGTTGTGGATCCACTCGAAGAGCGGCTCGGCGCCGTCGCCTCCGGGGTTGTCGAGGGAGACGTCGGTGCCGGCGATGTAGCCGTCGAGGGAGATGGCCAGGTCCGCGGTCACGGTCACGGTCACGAGGGGCGCTCCTGAAGTCCTTGGGGGATGTTCTGCCTTCACTCTCACGTCGATCGGGAACCGGCGCGTTCGACAGATCACCCCACTCACTCTCGCCGCTCCTCCGCGATGGGACTGGTGACACCGGTGTGGTTTTGAGGCTTATTTGTGTTTTTGCCGGGAACTCGCATGGCGCAACGGTCGTCGGCGGGGTCTGCGGCCCCGCCGGGCGATCTCGGGTACGGATGAGGGAGAGGCCGTGACCGTTCGTGTAGGCGTAGAAGAAGAATTCCATGTGGTGGACGTGGCGAGCGGGCGGCTCGTGCCGGGTGCCGGTGCGCTCCTCGGCCGCCTGCGCGGATCCCAGTTCAAACCCGAGCTGCAGCGGTCCGCCGTGGAGTGGAACAGCCCGGTGCACGCCTCCCTGGACTCCCTGCACACCGATCTGTCCGGGGCGCGCCGGCGGCTGGACGCGGCGGCCTCCCCTCTCGGACTGGCCGTCGTCGCGGCCGGCACCGTGCCGTTCGCGCGGGTGACGTCCGGTGATGTCACCCCCGATTGCCGCTACCGGCACATGGTCGACGCGTACCGACGGGTCGCCGACGAGCATCTCGTGTGCAGTGCGCAGGTCCATGTCGACGTACCCGACCGTGACACGGCGGTCCGGATCATGTGCGCCGTCTCGCCGTGGCTGCCCCCGCTGCTGGCTCTGTCCGCCAGCTCGCCGTTCTGGCTGGGCGCCGACACGGGCTACGCCAGCTGGCGCACGATGCTGTGGCAGCGCTGGCCCACCGCCGGGCCGGTCGGCTGCTTCGCCACAGCCGCCGAGTACGACGCCACGATCCAGGAGCTGATCGGCTCCGGCGTGATCAGCGATCCGGGAATGGTCTATTACGACGTCCGGCCGTGCGCCCACCAGGGAACCCTGGAGCTGCGCATCTGCGACGCCTGCCCGCGCGCCGAGACGGTCGTGCTCGTCGCCGGACTGTTCCGCGCCCTGGTCGAGGACGCGCGGATCCGGCTGGAGCGGGGCGACCGGGTCTGCGACGGCAGGCACGAATGGCTCCGGGCCTCGGCCTGGCGTGCGGCCCGGGCCGGTCTGGAGAGCACCCTGGTCGACCCGGTCACCCGTCTGGCCGCGCCCGCCGCCACCGTCCTGCGCGACATGCTCCGAAGCCTGCGCCCCGCCCTGGAGGCCTTCGGCGACTGGGACACCGTACGCGCCCTCCTGGAGGAGGCGCTGGCTCGGGGGAGCGCGGCTCACCGCCTGCGCGGGGTCGCCGAGGAGGAGGGCCTGCTCGCCTGCGTCAGGACGCTGGTCGCGGAGACCCGTGGCGAGTACGGGCGCAGCCGTGCTCTCGGAGCCGAACGCCGGCCCGTCGCGGCGGCCGGTACCGCCCCGCCGGCGGCCTCGGCACCGTACTCGGTGGAGGCCGTCGGCGGCTGAGACCGCCGTCCGCCCCCGTGTGCCGGTGCCCCTGTGATCAAGGAGAGTGTTCGCATGCCCAGCAGCAATCCCGACACGAACGCGGATCGAACCGGCCCGTGCTCGCGCGAGGCTTCACCTTCGAGCACGGCCGACGACGGCCCCCTGCGAGGGGGTGCGGTCTGATGTGCGGTCTCAGCGGAGAGATCCGTTTCGACGGCGGACGACCAGACCTGGCGGCCGTCGAGCGCATGACGGACCGCCTCGCGGCACGGGGACCGGACGGCAGGGGCCTGTGGTCGCAGGGCGCCGTCGCACTGGGTCACCGCAGGTTGAAGATCATCGACCTGTCCGAGTGCGGGGCCCAGCCGATGGCCGACCCCGCCGGGCGGATCGCCGGTGTCTTCAACGGCTGCGTCTACAACTACCAGGAGCTGCGGGAGGAGCTGCGCGGTCTCGGCCACCGCTTCTTCTCCGGCTCCGACACCGAAGTGGTGCTCAAGGCGTACCAGCAGTGGGGAACCGCCTGCGTCGACCGCTTCTACGGCATGTTCGCCTTCGTCATCGTCGAGCAGGCCACCGGACGGCTCGTCCTTGCCCGTGACCGGCTGGGCATCAAGCCGCTGTATCTGGCGCAGGCACCGGGCCGGCTGCGTTTCGCCTCCTCGCTGCCGGCCCTTCTGGCGGGCGGCGGCGTCGACACCTCGCTCGACCCGGTGGCGTTGCACCAGTACATGAGCTGGCACGCCACGGTGGCCGCGCCCCGCACCGTCCTCACCGGGGTGCGCAGGCTGCCCGCGGCGACCGTGCGCGTCGTGGAGCCGGACGGCCGCCACCACGACATCCGGTACTGGCAGCCGTCGTACACCCGCCGGACCGAGTACGCGCACATGGACGCGGGCGACTGGCGGGACGCGGTGCTCGACGCGCTGCGCACCGCCGTACGCCGGCGCATGGTCGCCGACGTGCCCGTCGGGGTTCTCCTCTCGGGCGGTCTCGACTCCAGCCTGATCGTGGCGCTGCTGGCCGACGAGGGGCAGCGCGATCTCGCGACGTTCAGCGTGGGCTTCGAGTCCGAGGGCGGCGAGGAGGGCGACGAGTTCCGTTACTCCGACCTGGTGGCCCGGCGCTTCGGCACGGACCACCACCAGCTGATGGTGCCCTCGGACCGGGTGTCGACGGCGCTGGACGCGGCGATCGAGGCAATGAGCGAGCCGATGATCAGCCATGACGTGGTGGCCTTCCATCTGCTGTCGGAACAGGTCGCCAAGGAGGTGAAGGTCGTCCAGAGCGGCCAGGGCGCCGACGAGGTCTTCGCCGGCTACCACTGGTACCCGGACATCGCCGCCGTCCCGAGGAAGCGGGCGCCCGAGGCGTACGCCGAGACGTACTTCGACCGGTCGCACGCCGACCTCACCGGGATCCTGGAGCCCGGGATGCTGGCCGGTCACGACGTGTCCGGCCGCTTCGTACGGGAGCACATGGCGCACCCGGGCGCCGAGACCGCTCTCGACGCGGCGCTGCGGCTCGACGCCCAGGTGATGCTCGTCGACGATCCGGTCAAGCGCGTCGACAACATGACCATGGACTGGGGGCTGGAGGCCCGCGTCCCGTTCCTCGACCACCAGCTCGTGGAGCTGGCCGCCGCCTGTCCGCCGGAGCTGAAGCTCGCCGACGGCGGCAAGGGAGTCCTCAAGGCCGCCGCCCGCCGGTTCTTGCCCGCGGAGGTCGTCGACCGGCCCAAGGGCTACTTCCCGGTCCCCGCGGTCAAGCACATGGCGGGCCCCGTGCTGGGGCGGGTCCGGGAGGCTCTGGCGGCGCCCGAGGCCAGGTCACGGGGCGTCTTCCGGGACGGGTACGTGGGCAGGCTGCTGTCGGCGCCGGACGAGCACCGCGCCAGGCGTGGGGCGAACGAGCTGTGGCAGGTAGCTTTGCTGGAGATATGGCTGCAAACGCACGGAATCAGCTGACCGGGGCACAGGGGAACCACCCCCCGCGCCCGGCGACGGCGGCCCGGCGGCACCCGCTCGCGGGCTCCGGCTCCCCCCTCGCGGGCTCCGGCTCCCCCACCCCTGTCGGCGAAGAAGTCGTCGACGGGGTGCCGTGGCTGCCCGAGGAGCATGGAACCGCCTCCGCCGTGACCACGGCTGCGACCGGCGGCCACACCGGGACGGTCACCGCTCCGCTGCCGCCCTCCATGGCTCCGGTGCCCATCCCGCTGCCCGACACCGCCGGGCCGCTGGACACACCTCAGCCTCTGCGGTCCCACGGCTGCTGGTACCCGTCGGTGGACCCCAGCGGCAGGTACGTGGCCTTCATCTGCGACCGGGGCGGCGTGCCGCAGCTGTGGACCGGACCCGTCGGCGGACACGAGGTCCATCTGCTGGACTCCGATCCGCATCCGGTCAAGGAGGTGGCCTGGTCGCCCGACGGCCGCTGGATCGCGTACACCACCGCCCCGGGAGGCGGCGAGCACACCCGGGTGCTGTGCGTGCGCCCCGACGGGACGGGGCGGCACCTCCTCGCCGGCGCCGAGCCCGGCAGCTCCGCGTACCTGGGCTGCTGGCAGCACGACGGCTCGGCCGTCGCCGTCACCGTCGCCGAGCCGGTCTTCGTGCCGGGCGGAGCGGACACGGAGGAGGCGCCCGCCCCCACGGAGCCGGGGCTCGCCGACCCCCGCACGTACACCGTCGCCCGACCCCCGGGCTGGGCCTCCCGCGACGGCCGCGCCGTGCTGCTGGGCGGGCCGCACTACGGCGACGCCGGTCCCGCCACCCGTACCCCGGAGGGGAAGGACGACAGGACCGCCGACGGCTCCGAGGGGACGGCCGGCGGAGGGCTGGCCGCCTACCTCGTCGATCCCCTGGGTGTGGCGGCGCCCGCCCTGCTGGCGGTCGAACGTGACGCCGCCACGCTGCGCGTGTGCGACATCAGCCGGGACGGACGGCTGGCGCTCCTGCGCCGGGGGCCACGCGGCCGTCGCGAAGCCCTCGTGGTGCGCACCGCTGATCTGCGGACCACCTTCGCCCTGCCGGTCGCCGACGGCGATCCCTGGATCGGGCGGTTCTCCCCGGACGCCTCGACGGTGTGGCTGCGCAGCGACGCGGCACGCGAGTTCGCCGCGCTGTTCGCCGTCCGCCTGGATGCCGAAGGGCAGCGGCTGGGGCTGACCGTCGCGGCCGAGCGCGAGGGCTGCGGGCTGGAACTGCTGGCCTTCGGCCATGACGGGCACGGCGCGGCCCTGGCCTGGAACGTGCGCGGAGCCACTGAACTGGAGGTCACGACGGTCGAGGCGGCGGCCACTGGGGACGCTCGGGTGAGTTCGTCGCGGACGGTGCCGCTGCCGCACGAGGTGGTGACGCGTATCCCCCGGGTCGGCGGCCCGGCGGGACTGGTGCTGGCGCTGTCCGGCTCGCAGCGCCGCCCCGGGGTGTGGTGCTTCCCCGAAGGCACCGCGCGGCGGACCGAGTGGTCGTCCCGTGACGAGGACGCCGTCCCGCCCGGTCGTCCGCCCGTGCGTCCCGTGCCCCTGCGGTTGACGGCGCGCGACGGGCTGCCGCTGAGCGGCTGGTACTACCGGGCGCCGGGGCGGGCCCCCGGGGAGCCGGCACCCTGCGTGATCCATCTGCACGGCGGGCCGGAGGAACAGGAGAGGCCGGTGTTCAACCCGCTCTACCACGAGTTGGTGGGCCGGGGGCTGGATGTCTTCGCTCCGGATGTGCGCGGCTCGTCGGGGCACGGCCGCTCGTTCGTCGACGCCGACCTCGGCACGGGACGGTTCGCCGCGATCGAGGACGTCGCCGACTGCACGGCCCACGTCATCGTGGCCGGTCTCGCCGACCCGAGTCGGCTGGCCGTCATGGGCCGCTCGTACGGCGGATATCTGGTGATGGCCTCCCTCGTGTGGCACCCGGAGCTCTTCCGCACCGGCGTCGCGGTCTGCGGCATGTCCGACTTCGCGACCTTCTACGCCGGTACCGAGCCGTGGATCGCGGAATCGGCGGCCCACAAGTACGGCCACCCGGAACACGACCGTGAGCTGCTGCGCGCGCTGTCCCCGATGACCCGCGTCGACGCGCTGCGCGTGCCGCTCCTCGCGGTCCACGGTGAGCACGACACGAACGTGCCGCTCGGCGAGTCCGAGCAGTTCGTGCGCGCGGCCCGCGAGCGCGGTCTGGAGGCCGAACTGCTGATGCTGCGCGACGAGGGCCATGACTTCCTGCGCGCGGACAGCCGGAGGATCTTCCGCCGCAGCGCCGCCGCCTGGATCGAACGTCACCTCGCCGGGTGACCCTGACCGTGGGCGGCGCGTTGGGCGCTCCCTCACGGCGAGCCTCAGTAGTGTTTTGTCCGCATAAAGATCCATAGATTCTGCTCGGAAGGCACTACGTGAGTCCCAACGGCTGTGACCGATCGCCACGACGTCCGATGCGCGGGGCGCGCGGGGCGCGTCGGAGGCTGCTGCAGACGCTGATCGCCGGCCTGGTCCTGGCGACAGCCTCCGGCTGCGACTACACATGGCGGGACTTCCCGCGCCTCGGGATGCCCACCCCGGTCACGGAAGAGGCACCGCGGATCCTCTCCCTGTGGCAGGGCTCGTGGGCGGCCGCGCTGACCGTGGGCGCGCTGGTGTGGGGGCTGATCCTCTGGGCGGCCATCTTCCACCGGCGCAGCAGGACCAGGATCGAGGTTCCGCCGCAGTCCCGGTACAACATGCCCATCGAGGTGCTGTACACCGTGGTCCCGCTGATCATCGTCTCGGTGCTGTTCTATTTCACGGCCCGTGACGAGGCCGAGCTCCTCGAACTCTCCGAGAAGCCCGCTCACACCGTCGGTGTCGTCGGCTTCCAGTGGAGCTGGGGCTTCAACTACGTCGAGGACGTGGACGGCAAGGCCGACACGGGCGACGCGAAGGCCGCACCGGCCCTGGGGGTGGTTCCGGACAGATACCGCGAGGCGTTCCCCCCGGGCGCCGAGGGCGTCTTCGACATCGGTGTCCCCGGCACCCGCAACCCGCAGACCGGCAATCCGGGTCCGACCCTGTGGCTGGCGAAGGGCGAGAAGGTCCGGTTCGTGCTGTCCTCGCGTGACGTCATCCACTCCTTCTGGGTGTTGCCGTTCCTGATGAAGCAGGACGTCTTCCCCGGTCACAACGTCAACGTCTTCGAGGTGACGCCCACGCGGGAGGGCACCTTCCGGGGCAAGTGCGCCGAGCTCTGCGGCGTCGACCACGCCCGGATGCTCTTCAACGTCAAGGTCGTCTCGCCGGAGCGCTACCGGCAGCACCTGCGGGAGCTGGCCGACAAGGGTCAGCGCGGCTTCATCCCTGCGGGCGTCGAGGTCACCGACCCGGCCAGAAACGACGAGCCGCGCAAGCTCTGAGAGGGGCGCGGCGATCCGGTCCGCTGCGACACCCACGCCCCGTCGCCCACGGCCTCACGGCGGTGGCCCCACTCCGGAGTGACGGCCGGAGCGGACGGCGGCGTGGCGTTGTCCGGGGCCGGGGCCGTCGCGAGCGGCGAGCATGTCGGCGACGACGCCGGTGGTGAAGGCGTAGACGGCCTTGTGCAGGACGTCGACGACAAGTTCCCTGCGGGGCCAGGTGCCGGGCGGGGCACCCACACCCGTCGCGTTCTCGAGGATCTGGTCGTTGGTCAGGCGGACGACGGCGAACTTCGCGGAGGCCGGCGCGCCGCGCAGCCCGGCCTGCGCCATGATCGAGCGCACCACCCCGAGGAGGGCGGCCTGGCCGTGGTGCATGGCCCAGTTGACCGGCAGGGGCTGTTTCCCGGGGTGTTCCGGAAGGCCCGTCAGGCGCTGGAGGACCCGGGCGGGCACATGGGAGTCGGGCCGTCCGGTGATCGCCTGCTCGATCTTCTCGCCGAGGGTCATCACGACACCTCCGACCGTTCCCGCGACCAGTCCCTGCCACACTGCGCTGCGCTTGATCATGTCGCCCCTCTGTCGTGCTCCCGGCGGTCGGTCGGCACTCTTCAGTCGTCCTCCACCGCCTTGCTCATGAGTGCGCCGTACGCCAGTTGCAGGGCGTCCGCACCGGCCAGGGCCGCGAGCGCGCTCATGGCGGTGCGCGTGCCGCGCGGCCAGAGCAGCCGGCCCGCGGTCAGGGTGGAGGCCACCCAGACGCTCATGCAGTAGGGGCAGGTCACCAGCTCGCCGACCGTGCCCTTGCCATCCTCGGAACGCGCCTCCTCATGCAGTTCGGCGGGACCTTGCGGCCCGACGTACTTCGTGAAGGGCGCCCGCAGCGGGCTGGTGACCGCCGCCTTGCTCAGGAGCCGGCTGAGCCGGAACGTGGCCACCGACGTCAGGACGACGTCCCAGGGTTCGGGCCGTTCGGGCAGCGGGCGCCCGCGCAGTCGCACCGCCGTGGCCAAGGCCGCCGTGTACGCCCCGAAGCCCGCCATGGCCGCCAGATAGCCGCCGAGAGGCCGGTCCCGCCCAGCAGAGTAGCGTCGTTCCGTACGCTCGACGAGCCTGTGCAGGCGCCCTGCGAGACGGTTGTCAGTCGCTGTGTCCATGGACGGGGCCCGCCTCTCTCGCTCGGCTTCGCGGGTCCGCCGCCCGGCCGTTCTTCTGTCGGCTGCCCATCGGCACCCACACCATCGGCGGGAGCGGATGCACCGGGTGTTCCGGCATCCGGTTCCGCCTGGTCAGGGGGCGTGGCGTCGTATTCATGGCCGACGGGTCCCCGCCCGGGAAGGCGGCAAACAGGGCGAAAGGCCGACGCATGGGGCGTCCGAGGTCACCCGGGGCCGCACCCGAGGCCGGACCGGCGGTGACTGGGCCGGTCCGGCCTTCGGGACATCCACTTGTCGGGTATGCGGTGAGCGCCTGTGGGTCAGCGTGACGTCCGGGCGGAGCCCGTACGACCGCCCCTGTCGGTCTTGCTCGCCGCCGCACTGGCCGCCAGCGCGAGCAGCAGGGCGACGATACCGACGATCACGTTGTTGACGACGGTGCGCGTGGTGTCCACGTTCCCCGCCACCACCCATGGCGCGACGATCGTCCAGGCTCCGAGGATCGCGGCGGCCCACGCCCTGGCGTGCGTGCGCTCGTAGGCGTGGCCGAAGCCGCTCAGCAGGAGCGCGTAGGCGATACCGGTGATCAGGTTGTTCACAGCCAGGGTGTTGAAACCGCTGAAGCCCGCGATCCACGGCGATGCGGCCAGGTACAGGCCGGTGACGAGGGCCATCGCCTCGACGGCCTGCCCCTGCTGGGTCGTGGCCGCCCGCTCGGCCCTGGCGTGGCGCTCCCGCATCTCCAGGATGTCCGGGTGCGACTCCAGGGTGGTCTGGGTCCGTTCGGTCATGCCCGCCTCCTTCGTCAGGGGTCCACGGTCACGCGTCCCCGATGAATGAACGCCGAGTACCCACCAGACAGCCACAAACCCGTATATGTCGGACAGAAATCCACCGCCTCGGCCACCGGCACGGTTTCGCCTGCCTCCCGCGCTTCGACAGGGCTCCCGGGTGCGGCCGATCAGCCCTTCCTCGTGCCCGAAGGGAGGACCGGTTCATCCGTCCGGGCGTGTGCCGTGGCCGGGGGATCCGCATGGCTGAAACATGGCCCCGGAAGCCCTGGGCCGCGGACATGCGGTGCGGCGACGGGGGTACTTCGTCCGCCCAGCCCCCAGCCATTCATGAGGAGTACGCCCATGACCTTCAATCCTCTGGAGCAGCGGGGCATCCCGCTGGACCGCCCTGCGCAGCTGGCGTGAGCTGAACGTGGAGCCGATCGATCCCGACCGCTGTGACCCGTACACCCGCTGCCGCATCATCACGATGAACGGGATCGAGGTGGAGGCGATCCTCTTCAGCCACCAGCTCGCCCGCAACACCGTCGACCCGGAGGTCAAGCGGCAACTCGCTCGGACCCGCTACATCGAGGCGCAGCAGCAGAAGGTGGTGAACTGGCTGCTGCCCGGCGTGTCCTCGGTCCTGGAGACGACGATCGCCTACGAGCAGGTCGCGGTGGACCTGACGGCGTGGGTGGCGCGGATGGAGCCCGACCCCTATCTGAAGCAGGCGTACCAGTTCGGTGTCCTGGAGGACTTCGACCATCTGTACCGGTACGCCAACCTGTACGAGATGATCGAGCACCGCAAGGCGGAGTCGGTCGTCGACGGCCTGACGGAGGTCATGCCCGGCAGGCCGACCAAGTACCACCACCGCGACCCGTACGACAACGTGCGCGACCCGTACGCCAAGGACGAGACGAACCCGCTGTCGAAGCTGCACGCGCTGACGATCATGTCGGCCGAGCAGCAGACCATGAACTTCTACATGAACACCGGCCCCACCTACATGGAGCCGATCGCCCGTCAGCTCTACCAGGAGATCGGGCTCATCGAGGAGGAGCACGTCACCCACTACGAGTCCCTCGTCGACCCGGGTGAGACGTGGTGGGAGCAGCTGGTCAACCACGAGTACAACGAGTGCTACCTCTACCACTCCTTCATGGAGCAGGAGAGCGACCCCAAGGTCAAGGCCATCTGGGAGCTGCACCTGAACATGGAGCTGGAGCACCTCCACACCGCCTGCGACCTGATGCGCCGGCACGACGGGCGCGATCCGGCCTCGGTGCTGGCGCCGGAGCTGCCGAACGTGCTCACCTTCGAGCCGAACAAGCAGTACCTGCGGGAGCTGCTGGACACGCAGATGGATCTCACCACGCTCGGTGCCGGCTATGTGCGCGAGGCGCACGAGCGGTTCGAGGCCATGCAGGAGCAGATCCACGGAGGTGAGCAGCCGCCCAGCGAGCGGGTGATGGCGGAGCACGACGAGATGTTCGGCCGTGAGTACCGCGTCGAGTCCGAGGGCGAGCACCCCGACCCGGCCATGCGTGAGAAGTGAGGGAGCCGAGATGACCGAGCTCGACACTCCGCAGGCCGGCGACGACCGGGCCAAGGACACCGATGTGGTGGCGTTGCTGATGCGGCAGCACGGCGACATCCGCAACCTCTTCGACGAGGTCGAGGCGAGCACCGGCGAGGAGCGCCGGGACGCCTTCCGCCGTCTGGTGCGGCTGCTGGCCGTGCACGAGACCGCCGAGGAGGAGGTCGTCCACCCCTTCGCCCGTCGGGCCCTGGCCGGTGGTGCGCAGGTGGTCGAGGACCGGCTCGCCGAGGAACGCGCGGCCAAGGAGACGCTGGCCGCGCTGGACGACCTCGACACCGACGACCCGAAGTTCATGCCGCGGCTGAGGCAACTGCGCACGGACGTCCAGGAACACGCGCGGGCCGAGGAACGCTACGAGTTCATCCACATCCGCCGCAGCACCGACGCCACCAACCTCGCCGCCATGGCCAAGGCCGTGAAGGCCGCCGAGGCCATGGCACCGACCCGCCCCCACCCGGGCGTCGAGTCGGGAGCGGCGAACGTGACGCTGGGGCCGGTCGCCGCGCTGATGGACCGTACGAAGGACGCGGTGCGCAAGGCCATGGGCAAGGACGGCTGACGGGAAGGGCGCACATGGTGATCGACGAAGCTCTGGTCGAAGCGCTCCTGAACGCTTCGCGGGACGACGCCGCCCTGGTCCTGCTGGAAGGGAAGGCACAGGTCGTCGAACCGTCCGTCCGCGCCGACGACCGCTTCCGGGGAGCGGCCGTGATTCTCACCCGGGCGGAACTCGTGGACCGGCTGGGCACGCCCTCGCCCTCCCCTGGCGACGTGACGCGGGTGGCGGCTTCCCTGCGGGACGTCGTCGACAAGCTCGGTGCCTGAACGGCCACCACCACGAATCGCCGGGGCGTCGACGCGGCCCCCGGCGATTCGGCGTCCGGCGTCCGGCGTCCGGCGTCCGGCGTCCGGCGTCCGGCGTCCGGCGTCCGGCAGGCTACGGGCTACGGGCTACGGGCTACGGACGAACGAGACGAGTGCCGCCGTCCGGCTACGGCAGACGGCGGCGCAGGGGACGCGGGAGCAGCAGAGACGGAAGCAGCAGAGACGGGAGCCGGCGGACGGTCCAGCCGCCGGCCAGGCGGCCGATCACGGCGCCGGCGGCGACATCGCTCGGGTAGTGGGCCCCGCTCTGCACCCGCTCGACGGCCACCAGCGCGGCCGGGATCGCGCACAGGACACCGGCCGACGGCCACGACGGGGCGACGGCGGCGGTGAAGGCGACCGCGGCGGCGGTGTGGCCGGACGGGAAGGAGGACGAGTCGGGGCGGTCGTCGACCTCGCCGTGCGGAAACCACTCCTTCGGCGGTCGACGCCGGTCGGCCAGCTGCTTGCACACGGCGTTGGAGGCCAGCTGCGCCACCGTCATCGCGGCCACGCCCGCCGCCGCGGCACGCCGCCCGCGCCCGCCGCCCCACAACGCCATCGCCCCGGCCGCGCCGCACCACAGCTTGGCCCTCTGGGCCGCCTCCTCCACCGCCGACAGCGGCTTGCCCACGAAGACGGGGTTCAGGGCCGCCATCCGCTTGGCCAGCCACCGGTCCCCCGCACGAAGCTCTGCCGACACTCTCCGCTCCAGGTATGCCGGTGAGGCGGAGCCGGCCCGCCCCACGAGATCGGTCTTCTGCCCGGCGTTGCGGGTGGGCCCCGCGCGGGCGGGTCAGTCCTCCCGCTCGGCCGGCCAGGGCAGTCGGTCCTCGGGGACGACGTGCATCGCGGCCTCCTCGGCACCCGCCGCTCCGCCGTCGATGCCCTCGTCCTCGGCGACGAGTTCCTTGGTGGTGTCCGTTCGCGCGCCCTCGTCCGGTGCGACCAGACGACCGGCGCGGTCGGCGCCGGCCTCCGGGTCGACGGGTTCGCCCTCGCCGCCCGGCAGGTCGCCGATGCCGTCCCCGGGCGGCACCTCCACGTCGGGAACCTCCTGTCGCAGTCTGTCGTCCAGGGACTCCCCTTCGTGCTGCTCGGCCGCCGTGGTGCCGCTCTTGGTGACGCCCAAGGGCTTCTCCGGCGGTGAGTAGCCCTCGTCCAGGATGTCGTCGTAGGTGCGCTCGTCGACCGCGTCCTGGAGATCCAGCGGGGTGGCGTCCTCCTGGTCCTCGTTGCTGCCGGTGGGCTGGTAGGCGTCGTCCGCCATGCTCTCGTCGCTCATGCTCGCCTCCGGGGACGGCTGACTGGTTGGTACTTCCGTGCGGAGTACCGAGTTCCACGCCTCTGACACCTACGTTCTCGCAGGCGAAGGCCGGTGACGCGCCCGTGGGGACTCATCTTCGAGGCCCGATGGGTGCCGGTGCGCGGCGGTGGGCGCCGGGGTACCGTCCCGCCTGCGCACCGACCCCGACGCGTGACGTCGCGCGTACCACTGGACGGCCAGGGTGACGGCGAGACCGATCTCGACCAGGTCGCCGCCGTAGTACATCAGCTGCGCACCGGTGCGCAGGTCGCCGGCGGTGAACGCGGTACCGGGCGGCGGCGCCGCGTACAGCCCCTTGGCGAGTACGGCATGGGCGGCACCGGCCGCCAGCAGGGCGGCTCCGCGCACGGCGAGGCTCCAGCGGCGCCGCACCGGGTCGAGTTGACAGACCGCGAAGGTGAACAGCAGCCCGGCGGCGAGCACATGAGCCTGCGTCACGGCATACGGCAAGGGTTGCCGGTGCGTGGCGGCGAAGAGGCCGGTGCGGTGCAGCAGCCACAGGCCGCCGATGTCCACCACGGCCGCCACCGGCGGGCGGAGCAGCAGACCGACGGGCCGCGCGTGCGCCGTCGCCAGCAGGCCCCGTCGCGTCCGGCCGGGCGGCAGGGCTCGCAGGCTCAGGGTCAGGGGTCGGGCGAGGACGAGGAGCAGCGGGGCCGCCATGCCCACGATCAGATGCCGGGTGCGGGGTGACGGCCACGACGCCGACCGGGACGGACAGGCATCGGAGCCGACCGGGACAGGCGCCGTAGGAGTGCCGTGTTCCGGGGTGCCGTGTGCGGGGCCGAAAGGCTCCCCCACACGGCACTTCGTACGCGGCACGAGCGCGGTCAGGCCGCTATCGACCCACGGCTGATCCGGCGCCCGGCGGCCGCCAGGCCCGCTCCCACCATCGCGACGGCGGCCGTCCTGCGCATCGCGGTGCGCCGCCGCCCTCCCCAGCCGCCGTGTACCGCGCCCTCCCCCGGAGCCGGTACGTGCAGCGCTCCATGGGTGGCCGGGGCCGTCTCGTCGTGGGACAGATGGCTCCTGTCGGTCTGCCGTGCCATCACCCGCTCCGCGAGTGCCGGGTTCTTCCGCGCCCGCCGCACCAGGGCCCGTCCGGCGGGGCCGACCACCACCTCACGGTGGGGGTGCCTGGCCAGGTCCACGACGGTCCGGGCGACCCGCTCGGGGCTGTAGACGGGCGGCATCGCGACCACCTTGCGCCCGGTGAAGTTGGCCGCCTGCTCGAAGTGCGGGGTGTCGATGGTCGCGGGCATCACGGTGCACACCCGGATGTCCTTGAGCCCCTCCACCCGCAGTTGCTGCCGCAGGCTCGACCCGAGCCCCTGGACGGCGTGCTTCGACATGCTGTACGGGTGGCTGTACGGCTGGGCGACGGCGCCCACGATGGACGATATGTTGATCAGCGTGCCGCTCCCCTGCCGGCGCATCACCCGCAGAGCCGCGCGGGCACCGTGCACGTAGCCCATCACGTTGACGTCGAGGACCCTGCGGAAGTCCTCCAGCGGCACGTCCTCCAAACGGCCGAAGGCGTTGACGGCCGCGTTGTTGACCCAGACGTCGATCCGGCCGAACTCCTCCACGGCCCGCCTCGCCAGGTCATCCACGGCCTTGACGTCCGTCGTGTCGGTCGGCACGACCAGCGTCCGGGCCCCGCGATGCTTCTCGCACTTCCGTGCGGTCGCCTCGAGCGCCTCCTCACGGCGCGCGGCCAGCACCACGGCGCTCCCCTTGCGCGCGAAGGCCTCGGCCGTGGCCCGGCCGATCCCGCTGGACGCCCCCGTCACCACCACCACGTGTTCCTTGAGTCGCATCCCGTACCTCCTCAGAAACGGCCCGTCCCGGACACGTCATGTCCGGCTCGGCACCGCCCGAGTACCCGAAACCGCGAAGTCACCTCAGCCGACGTCCACGACCTCGTACGACACGGCCGGGAGCGGACTCGGGCGGTCCGGAAGGCGGCCTGTCCGGGGGATGGCGTTGTCCGGGTGGTGCGGTGAGGATGCTCCCTCGCATCACACATCCCGCAGGAGAGCGGAGGGGGCTGTCCGATGGGTTCGCACGCGGCACCGAAACATCGTGGACGCGCGCTGCTGGCGCCGATGAGTCTGCTGCTCCTGGTCGCGCTCCTCGGTGTCCCCCGTGCCGAGGGAGCACCGGTGTCGGCCGACGCCTGCCGCACCATGGGCACCGAACTGCCCCGCGGTGACTGCGGGCCGTTCTGGCAGGTCCTCGCGGAGGACTTCGACGGCGACCGGGTGCCGCTGGGTTCGTTCAGCGACTGCGACCACCGCGCCGACACCTCCGGCGCGTACTGCGGGGGCCTGAGCGGTGCGTACCGCGACAACTGGTGGGCGTACCCCACCGGTTGGCGCGACACGGCCAACGACCGGGGCCGGGAGGTCGTGGGCGTCTACCACCCGGAGGACACGGTGAGCGTCGGCCCTGCGGAGAACGGTGACGGCAGGATGTACATCCGCATGTGGCGGCCGGCCGACGGCGGTCCCGTGCACGCCGCCGCGGTGGTACCGCGTGCCGTCATGCAGATGAAGTACGGCAAGTACAGCGCCCGTATCAAGGTCACGAAGCTCGCTCCGGGCTACAAGTCCGCCTGGCTGCACTACGGCGGGGGCTGCGAGATGGACCATCCCGAGGGTGAGTGGACCGGCGACCTGACCGCCTTCCATCATCCGTGCGGTGGAGGCGAGCAGGGCTACTTCCCGGGCAGCGACGACTGGACCGAGTGGCACACGGTGTCGACGGAGTGGACGCCCGGACATGTGCGGTTCTTCGTGGACGGCCGGCAGGTGGGGCACGACACCCGCGAGGTGCCGGACCGGCCGCTGTCCTGGGTGCTGCAGAACGAAAGCGCCCTGCAGGGCCCCGGCGCGGCTCCCGGCAGCAGCGCCCAGCTCGACATCACCTGGGTCGCCGCCTACGCGTACGGGTGGAAGTGAGCGTCCACCGCCGACGGCGCGTCGCACGGGGCGGGCGGCGTGGCAGGGGGCGGGCGGCTTGCCTGCGCCGCGCACCCGGCGCACGCTGGTCGTATGGCTGGTCACGACGGCCCCGGCCCCACGCTCATCACGTCCGTGCAGCGGGCCTTCCGCCTGCTGGAGGCCGTGAGCGCGCACGAGAACGGCGCGCCGGCGAAGCAGCTGGCACGGGAGACGGGGCTGCCCCTGGCCACCGCGTATCACCTGCTGCGGACGCTCGTCCACGACGGATATCTGCGGAAGCTGGACGACGGCGGTTTCGTCCTCGGCGACAAGGTGCAGACGCTCCACACCACCGGCCGGGGGCAGGCGCTGCTCAGCCGGGTCCGTCCGGCCCTCGCCGCGCTGCGGGACGAGCTCGCGACCGCCGCGTATCTCACCTTCTACGAGGACGGTGAGATCCGGGTCGCCGAGATCGTGGACAGCGCCCGGGCGCCCCGGGTCGATCTCTGGGTGGGCTTCGAGGACGCCGGCCATGCCACCGCGCTGGGCAAGTCGGTGCTGCGGGAGCTGGACGAGGACTCCCGCAAGGACTATCTCTCCCGGCACCACCTCACCGATCTCACCCCACGGACCATCACCGACGCCCCGGAACTGCTCCGGCGGCTCGACTCCTCCCCCGTGGCGCCGGCCGTCACCGACCTGGAGGAGTACGCCCTCGGTACGGTCTGTATCGCGGTGCCCGTGTACAGCGGGGACACGCTCGGCTCGCTCGGCGTCTCACTGCGCGCGGACCGGCTCTCCCGGCTCCAGGAGATCCGGGCGCGGCTGCTCCCGACCGCGAACAGGGTGACCACGGGCCTCTCGCTCACTATCTGAAAATCACATCCTTGTGGCACCCCTCTCCCATCGCCTTTCCTGGATCAAACGGACATTCCAGGAGCGCACGCTCCGCGCACAGGTGAGGACCGCGGGCGAAACATGAGTCACACGCGAGAGCACGGCGGCGACCACGGGCCGATCCGGTCGCCCTGGGGCGACCTGGCCGCTCCGAGGGCGAGGGCCCGGAATCGCGCCGCCGGGCAGCTGGCCTCCGGCACACCCGTCCTGCCCGTGCTGATCGTCTCCGTCATCGTCGTCGTCGACCTCCTCGGTGGAGCGGGGCTGACCTGGCTGCCGCTGCTCGCCGCCGGGCCCGCGCTGGCCGCCACCACCAGCGGACCGCGCGGAGTGCTCTGCGTCGGCCTCCTCGCCGGGGTGCTGGGCGGGGTGCTCGGTGTCCGTGACGGCGCGCCGGGCCGCGAGCTGGCCGCCGTACTGTCCGCCCTGGTGGCCGTCACTCTGGCGAGTGGCCTGGCCAGCGCCCTGCGGGGGCGTCGTGAGCGGGTGCTCGCGGCCGTCCGCTCGGTCGCCGAGGCCGCCCAGCACGCCCTGCTGCAGCCCGTACCGGCGAGCGTCGGCCCGTTCCAGGTGGCCGTCCGCTACAGCGCCGCGGCCGCGGAGGCCCGTATCGGCGGGGATCTCTACGCCCTCGTGCCCACCCCGTACGGGGTTCGCCTGATCGTCGGCGATGTGCGCGGCAAGGGGCTGCCGGCCGTGGGGGTGGCCGCGCTGGTGGTCGGGGTCTTTCGTGAGGCCGCCTACGAGGAGCCCGATCTGCTCGCCGTCGTGGACAGGATCGAGCGGAGCCTGGCACGCAACCTCCGCGGCGACGACTTCGTCACCGCCGTGGTCGCCGGGCACCCCCGTCCAGGCCGGCTGGAGCTGGTCAACTGCGGACACGCGCCCCCGCTGCTGGTGCACGGCCCCGGGGTCGTACCGGTGGAGCCCGTCCGCCCGGCCCCGCCCCTCGGGCTGCGCGCTCTCACGGGCGAGGTCCCCGGCCTGCAGACCCTCCCCTTCGCCGACGGTGATCAGCTGCTGCTCTACACCGACGGCGTCACGGAGGCCCGCGACCGCGACCGCGAGTTCTACCCGCTCGCCGAGAGGCTGACCCACCACCTCTCCGACGAGCCGGCGCGCACCCTCACCTCGCTCCACGACGAACTCCTGGCCCACGTGGGAGGCCGTCTGCACGACGACGCGGCACTGCTCCTGCTCCGCAAACCGGGCGCTCCCGAGCCGGCCGCCCTCGAAGCGGTGTCCACGACACGAGGCTGAGGCCGAAGGTGAGGCGTCAGCGCGGTACGGCCTCGCCCGCGTGGACGGCCCGCGGGGCGCATGTTCCCTTCGGCTTGACTCCCTCATCCGCTCGCCCGGTCGGCCGGGCATGTCATTCGTTGGCTGTCGTGGTCCTGTAGGCCTCGCGGCGTACGTCGGCGTTCGCGTGCCGTCGCAGCAGACGCAGCAGTGACCGCCACTCCTCGTGCCAGCCGCTGCCCGGGCCCGTTCCCTTCACCAGGCCGACCGCCAGCAGGCCCGTCTCGGTGCCGCCGTCGCGGGCGAACCCGTCGGCCGCGGTCAGCACGGCCTCGGTGCGCTTCGGGTGAGCGTCCCCCGCCGGGGACATCCGCAACCGGTCGGCCGTGTGGATCGCGACGGTCACCCCGGCGCCGTCGAGAGCCTCGGCCAGGTCCCGCAGTCGGGCGAGCAGTGCGGTCGGCTCCATGGTGCGGTCGGCCAACATGCCCAGCAGGTGGGCACGTTCGGCCGCCAACAGGGGTTCCCGCGCCAGCTGTTCCGCGACCGCTTCGAACAACTCGGGTCGCGCTCCGTCGACATAGCCGAAGGACGTCATGTGCCGGAGCCGCTGCAGCGCCGGCATGTCCCGGCCCTCCAGCGCGTCGCAGCCGCCCTCCGGCGTGTGCATCGCGGCCAGCAACTCGGCCACCGCGGAGTGGTACGCGCTGCCCGGCGCGGCGCCGCCCACGGGATGCGGCAGCTCCGAGGCGGCCAGGTCGCGCAGTGCCCACGCCGCGTGCAGCCAGTGCGTACGGTCGTCGAGGTCGCGGGCGGTCCGGGAGATGCGGACGGCCAGTTCGGGAGAGTAGCGGCACCACACTTCCATGGCGCGCAGCGTGAAACTGCCGCTCCCCCAGCTCTCCATGAGCGCCAGGGACGTGTCGTACGTCCCGAGGACGACGGCGGCGTACGCGCGGCGGTGCGTCTCGGCCAACTCCCAGGGGGTGACGGCCAACAGGGCTTGGTGGACGGACTCGGCGTCGTCGCGTGCCACGTCCTCCAGCAGGGTCCAGGACTCCGGCTCACCGAGCAGCGGCGGCAGGGCGCGGACGACGACGGCCCGCACGTCCGGGTGGCGGTCGGGAGCGTGGAAGGCGCGCGCCAGCAGGGACACCGCCCGCCGGGGCGGCAGGAAGCGGGCGGCGAGCCGTACGGCCTCCTTGCGGGAGGTCACCTTCGCCGGCTGCTCCCCGGTGAGCAACGCGCCGAGGGCGAGGGCGAGTTCGGACGGGGCGGCGAAGCGGGCGGCGCGTGCCGCCGCGTACACGGCGACTCCGGCCCGGTCGCCGCCCGCATGGTCCAGCAGCACCGGCAGCGTGTCGTGGGGCCGGTCGGTCCAGGGCAGCGCGCCGAGCGCCGCCTCGGCGACGACCACCTCCGGGTCGTCCTTGTGCGCGAGTGCCAGGGCCCGTCCGAACCCGGGTACGGGGGCCGCGGCCCGGATCAGGGCGGCCCGGTCGTCGAGCGGAAGCGAATCGTCCGCGACCGCCTGTGCGGCCAGCCGGACCGCCGCGCGCTGCTGGCGGGGCAGCCAGCGGTCGCTGTCGCCGAGGTCCGGCAGCGGGCGCCGGGCCCCGTCCACCAGGAAGCGGCCGTAGGGCGGCGACGCGTCGAGCAGGACGTCCAGCAGGTCCGTGCGCCGCCGGGCGAGCACCTGCCGTACGGCGGGGAGGGCGACCGCCGACGGTTCGAGCGCGACGATCCTGGCGACCCGTTCGTCGCGGGTCGCCGGTGCGGCCAGCCACAGCTCGGCCGCCGCCTCGAACGTCTCGTCGTCGCCGCGTTCCAGGGCCGTGGCCAGCCTGTCCTGCAGTTCCGGAAGCCGCCGGGCGCGCGGTCCCAGCGCGGCTGCCAGGCCCAGCAGCAGCCGGAAGTCGGCCCTCGCGGCCCCGGCGTCGAGCCAGGGGCGCAGGGCGTCGAGCACCTGGTGTTCCTGGCCGCGCCGCAGGACGCGGTGGAGCGGGCCGAAGTCGGGTACGCCGACGCGGCTCGTGATGCGCTCCAGGGTGCGCAGGGCCCAGGGCCGCAGGGCCGTCTCGTCGTCCGTGGCGTGCTCGACGAGCAGGCGCAGGGCGAGCGTGCGCAGCGCCGCCAGGGTGGCGGCCGAACCGTCCCGTGCCTCCAGGGCGTCGGTGGCGAGCGCGTCCAGCAGGGGAGCGTCGGCGGAGGCGCACAGCCTCGGGTGCGCTTCGGCGAGGGCGCCGAGCGCCGCGGCGCGTACCGGGTCCCGGTCGTTGCGCAGGCGGCGGCCCGCCGTGGTCAGCAGCTCGGTGACGGCCTCGCGGCCGCCGTCCCGGGCGGCGCAGGCCACGAGCAGCGGCCAGGCGGCGGCCCGGTCGTCGGCGTCGGACCTCGCGATCGCGGCGAGCAGCGCGGAACGGGCCTCGTCGAGCGGGCCGTGGGCGAGGGTGTCCAGATCGTCCAGCCAGTAGCCGCCCTGGTCGACGGACGCGGCCACCTCACGCCGCACTTCGGCCCAGCGGCGCTCGCGGGGCAACAGGTCGAGGACGGCCGGCACCGGGTTCCAGGCAGTGGTGCGACTGCCGACCTCGTCCAGGAACGCGGCGCGCCGGCCGGGGGCCAAGGCCTTCACCAGGGCTGGGAAGTGAGGGTGGTGGCCCACCCAGTGACGGCCGAGCGCGGTCAGCGAGGCGGGCTCGGCCCGCACCAGCCTGCGCAGCACTCCGGGCGGCGGTAGCGGCTCGTGGCGCTGCCGCCGGCGGTCGGGGGAGGTGATCCAGCGGATGACGCGGTCGGCGTCGACGGCGGCCAGGGGGCCGAGTCCGCTCTTCACCGCTTGCGGCAGATGGACGGGGCCGTGCAGCTCCAGCAGGGTGAGCACCCGCTCGGGGCGCAGCGGGGCCAGCGCCGCGACGGTGGTGGCGTTCAGACGCCACCAGTCGTCACGCTGCTGTCCGCCGGCCCGGTCGGCCAGGGTCGCCTCGGTGTGGTCCAGCACCGGGTCGGGATGCCGGCGGGCGAGCCGCGTCCAGCCGTCGACGGCGTGGGCCAGCCCCGGCAACTCCCGTGCCACGAAGGCGGCGGAGCAGGCCGGCAGCAGCCGCGCGGCCTCCGCGTCGCCCCACTCCGCGCGCAGTCGCCCCACCAGCCGCTCGGCGAGGGCGCTGCGGTCTCCCGCCACGAGCAGACGGGCGAGCCGCTGCCGCAGCACGGCCGGTGCGTCGTCGTACGCCGCCTCCACCGCCTCGTCCGGCACGGGCAGGTCGCGTACGGCGCGCCGCGCGTACCCGGCGACGACCGGGTCCGGGTCGGCCAGCCGCTTCGCGAGGAACCCCGCGTCCCGTCCGACGAGGGCCGCCAGTGCCGCGAGCCGCCGCTCGTAGGAACCACGCTCGTCCAGCTCGGTCAGCAGCGGGGCGAGCGTCCCGTCCTCCGCGAGCCTGCGGGCGGTCCGGGCCGTCAGGGTGAGGCGTGCGGGGAACGGCAGCGGTTCGAGGGCGGAGAGCAGGTGCTCCGCGGTGGTCGGCATGCGCCGATTGTGCCCGGCAAGATCCGTGCATGCGATCGATTAAGTGAGGACGGGAAGGGCCGGGCCGCAGCAGCGAAAGCACGCCGTCCACAGCAGCGACAGCGCGCGGCTACCGCCGGCTTCGTATCAGCAGACACAGGAAGTACGGCGTGCCGATGACCGCTGTCATGAGGCCGGCGCCCCGTCGGGCGGGTGCGATGACCGTGCGGCCGAGCAGGTCGGCCGCGCAGACGAGCGCGGCGCCGAGGAGGACGGCGACCGGGACCAGGCGTACATGCCGTCGGCCCACGAGGGCGCGCCGCGTGCGGTTGGCGAACTCGCCATCGGCGGAGGTGACTTGGCCGGCCGGGTCCGAACCGGAGACTAGGATTCCGCCGGGGTGCCCGGGATTCGGCCCGGTGTCCCTGTCGAGACGAGGGAGCAGGGCATGTCAGTGGAACGGTTCGAGGTGAGCCGTGACATCGCGGCACCGCCGGCCCGGATATTCAGCCTGCTGTGCGATCCCCGCGGACACGTGGCCATCGACAGTTCGGGAATGCTCCAGGCCGCCGACGGCGAGGCCGTGCGCGAGGCCGGGGACTCCTTCGTCGTGCACATGGACCGTGAGGCGCTGGGCGACCTGCCGATGGGCCGGTACGACGTCACCGTGGTCATCACCCGGTTCGAGCCGGACACGCTCATCGAGTGGACCCCCACGTCCCCGGACTTCACCCCGCCCGTCAACCACCACTTCGGCTACCGGCTCCGGGCCACCGCGAACGGCACCGAGGTGACCTCGTACTACGACTGGAGCCGGATCCACGACCGCTACCGGGCCGCCGGCGTGTTCCCCATCCTCCAGCAGTCCGCCCTCCGCGCCACCCTCGGCATCCTCGCCCGAACCGTCGAACAGAGCACCTGACCTCACCAGGACGCGTACGCCCCCACCGGGAGGGCCACCTGACGGCCCCGCTTCCCGGACCGCCGGCGGCGGCGAGCGCCTCGACGCCGCTCGCGGCGACGGTGACGTCGAAGCCGACGAGCCGGAACGTCTCCGCCAGCAGGTCACGCATGTTCTCAGCGCGCTCAGGGCGACTTGCGGCTCCTGTTGAGGAGTTGGAGACCGCTGACGATCCGGTATCCGCCGTAGAGCATCGGCCCCCAGGCCAGGAGGTACGCGCCCGTGGCCCGGGCCTGCTCGTAGGTGATGACGGTGAGGAGCACTCCCCCGATGAGCCAGGCCGCACCGAACTCGATGGAGCGCCTGTTCCTCGCCTCCCGGACGGCCCGTTGCTCCGGGGGGACGATCTCGCACGGCCCGCGTGAACTTCCGTACGGCCGTAGGTCGTTGTCAGCCAACTCGGTTCCTGAGTGCGTGAAGGCGTCCCGGCCGGTCGGCCGGTCCCTCGCGCCGCCCGACCGGCCATCGGTTGTACAGGCAGGGACGCTAACGGCCGGCGGCCGATCCGGTCTTGGACGAATTTGCACTCGCCGAGAGAGCCAGTGCGCCCTCCACCCGGCGGGCGGCGGCCATCTGTCCCGGCGTGGTACCGGCGATGGCCCGGAACTCGCGGTTGAGATGCGCCTGGTCGTAGAAGCCGCAGGCGGCCGAGATCTCGGTCAGACTCGCGGCGCCGTGGCCGAGCATCGCCACGGCGTGGCGGAAGCGCAGCACCCGGGCGGACGCCTTGGGCGTCAGCCCGATCTGCTGGGTGAACCGCCGGATCAGGTACCCCTGGCTCCATCCCACTTCGTCCGCGATACGGGCGATGGGCCTCGCCCCCGCGCTGCCGGCCAGCAGTCGCCAGGCGTGGCCGACCTCGGGCGCGGGCTCCGGGCCGCGCGCGAGCCGGGCGAGCAACGCCGTGTCCAGCAGGTCGAACCTGGCCGCCCAGTCAGGGGTGTTCGCCAGTCGCTCCACCAGCGCACCGGATTCGGGCCCAGAACGTCACGGATCTCCACGGCCAGGTTCGTCAACTCGTTCATCGGCATGCCGAACAGCCGGTAGGCGCCGAGCGGCGTGAACTCGACCCGGATCGCCTCCTGGCCGCCGGGATGTACACAGATCGCGGGCCGGTCCTCCACCCCGACCACCAGCGATCCGATGCTCCCGCTGCCTCCGCCCGGTACGCCCAGCCGCCGGACGTCGGAGAACGGCTCCGCGAGGCTGATCACCAGGGTCGCGCACCCGGTCGGCACCAGCCGCACCTCGTACGGAGAGGTCACCGCCTCCCAGTAGCCGACATAGCTGCGCAGGAACGGTCGCAGCCCCGGATGCCAGGGCCGCGTGACCCGCCACAGCCCGCCGAGCCTCGCGACCTCGACCGCACCCGCACCCGCCGGGCCGCCACGTCCACCATGAACCGCCAACAGGCTCTCCTCACCCCAGAGGAACCGTCACTATCCATGTCGCCACGCCCCACCCCCGCCAAACGGCATGACGTCGGCCGCCGCAGTCAGAGTCTCCGGACGACACGGCCGGCAACCGTCGCGTACCCGATACCGATCGCCAGGGAGGCGAGGAGCGCGAGGACGGGGAAGTCGTCGCGGAGGAAGGGGTACACCTGGAAGTGCGTCAGATAGATGTAGAGGGAGCTGCTCGCCAGGACACCCGCGACGCGGTTGAGCGGGCCCAGGCTCGGAAGCGCCGGCACCCAGATCAGCAGGGTCAGGCCCGCCATGACCAGGAGCGTGCGGTGCGGCTGGTCCTGGAACAGGCCGGGCGTGGTGAGCAGGAGGGTCGCGGTCAGCAGGAGCCGCTGCCGGACACGCGTCGCCCGCGCCGCCGCCCAGCCCAGCGCGAACAGCCAGAACACCACGGCCGGTCCCAGGTGGAAGCGGGCGGGCGCCAGGTCCAGCAGGTCGTAGCGGCCGACCAGGCCGATCGCCACCAGCGTGAGCGGGACCCCGAAGGCGTATCGCCGCTCCAGCCGGTCCAGCAGCGGTACGGCCAGCAGCGCGCCCAGGACGACCAGGAAGTAGACCAGGGCCTCCACGAACCAGTAGTGCCACTCGTGGCGCTCGGTGCCCTGGTCGAGAAGGCTGTTGAGCAGCAGGGCGTTGGCGGGGTCGTACAGGCCGGTCAGCAGGACCGCGCCGGTGATCCACACCATGCTCGGGAGGGCGATGCGGGCGACGCTGCGCCACAGGTGACGTACGCGTTCGCGGTGTCCGGCGGCGGTCAGGTGGAAGCGTGCGAAGTTGAAGCCCGCGACGCCGATCAGGATGTGTGCGCTGCCCTGGAGGGAGAAGACGGGGATGTGCGAGCCGACGACGAGCACGATCCCGACCGCCCGCAGCGCGATCCCGGTCTCCAGGGAGCGTCGAGCGCCCCGGGAGCGGGCGTCGCGGGCGGCCGGGGGCGTCGGCCGGAGCCATCGGGCCCACCGTGGTCGGCGGTGGGTGCCCTCGCCGCGCTCCGTGGCCGCGCGCGCGTCCTCGTCCTCCGACCGCTCCTGCGACTGCGCCGCCAGGAGCCGCAGTTCGCCGATCGGCCTCGTGTGCCAGTCCGTGGGAAGAGTGCCGAGCGCCTCCTCCAGCCGCAGGGACATCTCCACGTAGCAGAGCGAGTCGCCGCCCAGGCCGACGAAACTGCTGTCGTCGGTGACGTCGTCGCGGTCGAGTATCTCGGCGTAGAGGCTCCGCAGGACGGCTCCCGGGTCCGCCCTGTGCGGTACTGCGGCCCGGTCCGCCGGCCGCGGGACGGCGGCCGGGTCCACGCTTGCGGAGTCCGCCGCCGGGGGCCGGGGGCGGGTGAGGCGGCGTACGGCCTCATGGTCGGGCTTTCCGCTGGTCAGGCGGGGCAGTTCCGGGAGCAGGCGCACATGGACCGCACGCGGCGGAATCCCGCATTCCCGCGCCACCAGGCGGCGCACGTGTGCCGCGCCGGAGGCGCTTTTCACGGTGTCCTTGAGCGCCGCCACCGCCAACGCGTCCCCGTCGCCCGCGCAGTACGCGGTGATCCCGTGCCGGTCCAGCAGGGCCTCCACGCGCTGAGGATCGATCCGCAGGCCGCAGATCTTCGCGAACCGGCTGCGGCGCCCGACTATCTCGTACAGCCCGTCGGGCGCGCGCCGCGCCAGGTCGCCCGTGTACAGCTCCTCGACCGTACGGCCGAGAGCGAGGTCGGCCGGGCTCTCCGCGTAGCCGAGCATGACGTTGGGGCCGGAGTAGACGAGTTCGCCGACGCCCTCCGTGCCGGCGGTCCCGCCGGTGTCCGGCCCGGCCGGCCCGTCGACGGGGGCCAGACGGAAGGAGCCGCCGGGTATCGCCACCCCCACGGCCTCCGGGCGTACGGCGGCGAGGTGCGGCGGCAGGTAGGCCATGCGGGCCGTCGCCTCGGTCTGCCCGTACATCACGAACAGCTCCCAGCCCGCGCGGCGCCCCAACTCGGCGTAGCGAGCGACCCGTTCGGGCGTCAGTCGGCCGCCCGCCTGGGTGACGCGACGCAGGTGCGGCAGCTCCATGTCGGCGAAGCCGACGCGGTCCAGCAGCTCGAAGGTGTACGGCACGCCGGCCAGCGAGGTGCCACGGGCGGCGCGGAACTCCTCCCAGAACCCGGCGTCCGCCACCGACCGTTCGGTGAGGATCAGCCCGGCCCCGCGCAGCAGGTGACTGTGGATGACGGACAGGCCGTAGCAGTAGTGCGGCGGCAGCGTCGTGGCCGCGCGGTCGGTGTCGGTGATGCCGAGGTACCCGGCGATCGACGCGGCGTTCGACTGCACGTTGTCGTGCGAGAGCCGCACGAGCTTCGGTGAGCCGGTCGACCCGGACGTGCTCAGCAGCAGCGCGAGGTCCGGATGGAGGGTGTGGGCGCTGCCGGGGCGCCGTTCGCCGAGGGACCAGTCACCGCGCTCGTCCTGACGGGCCACCACGTCCGGGTCGTACGCCTCGGTCAGGGCGTCGATCGTGTCGTCGCCGTCACCGGGGACGAGCAGGACGGGGTGTCCGGCGGAGAGGGCCGCGAGATGGACGACGAGAGCGTCGACGCGGTTGGCGCCGGCCAGCAGCACGAGTCGGCGCACGGGGCCGAGGCGCTCCGCCGTGGCGGCGACCCGGCGGGCGAGTTCTCGATAGCTGAGTTCACCCGAAGAGGTGATGAGCGCGACGCGGTCGCCGTGCGCGGCGAGTTGGCGCGCGAAGGTCACCCCGTGGGGCCCGCCGGAGGGTTGGGGGGACGGTGCCGACGGAGGGCTCGGAGTCGGCACGGTGCTCGGAGTCGGCACGGTGCTCGGTGTCGACAGGGGGCCGGGGATCGACAGCGGACTCGGAGTCGACAGGGGAACCGGTGTCGACAGGGGGCTCGGAATCGCCGGGGCGCTCGGAGCCGAGGCCCTGGAGGGAGCGCGAAGCGGCTCGGGCGGTGAGATCACGGGCGCGCAACCTTTCTGCGGCAGCGTCCGCAAATAGCACAGATCCCTTGACGGTTAGGCAAGCTTTACCTTATTCATAGCATGTTCACAGTTGGCTTGAAAGCACCACTTCGCCGCCCGCCGACCGACCCCGCGCCCAGCGGTTCGACGGCGGCCCCGCAGGAAGGCACACCACCATGCGACGCCCCCTGGCTCGCCGGATCACCGCGCTCGTCGCGGCCGGCCTGCTGCTCCCCGCCCTCGCCGCCTGCGGCTCCGACGACGACACGAGCACGGCCGGGGAGGGCGGCGACTCCACCCTCGTCATCTACTCCGGACGCAACGAGAAGCTGGTCAAGCCGCTCCTCGACAAACTGGAGAAGGCGGTGGGCACCAAGGTCGAGGTGCGCTACGGCGACAGCGCGGAACTCGCCGCGCAGATCCTGGAGGAGGGCGACCGGACCAAGGCGGGGCTGTTCTTCTCCCAGGACGCCGGCGCCCTCGGCGCCCTCTCCAAGGAGGGGATGCTGAAGAAGCTCCCGCAGTCCTCCCTCGACGAGGTGGACGAGGCCTACCGGGGCGGCGACGGCGACTGGGTGGGCCTGTCCGGACGCGTCCGGGTCATTGCCTACAACCCGGACGACCTCACCGAGGGTCAGGTTCCGGACAGTGTCCACGACGTGGTGAAGCCCGAGTGGAAGGGCAAGGTCGGCTTCGCGCCCACCAACGCCTCCTTCCAGGCCTTCGTCACCGGCATGCGCGTCCTGGAGGGCGACGACGCCACCCGCGAGTGGCTCGAGGATCTGAAGGCCAACGGCGCGAAGACCTACGCCCACAACCTCGCCACCCTGGACGCCATCGAGGCCGGTGAGGTCTCCCTGGGCCTGGTCAACCACTACTACTGGTACGAGCGGGTCGCCGAGAAGGGCGAGGACAAGGTCAACGCCAAGCTCCACTTCCTGCCCGGCAAGGACCCCGGCGCGCTGATCAACGTGGCGGGCGCGGGCATCCTCGCGGACAGCGGGCAGACCGAGGCCGCGCAGAAGGCCGTCGACTATCTGCTCTCCGAGGAGGCGCAGACCTACTTCGCCGACACGACGAAGGAGTACCCGCTGGCCGCGGGCGTCACCAGCACCGTGGAGGGCCTGCCGCCGTTCGAGTCCCTGGACTCCCCCGACATCGACCTCGGCAAGCTGGAGTCCCTTCAGGAGACCCTGGCGATGCTCCAGGACGTCGGACTCGTCTGACGGTCGTGAACACAACCGAATCCACGGCAACCCCGGCCGGCGCGGGCGCTCCGGCCGGGCGCCGGCACGTCCGTACCGTCCGCGGAGCCCCCGCCGACTCCGGGCGCCGACCGCCGCTCGTCCTGCTCGTCCCCGCCTGCGTCGCCGCCCTGTTCGCGCTGCTGCCGCTCGGCTACCTCGCCGTGCGCGCCCTGGAACGCGGGCCCGCCTTCGCCTGGAACGTCGTCGCCGACGAGCGCACCCTCGCCCTCCTCGGCCGCAGCCTCGGCCTCACCGTCGTCGTCGTGGCGGGCTGCCTGGTGCTCGGCGTCGGTCTGGCCTGGCTGACCGTGCGCACCGCGCTGCCCGGCGCCCGCGCCTGGTCGGTGCTGGCCACGCTGCCGCTCGCCGTGCCCAGTTACGTCGCCGCCTTCGCCTGGCTGGCCGCCGCGCCCGGCCTCGCCGGCTTCGGCGGCGCCGCGCTCGCCCTGACCCTCGTCAGCTTCCCCTACGTCCTCCTGCCGGTCGCCGCCGCGCTGCGCGGTATCGACCCGGCCCAGGAGGAGGCCGCCCGCTCCCTCGGGCACGGCCCGCTGCGCACGTTCCTCCGCGTCACCCTGCCCCAACTGCGCCCCGCGGCGGCGGGCGGTGCACTCCTCGTCGCGCTCTATGTGCTCTCCGACTTCGGCGCGGTCTCCCTCATGCGGTACGACACCTTCACCCGCGCCATCCACACCTCCTACCGTGCCTCTTTCGACCGCACCCCGGCCGCCGCGCTCAGTGTCGTGCTGGTGGTGATGACGGTGACCCTGGTCGCCGCCGAGGCCCGTACGCGCGGACGCGCCGGGCACGCGCGGACCGGCACCGGCACCGCCCGCCCGGCCGTCCCGCTCCCCCTCGGCCGGTGGCGGCCGGCCGCCCTCGGCTGGTGCGCCGCCGTGGTGGCCGTGGCCGTCGTCTTCCCGCTCGCCACCCTCGGCTACTGGCTGACCGCCGGCACCTCCGCCACCTGGGACCTGCCCCTGCTCGCCGACACCGCCCGCACCACCCTCGGGGTCGCCGCCGCGGGCGCCGCCCTCACCACGGTCCTCGCCCTGCCGGTCGGCGTGATCGCGGCCCGCCACCAGGGGCGCGGGGCACGGCTGCTGGAGCAGTCGGCCTACGCCGGCCACGCACTCCCCGGCATCACCGTCGCCCTCGCCCTGGTCTTCTTCGCGGTCCGCTACGCCTACCCCCTCTACCAGCAACTGCCGCTGCTGGTCGGCGCGTACGCCGTCCTCTTCCTGCCCGTCGCGGTCGCCGCGACCCGCGCCGCCGTCCTCCAGGCCCCGCCCGTACTGGAGGACGTGGCCCGCTCCCTCGGCCGGCGGCCCTGGCAGGTACTGCGCGAGGTCACCGTGCCGCTGGCCGCGCCCGGAGTGGCGGCCGGGGCGGCCCTCACCTTCGTGGTCTGTATGAAGGAGCTGCCGGCCACCCTCCTGCTGCGCCCCACGGGCATGGACACCCTGGCCACCCGGCTGTGGACCGAGACCGGCGCCGGCTCGTTCGCGGCGGCGGCCCCCTACGCGGCCGCGCTGATCCTGCTGGCGGCCGTTCCCTCCTATCTCCTTGGCAGGCACCGCCCATGAACGCTCTCCGGATCGAGGGCCTGACGAAGTCCTACGGCTCCGACGCCCCCGTCCTGCGCGGCCTCGACCTCACCGTGCCGTCCGGGTCCCTGGTCGCGGTCCTGGGCCCCTCCGGCTGCGGCAAGACCACCATGCTCCGCGTCGTCGCGGGCTTCCTGCGCGCCGACGCGGGCACGGTACGGCTCGGCGACCGGATGATCGGCGGTCCCGGGGTCCACTTCCCGCCCGAGCGCCGCCGGATCGGCATCGTGCCGCAGGAGGGCGCGCTGTTCCCGCACGTCAGCGTGGCCCGCAACGTGGCCTTCGGCCTGAAGGGCACCGACCGGGCCGAACGCCGGGCCCGCACGGAGGAGATGCTGGAACTGGTCGGCCTGGCCGGCTACGGCGACCGCATGCCCCACGAACTCTCCGGCGGCCAGCAACAACGTGTCTCCCTCGCCCGCGCCCTGGCCCCCCGCCCCCAACTGGTCCTCCTGGACGAGCCGTTCAACGCCCTGGACAGCGCCCTGCGGGCGGGCGTGCGGGCCGACGTGCGCTCGGCGCTCCGCGCCACGGGCGCGACGGCGGTCCTGGTCACCCACGACCAGCAGGAGGCCCTGTCCACGGCGGACCTGGTCGCGGTCGTCCGCGACGGCCGCGTCGCCCAGTGCGCCACGCCCCAGGACCTGTACCGCCGGCCCGCCGACCCCTGGGTGGCGGGGTTCGTCGGGGAGGCGGTGCTGATCCCCGGCACCACCACGGGCAGCGGGACGGCCGACACGGCGCTGGGCCCGGTCCCCCTCACCGGCCCGCCCTCCGGCATCCGGGAGGGCACGGTCCTCCTGCGCCCCGAACAACTCCGGCTCACCGCCCCCGACACCGAGAACTCCGTCCGCGGCAGGGTGACCGACATCCGCTACTACGGCCACGACGCCATGGTCACCGTGACCGTCCCGAACCACGACTCGCCCATCGACATCCGCGTCCCGGGTCAGCCTCCGGTAGCGCCCGGGGAGGAGACGGGGGTACGGGTCGCGGGCGAGGCGACGCTGCACGCCACCAAGGGGTTCCCGTCGGCTGCGGGGTCAGTACGGGCATGACTGCCCCTGCCCCTCTCCCCCGACGTCAGCGGCCGAAGTGCACATGGGCCGCCCAGAGGCCGGGGGAGCGCGGATTTCGGGCTCGCACCGCGACGACCGCTGTGTGCAGTGCCCGGGCCGAGGCGGCGGCGTTCGGTGCTCTGGTGCCGTCGGCCGTCAGCCGCGCGTAGACGGTTGCGGCGATGTGTGTGGCGGAGGTGCCCTGGACCTTCCACAGGCTGCCGATGACGCTGCGATACCCGGCGGTCTGGAAGGCCGCGGTGATGTGCAGCGCCTCGTCGGTGAACGGGGCGCGGTGTCAGTGGTTTCGCAGGCCGAGAGATAGGCCAGGTCCGCGTGGGGGTGTCGAGCCGGGAGGCCTTGGCGTCGCCCCGGGTCGTCCACTCCCCGACCGCGTCATGAATCCGCCAGGCCGTCTCCACGGCCTTTTCCTCGAACTCCGGGCTCGCCCCGCTCCCTTGGGACATCAGCTCCTCCCCCGGTGACCGGCTCGGTAGGTCATCGTCAGTGGCCCCCCTCAGAACGTCGCCGAGCGTGGCCCGCGACGACCAGAGCTCGGTCGGCGACTCTCGCTGTCGTGTGCGCTGCTGGACTGCGTACCCAATTCCAGCCGCACACCCGCGAGTAGGCGGACCCGGAACGTGAAGAGCCTGCCGGGCGGCGCGTGGGTGCGGGTCAGGAGCTCGCGGTCGCAGGCCGGGGGGCAGCGGGTCGAAGGCGGACGCAGCAGTGGCCGGGGCTGGGCTCCAGGCATGCCTGGACGCCGTCTTCTCCGACGCCCAGAAGGACGCCGCGCAGCAGGTGGAGGTTCATGCCGCAGACCGTCTCGGTGTGCAGGCGGGCGAGCGCGTGAAAGGGGCAGTTGCCGAGGACGATGGTGTCACCGTCATGGCGGGGCTCGAACCCGTACCGCTCCAGCAGGTCGAACACACCTGACGCACCTGGGCTGTTCTCGCCCGCGAGCTGTTCACCGAGCTGGTGGGCCGTGCGGTGCAGCACGGCGCGGACCGGTTCTCCGGTGGCCTCGGACTCCTCCACGGCCTGGGCGAGGAGCCGTCCGGCCAGCTCGTAGTGACGCTCGGGCAGGCTGACGGTCACCTGCTTGGTGGAGCGCCGGTAGAGCTTGGCCGGCCTGCCCGCGCCGGGCCCGGTGCGGCCGCTGCGCCGCTCGTAGACCACGTCGAGCAGTGATTCGTCAACCAGCCGGTCCAGGTGAAAGGCCGCGGTCTGACGCGCCAGTCCAAGAGCTCCGGCGGCGTCGTCGCGGCTGACCGGCTCCGGCTGGCGCACGACATGGTCGTAGAGCCTCCTGCGGGTCGGCTCGTCGAGAGCGGCGACGGCGGAGATGTCGGGACGGGGTGCTTCCTTCGGGTGATCCACGAACACCAGTGTAAAACCCACGGCCATTGACTAAAGAAGGCTTCCGCGTTTCTATTGATAGTGAGAGTTGCCTATAGAAGGAAGGGCGTCATGTCGTCCGCAACCACAACCCCCACCGCGACCGCCACCCCTCGGCGTTCCGTGCTCACCGACCCCGGCTACCAGGCGTTCGTCATCCTGCGCACCGGGTTCACCGTGGCGCCGATCCTGTTCGGGCTGGACAAATTCACCAACCTGCTCGTGGACTGGCCCACCTACCTGGCGCCGTGGATCGACGACGTCGTTCCGGGCAGCGCTCAGGCCGCCATGTACGCCGTCGGCGTCATCGAGATCGTCGCGGGCATCGCCGTCGCCCTCGCCCCGCGTTTCGGGGGCTGGCTGGTGGCCGGATGGCTCGCCGGGATCATCGTCAACCTGCTGAGCATCCCCGGCTACTACGACATCGCGCTGCGCGACTTCGGCCTCCTGCTCGGCGCGGTGGCCCTCGCCCGGCTCGCCCAGCGCTACCACGGCAAGCGACAGCCGCGCTGAGGCCCCTCGGCGGCACACGGAAGCGGGTGGGATGGTGGTCTCATGGGAACCTTCAGCGGTTCTCCGGGACCATCACCGGGACCTGACCTCCGGGACGAGAGCTCACGGACGGATGGCTACGTTCCGTTGCGCGAGTACGCGGTGATCGGCGACGGCCGTACCGCCGCCCTGGTCGCACGTGACGGGTCGGTGGACTGGCTGGGCCTGCCCGACCTGGACTCCCCCGCCGTGTTCGGCGCCCTCCTGGACGCCTCCGGCGGGGGCGGGTTCCGGCTAGAGCCGGTGGTGCCCTACCGGACGGAGCGCCGCTACCTGCCCGGCACCAACGTGCTGGAGACCACCTTCCTGACCCGCACCGGCTCGGTGCGGGTCACCGACGCGCTCACCCTGCACGACGACACGGCACTGACACCGATGCGGGAACTGCTGCGGCGGGTCGACGGGCTGTCCGGGTCCGTGCCGCTGCGCTGGAGCGTGAGGCCCTGCTTCGGCTACGGCACCCACCGCGCACGGCTCGTGCGGCGCGCGGGCGTCCCGGTGGCGACAGCCGGCAGCAGCGCTCTCGCCGTCTGCACGTGGGACGCCGGCGCACCCGACTGCGACGGGGACATGATCAGCGGCCGGTTCGAGCTGTCACAGGGCCGACGCGCCATGATCGCGATGCCGTTCGCCGAACAGGAGCCACTCGTCCTGCCCGCCCGCCGCGAGTGCGAGGCGCGCCTGGACGGCACGAGCGCGGCGTGGCGGAGCTGGGTCGAGGGCCGCCCGTACACGGGACGGTGGCATCAAGCGGTGACGCGCAGCCTGCTGGTCCTGAAACTGCTCGTCCATGCCCCTTCCGGTGCGATCGCCGCCGCGGCGACGACGTCGCTGCCGGAGGAGATCGGCGGCGAGCGCAACTGGGACTACCGGTTCTCGTGGGTGCGCGACTCCGCCTTCACGCTGGCGGCCTTCCTGCGGCTGGGCTGCCCGGCGGAAGCGCACGCCTACTTCTGGTGGCTGATGCACGCCTCCCAGCTCACCCACCCCGACCTCAAGGTGCTGTACCGGCTGGACGGCGGCCACCGCACCCCCGAGCGGACTCTGCCCTGGGAGGGCTACCGGCGCTCGGGGCCGGTCCGCGTCGGCAACGCTGCGGCCAGCCAGGCACAGCTCGACATCTACGGCGAGCTGGTGCAGACCGCCTGGCTGTACGCCCAAGCCGCGGGAGGCCTGGACGCGGACGTCGCGCGACGCCTCGTGGAGCTCGCCGACCTCGTCTGCGGGAGGTGGCAGCAACCCGATTCGGGCATCTGGGAGGTCCGCAGTCCACCCCGGCACTTCACCCAGTCCAAGATGATGTGCTGGGTCGCGCTCGACCGCGTCGCCGACCTCGCCCGCCGTGGACTGGTCCCCGACCGGCACCTGGGCCGCTGGCACGCCGCACGCGACGAGATCACCGCGTTCATCGAGACCCGCTGCTTCTCGTCCGCCCGCGACAGCTATGTCCGCGCCGCCGACGGCGAGGACCTGGACGCCGCCGTCCTGCTGGGACACCTCTACGGATACGGCGACGAGCGGCGCATACGGTCCACGATCACCGCACTGGCCCGCTACCTGCGTCACGGGCCGTACGTCGACCGCTATGCGGGGGAGGACGGGCTCGCCGGCGGCGAAGGCGCCTTCCTCGCCTGCTCCTTCTGGCTCGCCGAAGCGTTCGCCCGCACCGGCCGCCTTCCCCAGGCGATCGAGCTGATGGACGAGCTGGTCGGCCTGGCCAACGACGTCGGCCTCTACAGCGAGGAGATCGACCCCGCCACCGGCGACTTCCTGGGAAACCTTCCCCAGGGACTGAGCCATCTGGCGCTGATCAGCGCCGCCGGCGCCATCACCGGGGCGGGCAAGGACGCGTCGCGATGAACGCCTGGTCAACCGCCGCGGGTGCCTTCGTCGGCACCCTGGCGCTCACGACGGCGCTGCGCGCTGCCAGCGAGCTGAGCCTGACCCGCATGGACCTGCCTTTCCTGCTCGGCACGGCGGTGACCGTCGACCGCACCCGCGCCAAGGCCATCGGCTACTTGATGCACTTCCTCAACGGACAGATATTCGGGTTCGTCTACTTCGCCGTCTTCCTCGCCATCGACCACAGCGGCTGGTGGCTGGGGGCCCTGTTCGGACTCGCCCACGGCCTGTTCGCCGGCACCGCGCTGGTCAACATCCTGCTGCCGCTCGTTCACCCGCGCATGGGCAGCCCACTGACCAGCGCCCCCGACGTGGCCCTGCTCGAACCACCTGGCTTCCTGATGCGCAACTACGGCCCCGGAACCCCTGTGGTCACCGTCGTCGCCCATGTCGGCTTCGGAGCGCTCGTCGGAGGCTTCACCGCCCTACCGACGTGAAAGCCGACGCACATCGGCGAGACACGTGGTGAACTCGTCCTCTGTCCCCAGCGACCGGGTGGCATAGGGGCGGCGCGCTGCCGGACGACCCCGGCCGACACCTCTTCGTGCGGCAGCAGTTGCCCCGCCTGGCGTGGCAGCAGCAGGTCACCGACACGGTCCGCGTCGTAGCGCGCTGCCCGCAAGGGCCGGAGTCGCAACGGGGTCGGCTTGGGAAGGGGAACGACAGGGGCGGGCATCGAAAGCCCCTGGACAGGCAGGCCCAGCAGGGGCGGGGCACCGTGCGGTGCCCCGCCCTGGGCCGGAGGGACGGTGGGTCAGGCGGTCGCGGTGAGCGGCTCGGAAGCGGGCTGCGCCGCCAGTCGGCCGGTGCGGTGCAGGCCGTACAGAGCGGCCGCGCACGCCAGGCCCAGCGCGAACAGCGTGATCCACGGCAGCGCGGGCATCCCGGCCGCGCGGGCGGCGTCGAGCGCGGCGCCTGTGCCGAGGTTCCCGACGGTGATGCCGATGCCGCAGATCGTGTTGTACAGCCCGTAGTGGGTGGCGACGAGGCGGTCACCGGAGAGGCGGACGATGGTGTCCATCTCGAAGGGGTAGGCGATCATCGTCCCGACGGCCAGCAGCAATGCGGCGAGCGTCGGCGGCACCGCCGCGAGCAGCCACAGCCCGATCCGGGACTCCGGTACGGGTACGGCGGTGGACAGCAGCAGGGGCACGAAGGCCAGGCCCATGGCCGCCAGCCCGCGCACGAGCGCCTGCCCGGGCTCGTACCGCGCCCTGCACCATGCCGTCACCCTCGTCTGGCCGAGGATCGTGCTCAGCCCGGACACGGCGAAGAGCACCGCGACCGCCACCGTGCCGAACTCCCCGTCGCCGCCTAGTCGGCGCACCTCCAGTGGCAGCGCCAGATAGACCTGGAAGGACAGGACGTACGAGCCGATCATGGCGACGGAGAACAGTACGAACGGCCGATTGGCGAGGATGCCGCGCCACTGGGCGAGTACGCCCTGACCACTGTGGCTCTCCTGCCGCTTGTCGTCCTCGGCCCGCCGGGCGGGCAGCGCGCGAATCTGTACGACGCTCAACAGCGCGAAGATCCCTGCCGCCACCAGGCAGGTGACGCGGAAGTCGACCCCGGTCAGGACCATTCCGACGAGGGGGCCCAGCAGGATGCCGGCTTGGTAGAACACGTTGAAGAGGGCGAACGCGTCAACCCTGCGTTCACCCGCGTCGGCCGCGAGGTACGCGCGTACGGCCGGATTGAACAGCGCCCCGGCCAGCCCGGTGGCGGCGGATGCGGCGAGCAGTGCGGGAAGTGAGTCGACGAGCCCGAGCGTCGCGAAGCCGAGGGTGCGCAGCACACATCCGGCGACGATCATCGGCTTGTAGCCGAGCCGGTCCGCGAGCGTCCCGCCTACCAGGAACATGCCCTGCTGGCTGAAGTTCCGTACGCCGAGGACGAGTCCGACGATCCAGCCGGCCAGCCCGAGCGTGCCGGACAGGTGGGCGGCCAGATAGGGCATCAGCATGTAGAAGCCGAGGTTGATGGTGAACTGGTTCACCATCAACAGCTGGACGCTGCGTTCGTACGACCGGACCTGCGTGAGCAGCCCCATCACCGGCCCTCCTCCGAGGACCCGGACTCGACAGCTGCGTCCTCAACGCCTTGCAGGTTGAGGGGATCGACCACGGTGGTGCACCGGGTCCAGCGGGTGACCTCCTTCTCGTCCAGGCGGCCGATCAGCTCCGGTTCGGGCGCCGGTGGGGAGTCCAGCAGGCCGTGGGCGGCGCAGTAGTCGTCGTCGTAGACCGTCCCCAGGTAACGCTGCGGACCGTCGGGGAAGATCGCGACGATCCGTGCGTCCGCCGACATGGTCCGGGCCAGCCAGCCGGCCACCATCGCGACCGCGCCGACACTCCACCCGCCGGTGGCGTAGTGGGACACGGCCAGTTGGCGGCAAGTCCACACCGCCTCTTGCGGGGCAACCCAGTGCACCTCGGAGAAGTTCTCGTAGGCGACGTTGCGGGGGTAGATGCTGGAGCCGAGGCCGCGCATGAGGCGGGGCCGGGCGGGCTGGCCGAAGATCGTCGAGCCGACCGTGTCCACGCCGACGACGGTCAGGTCGGGGTAGAGCTGGCGCAGGACCCGGGAGACGCCCGCGGAGTGGCCGCCGGTGCCGACACTGCACACCAGGACATCGATGTGACCCAGGTCGGAGGCGAGTTCGAGGGCCAGCGGGGTATACGCGGCGACGTTGTCGGGGTTGTTGTACTGGTCCGGGCACCAGGAGTCCGCGTGCTGCTCCAGCAGCCGCTGCACGCGTTCGCGTCGGGCCTGCTGCCAGCCGCCCGTGGGATGCGGCTCGGAGACGACGTTGACCTGGGCGCCGTACGCCGTCAGCAGCCGGGTCATGGACAGTTCCAGGCCCGGGTCGGTGACCAGGGTGACCGGGTGGCCGTACACCATGCCGGCCAGGGCCAGTCCCAGTCCGAGGGTGCCGCTGGTGGACTCGATGATCCGTCCGCCGGGCCGCAGGTCGCCACGGGCCCGGGCCCGCTCCACCATGTGCAGCGCCGGACGGTCCTTGATGCCACCGGGGTTGAACCCTTCAAGCTTCGCCCAGAAGCCACGTCCGGCAGGGGCCAGCGGCTCCGAGACCCGCAGCAGTGGGGTGTTGCCCACCAGGCCGGACAGGGCGGACCGGCCCGGGTCGACCGCGGTCTTGGTCAATGACTGCATGTCTTTGTGTTCACTCTCGCTCGATGAATACCGGGTGCGGGTTCATCTCGCGTGTCATGTCGTGAGGCGGACCAGGAGTCCGCGCTCAGGCCATGGGCACGCGGCAGCCGCGAAGTCGGCGGCTGCGAGCGAGCGGCCTAGATCCGCCACCGCGACGTGACGACGAGCGCCACGCGGCCAGTGCGTGCGCTGCGACGTCTACGGCGTTCCTGCCGTACGAGGGGGCGTCCCAGCGACAGGGCCACGGCAAGGAGTACGACGACGGCCGGCGCGCCGAGGGGAAGATCGTCACTCGACTGAGCCGCGGCACGCACGATCACGTCCGCCGCACAGTCCTCGGCCCCGTGGGGACCGTGGGGGCCGTGAGGGTCCTCGCCTGCTGCCATCGCCGAGAATCCGGCAGGCAGGGACACCGACGCGTGCGTCTCCTCGGACGCGCCGTGCAGGACGGCACACAGGATGAGCGCCATCACGAAGGCGCCGCGGATCGCCGAGACCAGTCGGCGCCATGAGGGTGCGCCGCATGGGGCGTGCGCGTGCGTACGGGAATATGTCGGCACAGGTCCTCCGCGCTGCGGGCCCACGTCTCCGGCAAGGACGGAGCGAGGCACAGACATGGGTGGGGGCAGGACGGCTTCGACGCGCGTGACAACCCGTCATGAGACGGGACAGGACGCTCGTCGCGCGATACCAGCCGAACCGGGTGACAGCCGGCAGGCCAGTTGGGAGGAGCCCGTACTCCTAGACCTGTTGCACCACGGAGACTGCTCTCAGAGCCACGGGAGACGCACCATCCATGGGCCTACCAACGGCCGGCCCGCGCACGGTCGCGGCGTCGTGGGAACTGGTCGCTTCGCGAACCGACGCTGCAAAGCAGGGCGACACCGGGGCGGAACCCTGCTGAGGCTGCCCGGACGCGCAGTGCTCGCCAGGGTGTGGCGTCTCATGGCCGCCATGATGATAGTCGGCGTCGGTGGCCAACAGCCGCGCAGGCTCGTCGGCTGCGTGGTGAACGCCATCGATCTGCAGTGGGGCGGGGATGGTTGCGCTGGTGGAGAGGTGTCCCTGGACACTCTCCACGTGGATGCCGTGCGTCACGAGGAAGCCGGACAGGAGTACGGCCAGGGCCAGCACGCGCAGCAGCGGACCCGCACCGGAGCGGGTTCTGACGATGCGCCAGGGCGACCAAGCCGTAACCATGCCGTGATCCTAGCGGCTCGTCGGCAGTGATCGAACACCACTCCCGAAACACTGGATCAACTCGTCAGACTAATGGCTTGTTTGCTGCGGCGAGTGTGCCGCGGCGGCCCCCGGAAGGAGCGTCTTCACGCCGCACCGGAGCCCGCTGCGGGCCGCGCGTTCCAATGCCGCCGGGTACAGCGGTGAGTGGGTGCGGCCCGTTGCCGGGCTCCGGCAAAGTCATGGTCACGGCAGCACCCGCTCGTTCTCGATGTGCGCGAGTACCCGCTCCAGCCAGGCCAGCAGGTCGCCCTCGACTTCGGTGCGGTTGGTCTCGTTGAACAGCTCGTGCCGCGCTTCGGGGTAGATGCGGTAGGTGATGTCGGTGAGGCCGGCCTGCCGGTAGCGGTCGACGAGCAGGTCGCTCAGCGTGAGCCCGGCGTTGAGCGGGTCCCGGTCACCGACCAGGACGAAGACAGGCAGGCGTGCCGGGATGCCCCGGGGCCGCGCGAGTGCTGCCGAGGCGGCGGCGACCTGCCTCATCCCCTCGGCGTCGAGGCTGGAGCCGCAGAGTGGGTCCGCGAGATAGGTGTCGACGGCTTCGGGGTCGCGGCTGAGCCAGTCGAACAGCGTGCGAGCAGGTTCGAAGCCTTTGTTGAGGGCGACGAGCGGGTCCCCGGTGTCGGCCGCCTGGTTGGCGAGCATCGCGTCGACCGCGGTGGTGCCGGCCAGAGCCAGGGCGTCGATCAGGTGGGAGTGGTGCAGTACGTACTGCTGCGCGGCGAAGGAGCCGAGGCTGTGACCGAGCAGCACCAGGGGCAGACCGGGGTGCCGCTCCCGGATGGTCTCGGAGAGTGTCACCAGATCGCCGACGAGGCTGTTCCAGCCGTCCTCGCCGAGATGGCCGGGTGCGGCATGCCTGCTGAGCCCGTGTCCCCGGTGGTCGCCTGCGTACACGGCGAAGCCCCGGGCCGTCAGCGCCTGGGCGAGCGCGGCGTATCGGCCCGCGTGTTCGCCCATACCGTGCGCGATCTGCACGACACCGCGCGGCGGTCCGGCGGGCTGCCACACGTGCACGTGAATGCGTACGCCGTCCTTGCCGCTGTCGAAAGTGAACATGATTCTCCTGGGAATGGGTGAGGGGAGGGGCGTGTCCGTGCCGGTGGGGTGGGTCAGGAACGCTCGCCCAGGTAGCCGGCCACGATCCGGGACCGGTCCGCTCTCAGTTCCCGGGCCGTGGCCCGCGTGGTGAGTTCGCCGTGGGAGAGGACGCAGCCTCGGTCGGCGACTTCCAGGGCGAGGCCGACGTGCTGCTCGACGAGCAGCACCCCGCAGGCGGAATCGTCGGCGAAGCGCCGTACGACGGGCAGCAGTTCCTCGACGATGACCGGGGCGAGGCCGAGACTGAGTTCGTCGAGCAGCAGCAGCTTGGGACGACGGGCCAGGGCCCGTCCCAGAGCGAGCATCTGCTGTTCTCCGCCGGACAGGAGTCCGGCCTTGCGGTCCCGCAGGCGGGTCAGGACAGGGAAGTAGGCGTACGCCGCCTCCTCGTCGAGCCGTTCTCCCCGGTGCCTTAGCCGCAGGTGTTCCGCCACGGTCAGTCCGGAGAAGATGCCCCTGCCTTCCGGGACGTGTGCGATGCCCCGTCGCGCGCGGGCCGCCGCGGGCACCGGGTCGAGGGGTGTTCCGGTGAAGGTGATGGTGCCGGCGGAGGGACGCAGCAGCCCGGAGACGGCCTTGAGCGTCGTGGTCTTGCCCGCGCCGTTGGCGCCCAGGAGGGCGACCACCTCGCCTGCGCCGACGGTGATGTCGAGGTCGCGGACGACGGGGGCTCCGTCGTAGCCGGCGGTGAGTCCGGCCACTTCCAGGACGGGTGTGCTCATGTTGTCTCCGGTGCGCTGCTGGGAACCCCGGGCCGGCCCGTGGTGAGGGAGGAAGGAGTGCCGCCGTCCGGTACGGGTGCGTCGGCGGGCTGAACGGCGGACGCGCCGAGATAGGCGGTGATGACGGCGGGGTCGTCGCGGACCCGGCTCGGGGGTCCCGCCGCGATCACCTTGCCGAACTCCAGGACGACCAGGTGGTCGCAGATGCCCATCACCAGGCCCATGTCGTGGTCGATGAGGAGCAGTCCGGTACCGGCGTCGGCGACGGCGCGCAGGCGGCGGCCGAGTTCGGCGCTCTCCGCGGTGTCCAGGCCGGCGGCGGGCTCGTCGAGGCAGATGACGCGGGGGCGGGCGGCCAGCGCCCGGGCCACGCCGACGAGCTTGCGCTGTCCCTGGGACAGCTCGGCCGGGGATGCGTCGGCGAAATCCCGCAGGCCCAGAGTGGTGAGAGCATCGACGACAGCGGAGGGCGGCGGTATGCGGCGGCCGAAGGTCTCGCCGAACGCCCTGACCCAGGTCGGTCGTTCCGCCGTCACGCGCAGGTTCTCCGTCACCGTGAGGTCCTCGAAGAGTTCGCTGCTCTGGAACGTGCGGGCGAGACCTCGGCGGGCCCTGGCATGCGGTGGCATGCCGGTCAGGTCCTCGCCGTCCAGTTCCACCCGGCCCCGGGCGCCGACCAGTCCGCTGACCGCGTCCACGAAGGTGGTCTTACCGGCCCCGTTGGGGCCGATCAGTCCCACCAGTTGGCCTTCGGCGACATCCAGGTTGACGTCGCTGAGTGCGTGGACGCCGCCGTAACTGACGCCCAGCGAACGGACCTTGAACATGCTCATCGTGCGACCTCCTCGGGGGCGGGCGCCGTCTCCGCCCCGGCGGTCTCCGACGTGACGTTTACGGCGTGGGCTTGGGCGGCTATCGCCGCACGGGCGGCTCTTTTGGCCTTCTTACGGCGGTGGTTGGCGCCCGCGATGCCGTCCGGGTTCGCGATCAGCGTCACGATCAGGGAGACGCCGGCGAAGAGCAGCGCCCAGGTCCCTTTGATGCCGAACCACTTGTCCAGGGCGTGCGGGATGAGTGCCTCCGTGGACATCAGGCCGGCGATGACGGCTCCGGAGACCATCGTGATGCCGCCGATGTAGGCGAAGCCGATGAGGCCGAGTGCGGCCAGCGCGGTGAACCGGGCCGCGCTGACGGAGCCGAAGTTGTAGCCGTACAGGGTCCCCGCGGCGCTGGCGATGAAGGAGCTGATGGCGAACGCCGCGATCTTCACCGCCCGTACGTTGACGCCTGCCGCCGCGGCCGCGCGCTCGTTGGAGCGGACGGCGAGCATGCGCCGCCCCAGCCCGGTGCGTCTGAGGTTGGCCACGTACAGCCCCAGGGCGGCGGCGACGGACAGGACGAGGAAGCCGAAGAGGGGGCTGGGTTCGTTGCCGTCCAGTCCGCGGAAGGCCGCCCCCGGACCGAGGTCCACCCCGAACAGGCGGGGAGGGGGCACGGTCACTCCGGCGGTGCCGCCGAAGGAGGTGTTGGTGAACAGGGCCTGTTCCATCGCGAGCGCGGCAGCCAGTGTGACGACGGCCAGGCTCACGCCGCGGACCCGCAGGGCGGAGATACCGGCCGCCGCACCGAGCAGGGTGGCCAGGAGGGTCGCGCCGAGGGCGTTGAAGGGGAAGGGGATCTGCAGTCCCGTCGCCAGGTGGGACAGGACGAAACCGGCGGTCCCGGAGAGCGCGAGCTGCATCACGGAGATCTGTCCCACGTAGCCGGTGATGACGACGTAGGAGAGGACGATGATCGCGCCGATCAGCGAGTTCGTCAGGGCCTGGCGGAAGTCGAACGGCAGCACGATCAGGGCGAGGGCGGCGGCAGCCGTGGCCAGTACGGCCGGTCGGAGCAGTCGGTCCGGCAGCGGTACGGCGGGCAGCCGCTGCTCGACGAGTTCACCACGGCGCGGCAGGCCGGCCCCCTTCACGTAGAGCGCGATGATCATCAGGATGAAGATCAGCAGTTGCTGGAGTCCGGGCATGGCGTTGCCGTTGTCGGTCGGGAACCAGCTCTGGGTGGACAGGTAGTAGACGACCGACTGCATGACGCCGATGAGGATGCCGGCGCTGCAGGCGATCCACAGTGAGGTGAAGCCGGCGAAGAGAGCCGCCGCCAGGGCCGGGACCACCTGCAGCGGGAGCGTGACGGAGTCGACCTGGACGATGGGTGCGGCCAGGACACCGAGCAGCCCCGCGATCAGCGCGGACAGCAGGGTGTTGGCGAGGGAGACGCTGTTGGGTGACAGACCCGCCAGCAGGGCCGCCTGTTCGTTCTCCGAGGCGGCGCGGGTGGCGAGCCCGAAGCGGGTCCACCGGTACAGGGCCCCGAGGGCGAGCGCGACGGTGATCACCAGCCCCGTCAGGATGAAACGGTCGACGGGCGTGGTGACGCCCAGGACGGTGACGGCATCCGAGGGCAGGATGCTGGGGGCCTGCTGGGGCTGGGTTCCGAACACCAGCAGCACGGTGGCCTGAAGGGTGAGCAGAATGCCGAGTGACGCCGCGAGCTTGGCCAGTGGTGAGACCGCGCGCAGGGGCCTGAACACCGCGATCTCGGTGAGCACACCGACCGCGAGCGCCGCCATGATCGCCCCCGCCAAGGCGGCGGCGATCGGCAGCGAGAAGCCGAAGAAGCCGGTGCTCAGGGCCCAGAAGATGTAACCGGCGACCATCGCGACGGCGCCGGTCGACAGGTTGATGATGCCCGAACCCCGGTAGGTCGCCACGACGCCGAGAGCGATGCCGGCGATCAGTGCCCCCTGGCCCAGGCCGAGCACGGCGAAGAGCAGGATCTGTTCCATTTCTTACTCCTGGAGCGCCGTGTTCCTGAGGCCACAGCGAAGCCGTCGGGCCTCGGGAACACGGCACGGGAAGGTCCGTCGCGGGCCATACAGGACCCGGGCGGACGGAGGGATGGCGGGTCACCGGGGCGGGCGGAGCCAGTCGGTCAGCGGCTGGAAGGCACCCTTGCCCTTGTACTGGTAGAACCGCGCCTGGTCGTTGCAGACCGCGGGGGCGTCCGGGTACTTGGCGCACTTGACCTCGGCGGCGCCCATGACGACCGGCCCGGTGAACTTCTTCAGCTGTGCGGAGACGGCCGCCGGGGTGATCTTGTCGGGTCCCACGGCGTTGAGTGCTTTGGCGTACGTCAGGATCGTGCTCCAGCCCAGCGGTGCGAAGACCTGGGACGCGGTGGCCTTGTCCAGCCCCACCTGGCCGGATGCCGCCAGGAACGCCTTGGAGTCGGCGGCCGAGGAGTCGGTCGGCAGCGTCTGGGCGACGCCGTACGTCCACGTGGGCAGATCACCGCCCAGGCCCTTGGCCACGTCCGGTGACATGCACAGGGGCGTGGACACCACGGGCTTGTCGATGCCGAGTTGCTTGAGTGCCTTGGCGACTCCGACACACCCGGAACCGATGGTGATGGGCACGATGACATCGGCGGAGTTGGCGCCGGCCGCGGTGACCGGGCCGATCAGGTCCGTGGCCTGCGCGTCGAAGCCGACCGACTTGACGGTGAGGCCGGCGGCCTTGAGTCCCTTGACCGCCGCGCTCGAAGCGATCTTGTCGCCGGGGGTGTTCGTGTGGATGACCGCCGCCGTCTTCGCCTTGAGGACGTCACGCGCGTACGTGCCCCAGGTGCCGAAGATGTGCGGCAGGTCGCCGAAGGTGCTGTAAGTATTCTTCGCCGTGGGCAGGGTGGGCCCCGTCGCCACGCCGACCAGAACCGGCTTCTTGCCCGCCACCACGGAGTTGAAGGAGGCGTCGCCGAGGTACAGATTGCCGAGGGCGATGGCGGAGACGGCCTTGTCGCCGAGCAGTTGCTGGCCGCACTTCTGTCCCTCCTCCTCGGCGGAGACCACCGTGCAGACGTTCAGCCGCAGCGGGTGGCCACCGATTCCGCCCAGCTTCTCGTTGACGTACCGAACGGCTGCCTTCGCGCCCAGCGTCGCCTCAGGGCTGCCGCCGGGGCCGCCCTCGACGTTCACCCAGCCGAGAGTGACCGGGGACAGGCCGGAGTCGGCCTCGCCCGCCTTGCCCCCCACGTAACTCGGATAGTCGGTCACCCGGGCTGCCGACGGCCGGGTGTCCACGGTGGCTGACGAGTCGGCCGTGGCGGCGCCCGCCGAGGTCGAGCCCGGGCTCTGCGAGCCACTGCAGGCGGTGAGGCCCATGACGGGCGCCAGGAGGGAGGCGATGAGGCCCAGTCTTCGGACACGCGGATGGGTAGGCATACGAGACCTCCGTGGACGGAGCGAAGGGGAGGACATGCCGGAGGGCATGCGCAACGGGGAGTGGTGACGGGTCGGCCGGAAACCTGGAGCACACGGGGTGACCGGCGCGCAGGGCGGCTCCAGAACACCTGGAAAAGGCCTGCTCGGGCACCTTCTCGAGGTTTCGTAACTTTCTTACGAACCGGGAATCTAGGTGTACGCTTACCCCCTGTCAACGCCTCGGTTCACTTCGATTTAACGATCACGCGGGGAAGGGGGAGGGTGTGACGGCACCGTCCGGAAGGCGCAGACTGCCTCGGCGCTCACTCGAGGAGACCCGGGCCCTCATGCTGGAAGCGGCGACCAAACTCGTCTGTGCGGGAACCGCCGACACCAGCGAGGCCGCGGTCTCCGCCGCACTGGCCCACGTGCGGGTCAAGCAGGTGACGGAGGAGGCCACCCGCATCATCCGGGACCGGCTGGGCGACAAGGCGGCACCGGCGGTCACCACGGGATCGATCTACCAGATCTGGCCGGCTCAGGCCGACTTCCAGGCCGAGCTGCTGTTCCACCTCACCTCACGACAGGCGGAACTGGTACCCGGCCTGCCCGACAGCATCCGGCGCTTCCAGGAAGCCGTTGAGAAGGGCATCACCTGGCAGGAAGCCCTCAACGACGTACTGACCGACAACCACAGGAACCACCGGGTGGACCCGATCTACCGGGTGATGCTCGGTTTCTACGCCAGCGCCGCGAACCCCCGTGTGCGTGAGGCTCTCGGGCACTACGGCGAATCGTTCACGAAGGTGGCCTGCGAGGCGTACCAGGCCCTGCTCGACACCTACGGACTGCGCATGCGTGCGCCCTACCAGGTCGATCACCTCGCCACCAGCATCGCGTCCCTGCTGGACGGCTTCCACATGCGGTGGATCGCCGGCTACGGGGACCTGGCGGACCCGCACGGGGACGAGAACTGGTCCCTTGTCACCAGGGTTGCGGTCATGCTGTTCGACCAGTTCACCGAACCCGTACCCGTGGACGGCACTTCCTGAGGCGGGGACACCTCACCGGGGCCGCCGTGAACGCGGTCCTGGACTCCGCGACCCGGCGTGTTCGCCGTGGTGGCGACCGCCGGGACCACTGACGCCAATCCGCCGAGCACAGGTTCATGATCCTTGGAACTGGCGGGCGGCTTCGGCGCGCACTCGGTGGTCGACCTCGGGCAGTAGAGCGTGCGCGGTCGCACGAACGGGCACCAAGCCTCTCACCTACCGCACGCGCAGCGGTGGTGTCCTGGCAGTGCCCCACTGACGAGTGACCCGGTTCCGTGCGCTTGCACCCGGTCCACGGACTGGGCCGTTTCACCGGCACCCAGTTCGGGTCACGGCGGAAAGCCGACCGTTTCGCAGCTCGGGTCACCCGCTCCGCCTCAGGGGCCGGCGTGTCGCTCCAGCAGGGACCGGACGCTGAAGGGCTGTACCTCGAGCAGGACGATGGTGGTGTTGGACCGGACAACCCCAGGCGCTTCCAGCAACAGGTTCGTGATGCGGTGCAGGTCTTCGGTGTCCCGGGCGACAACGCGGGCGAGCAGGTCACCGTCGCCGGTGGTGACGAGCAACTCGACCACCTCGGGAATGCGCAGGATCGCCTCGCGGGTGGGCCGCCCTACGCGCTGGCTGATCGACATCGTGATGAGGGCAAGCAGCGGATAGCCGAGAGCCTCGGGTGCCACGCGCCGACTGTGCTCCCTCAGCTGACCGCTTTCTTCAAGTCGCTTCAGACGCGCCTGCACGGTGTTGCGGGCCAGACCAAGTCGGTCGGCCAGGGCAACCGTCGTGGCCCGTGGGTCCGCGTCGAGCGCCAGGAGGATCCGGGCGTCGAGGCCGTCGACGTTTCGCATGATGCCCAGTATGACATAGCCCAGGCGCCCCACATTGAGCATTCTGCTCATCATTTCTGCAATATATTGCGCATTACGATGCGCCTTTCTAAGTTCTCGCCATGCAAAAAGCGCAATGCGACAACATGTCAGCGAACAGGACCCCCCGCGACGACCGCCGGGTATGGGGTGACGAGGACGAGATCGTGGCGGCCGCCCTCGACTACGCGCGGCGACGCATCACGCAGGCTCCGGATCCGGTGACCGGCGCCCGCCCCGCCGCCGATCTCGCCCTCGCGGCCGGTACGGCCATCACCCCCTGGGGAATCGGCGGCGCCGCGGCCCTCAAACTCTTCGACCGAGTCCTGGCACCTGCCACCCGCGCCCAGAACGGCTCGACGAACATCGCGTACATCCCCGCGGCCCCCACCCGTGCCGCACTCGCCTTCGACGCGGTCACCGGCGCGGCGAACATCTTCGCGGGCACCTGGGAGGCGGGAGCCGGCGCCATCCACGCCGAGAACGAGGCGCTGGCCTGGCTCACCCTGCTGCTCGGATGGCCCGGCACCGCAGCGGGATGCTTCGTCAGCGGCGGCACCATGGGCAACCTCTCGGCTCTCATCACGGCCCGCGCCGCTGCCGCCGCATCCCGGACCCGGCCGGCGGACGGCTGGAAAATCGTGTGTGCCGACAGCGCCCACTCCTCGATCAGGTCCGCGGCACAGGTGATGGACATCGCGGTCGTCACCGCACCCGTGGACGAGCGAGGACACCTCACCGGGGCCGCCGTGAACGCGGTCCTGGACTCCACGACCGGCGTGTTCGCCGTGGTGGCGACCGCCGGGACCACCAATGCCGGCCTGATCGACGACCTCGATGACATCGCCGACGCGTGCGAACGCCACCAGGTGTGGCTGCACATCGACGGTGCGTACGGCGGAGCGGGCCTGGCGGCACCCAGTGTGCGGCACCTCTACTCCGGCATCGAACGCGCCGACAGCTTCATCGTCGATCCTCACAAATGGCTCTTCGCCCCCTACGACTGCTGTGCACTGCTCTACCGGGACCCCGCGGCGGCACGCGCCGCGCACAGTCAGTCGGCGCACTATCTCGACGCCATCGACCGCGACGTCCACAATCCGGCGGACCTGGCCCTCCACCTCAGCCGCCGCGCGCGCGGTCTGCCGCTCTGGTTCAGCCTGGCCGTCCACGGAACCGAGCGGTACTCGCGTGCCGTGGAACAGACACTGACCACCAGCCGGCTGGTCGCCGACGCCATACGCGCCAGTGACCATCTACGCCTGACGATCGAGCCCGAGCTGTCCGTCGTCCTCTTCGAACGCCCTGGCTGGGGCCCGCAGGACTACGCGTCATGGTCCGCCCGTGCCGCCGAAACGGGCGCCATGCTGTGCGTGCCGACCCAGTGGAACGGCGCGACGGTGCTACGCATGGCCTTCGTCAACCCGGACACCTGCGCCGGCGACATCATCGACACGCTCCGTACGCTCCGCTAGTGCGTCATCGGCGGGCCGGGACCTGGGCGTTCAGCGGCTCGGACGGATGCCGTACCCGCCGCCGGGCCCCGGGCCCTTCGGATGTGCGGCGTCAGCGGGAGTGGCCGAGTTGGGCGAGGGCCAGGTCGAGCATGTCGGCGAAGAAGTCGGCCGCGGTGGTGTCGATGCACAGCGGTGGCTTGATCTTGAGGATGTTGAGGTGGTCCCCGGTGGGCTGGACGATCACGCCGAGGTCGAGCATGCGGTCGCAGAGTTCGGCGGTCTCTTCTGTGGCGGGTTCCAGCCCTGCGCGGTCCCGGACGAGTTCGAGGCCGAGATAGAGGCCCGAACCGTGGACGGCGCCGATGATGCCGTAGCCGTCGGCCAGTGCCTCGAGCCGGCTTCTCAGATGACCGCCGACGCGCACCGCGTTGCCCTGGAGGTCTTCGTCGCGCAGGGCGTCCAGGACGGTGAGGCCCACGATGCTGGAGACGGGGCTGCCGCCGGTGGAGGAGAAGAAGTAGCCCTGGTCGCGGTACCGGTTCGCGACCGCCTTGGACGTGATGACGGCGCCGAGGGGGTGTCCGTTGCCCATGGCCTTGGCGACACAGACGATGTCGGGGACGACCTGCTGCTGCTCGAAGCCCCAGAACCAGTGTCCCAGTCGGCCGTATCCGACCTGGACCTCGTCGGCGACGGCCAGGCCGCCGTGACGTCGTACCGCCGCGTAGACCTGGGCGAGATAGCCGTCGGGTAGGGCGACTCCTCCGGCGTTGCCGTAGAAGGTCTCGCCGATGAACGCTCCCGCCGGGCGGCAGGCAGCGGCCAGTTCGTCGATCACCGCGACGGCCTCGGGTGCGTAGCGCACGGCATCCGACCCGCGGTGGCGGCCGCGGTAGGAGTTGGGCGAGTCCACGGTGTGCACCCAGCTCGGGCGGGTGGCCAGCGCGTTCGGGTTGTCCTGGAGCGAGGTGGAGACCGCGTCGGAGGCGTACGTCCAGCCGTGGTACGCCTCGCGCAGCGCGACGACGTCGGGCCGGCCGGAGGCCCCGATGGCCAGGCGAAGGCCCAGATCCACCGCTTCCGAACCGGAGTTGACGAGGAACACCGTGTCCAGAGGGTCGGGGAGGAGGGTCGCGAGGCGCTCGGTGAACTCGACCACGGAGGCGTAGTGGAAGCGCGAGTTGGTGTTGAGCCGCCGCAACTGCCGGGAGACCGCCTGCTCGACGCGGGGATGGGCGTGGCCGAGTGGGGTCACGTTGTTGACGATGTCGAGGTACGACCGGCCGTCGGTGGACAGCAGATGGTGGCGCCAACCACGTTCGAAGCGCGGTGGGTTGGTGTAGTAGTGCTCCTGTACGGTGGCGAACGCGGCGGCACGCCGGTCGAGCAGGTCTCTCGCGCGCGTACGGTCGGAGTCGGCCGGGAAGCCGAGGAGCGGGGCGGGGTCGGCGGTGAGCGCGAGCCAGCCGGCAGCGTACTCGGGACGGACCAGGCGCGGGGCGGCGGGGCCGTCGGCGTCGCGCAGCGCGACGTGGACCGAGGCACCGGAACTGAGGTGGGTGATGTCCTCGCCCGCCTGCACCGTCGCACCGGTGGTGACCACGGGCTGGACCGCGCGAGGAAAGGACAGCGACAGCGTCTGCGCGCCGTAGGTGAGTTCCACGTGACCCGGCGCCGCAGCGAGGACTTTCCCCGCGGCTGGCACTTGCACCACGACGTCCCGGCCGAGCCAGAGGTCGATTCCGGTGGGCACCGTGGCGGTGGACACCGCCGACAGCGCCGGTGTCCGGGTGAGGCGCGCCTGTGCGTACCGGGTGGCGACGGCGGCCGCTCCGTCCGCGAGCGCGGAGGCCACCAGCCGGGCCTCGGTGCCGGCGTCCATCCAGGCTCCGTGGTCCATGGAATCGGCGTCGGTGGACAGGTCGAGAAGGGTGATGTCGTCGGCGACGAGGTCCCGCAGGAGAGGGCGCACCGGCGCACCGGCCCGCGCGGTCCGGGCGGTCCGGGCAGGCACGTCGGCCATGCCGGTCGCGTCCCTGATGAGGCGGATCATCACCGCCAGGGGCAGCCGGGTGGCCTGTTCGAATATGCGCCATTCGCGGTCGAGCGCGGAGGTGGCGTAGACGTTGTCCTCGTCGACGGCGGCCTGGTGCCGCCCGCTGGCCACCAGGACGGCGGCGCGCAGGACCACGAGCGGCCACACCGCCTCGGCTTCCTCGGGGGAGAGCGGCCGAACGGCGTGGAAGGCGCGGACGGCCGGCAGCACGTGGTGGGGCTCGACACCGTCGTGGTGGAGCATCGAGGACAGTGACACGGCGAGTTCGCCGACCGCCCAGCTCGTGGTCACGTCACCGAAGTCGATGACCCCGTCCGGCAGGGGCGGACGGCTGTCGGGACAGCGGATCAGATTGTCGTCGGTGAGGTCCAGGTGCACGGCCTGCATCGGCAGCGCGGCGGCGAGCTCCTGGACATGTGCCCAGGCCTCGGCGGTCGCGGTCCGGACGGCGGTGCGCCGGTCGGGTTCGTCGATGTGCCCGGCGAGCTTGGCGACGACGCGATCGGCGTGCCGCGGGTCCCACTGGAGCACGCGGTCGAGGCCCGGGTGCCGGAAGTCACGCAGGGCGGTGCTGACCTTTCCGGCGATCGTGCCCATGCCCGTCACACTGCCGGGGGAAAGGTGCCGTGGTCCCGAGAGCGTGCCGCCGGGCAGGTAACGCAGCAGGCGCGCGACGGCCGGCCCGTTCTCGGTGTCCACCGTCGTGCGCCGCGGGGAGCCGTCAGGGCGGCGCAGGACCGTGGCGATGCGCAGTTCCGGGCGGGCCGAGGCGATCAGGTCGGCTGCCGCGTCCTGGGCTTCGATCTCCACCGTACCGAAGGCGTGATTGGCGATCTTCAGAATCGCCACGGGCGTCCCGTCGTCGGCGTGCAGCAGGAAGTTGGCGTCCTGCTGGCTGCCCAGCGCCTGCGCGCGAGCAGTGATGCCGAGGTGTTCGGCGGCGATGAGCTCAGCCTCGGCCGGCGCCATGCGGGGTGCGGGAAGGGCGTCCTCGGTGAAGAAGTCGATCGTGCGGTACTCGTCGGACAGCATGCGGGTTCCTCGGCTGGTTCCTCGACTGGTGCGGGCAAACAGGGCTCGGACGCTCGGATGCCTCAGTCGACGTGCCACAGGAAGCGGTGCGTGTGAATCGCGAAGTAGGGGAAGTTCTCCACGGATGCGACACCCTCGACGGGCCACACGACGTCGTTGATGAAGTCCAGAAGATCCCGAGGCTGAGGGCACACCACCTCCGCGAACAGGTCGAAGCCGCCGGCCGTCAGGACCGTGTAGACGACTTCGTCGTGCCGGGACAGTTCATCGGCGACCGCCCGGGGATCGCCGTCGATGCGCAGGCCCAGGAGTGCCATCGTCTGCCGGCCCATGGTCATCGGGTCGGTCACTCCGACGACCTGGACCGCCTTGGTGTCGATCAGCCGCTGCAGCCGGAGCCTCGCGGCCGAGGGTGACAACCCCACCTTCGGACCCAGATCGGCGTAAGGGATCCGGCCGTCGACCTGCAGCTCCCGCAGAATGGCGCGGTCGATGTCGTCCATGCAGCACCTCTCTCCTGCGTGAACGGCAGGCATTGCGCTTGTTTCAAGCACAGTGCCGGATCCATGTGCTCGATTCAAGTGTGAGGACGATGGAATCGAGCGAATCACGTGGGCGGGTGAAGACCCGGCGGCCCAAGGCCTCGGGCCCTGACGTGGACTCAGGAGTCCGCGAGGAGGCTGTCGTCCAGGAACTCCCTCACGTGGCACATGACTTGCGCGCGGTCCGTGCCCCGCAGCCCGATCGCCACATGGATGGAGAACCCGTCGAGCAGCGCCCGCAGCCGGGCGGCGAAACGGTCCGGGTCGACCTGCCGGAACTCGCCCCTCGACACCCCCTCCGCCAGGAGTGCCACCAGGTCGCGGTGCCAGGCGCCCTCGATCGCGGCCTGGCGGTCGCGGGCCGCGTCGTCGGCGTTCTGCGAGCGGTTCCAGACCTCCAGCCACAGCGTCCAGTGCGGGTCCCGGTGGCCGTCGGGGACGTACAGGTCGACGTACGCGTCAAGCCGCTCACGGGCGGACGTGGTGCGGGTCAGCAGCCGGCCGCGCTCGGCGCCGAGCCGGCCCTCGCTCCACTCCAGGACCTGGAGCAGCAGTTCGTCCTTGGAGTGGAAGTAGTAGAGGAGATGGCCGCTGCTCATCCCGACCTCCCGGCCGAGCGCCGCCATGGTGAGCTTCTCCAGACCGCGCTCGGCGATCATCTGCATGGCGGCGGCGAGGACGTCGTCGCGGGGCGGGGCGGGGGTGCGGCGGCGGGTGCTCACTCGGCGGCCTCCACCCGTACGGTGTCCGGGACGAGCCGGGTCTCGTAGCCGCTCGTGCAGCCGGCGGCGACGATCGCGACCTCGGCCCCGCACACGCAGAGGTGGTTGACCCCGGACCGGCCGTCCGGCCCGCAGCAGCCGATGAGGCGGTACGCGTCGGGATGCGGGGCGATGTCCACGACGTCGTCCGGGTGCAGGACGTAGCTGCCGCGCGGCCCGGCGGAGACCAGGAAGCCCCGCTCGTCGGACATCCACATGCCGCCGGGCACGATCCCGTCGTACTCCTCGTCGGGACCGACCGGCACGAACGGCGCCCCGAACGGCAGCGGGTCGACGACGTACGTCCCGCGCGGAACGCTCGGCGGCCCGTGCCGTCGGCCGTCCGGGCCCGGGAGGCCGTCCCAGCCGGGGTACTCGGGCATCTCGTCGAGCTGCCGGACCGGCTCGGTCAGCCGTGTGCCGCAGGTGGCGCAGAGCAGTACGTTCACCCGTACGTTCTACCTGACCACGGCCCTCGGCTGCTGCTGAGTGATGCAATGGATGCCGCCGCCGCCCGCGAAGATCGTCCGCGCGTCCACCAGTGTCACCGTCCGCCGCGGGAACAGCCGGCGGAAGATGCCGGCCGCGATCTCGTCCCGGGGGTCGTCGAAGCCGCACAGGACGACGCCGCCGTTGCAGAGATAGTGGTTGATGTAGGAGTAGTCGGCCCAGTGGCCGTCGGCCTCCAGGACGGTCGGGGCGGGCACCTCGACGACCTCCAGGCGGCGGCCCCGCGCGTCGGTCTGCGCCTTCAGCAGGCCGACGACCTCCTGCGTCACCTCGTGGTCGGGGTGGGCCGGGTCCGGCTGCACATGGGCCACGACCACACCGGGACGGGCGAACGCGGCGACGATGTCCACATGGCCGAGGGTGCCGAAGCCGTGCGGGGGGTAGTCGCCGGTGAGGCCGCGCGGCAGCCAGATCGCCTTGCGGGTGCCGAGGTGGGCGTGGATCTCGGCCTCCACCTGCTCGCGGGTCCAGTGCGGGTTGCGTTCCGGCCCGAGCTGGACCGTCTCCGTCAGCAGGACCGTGCCCTCGCCGTCGACGTGGATGGCACCGCCTTCGTTGACGAGTTCCGAGGTGTACGTCTTCGCCGAGCCCGCGAGGTCGGAGACGTACCCGGCGATCTTCGCGTCGTGCTCCCAGCGCGCCCAGTGCTGGGCACCCCAGCCGTTGAACGTCCAGTCCACGGCGGCGAGTTCACCGGCGCCGCTGGTGAGGAACGTGGGCCCGATGTCGCGCATCCAGGCGTCGTCGAGGACCCGCTCGACCGTGTCGATGCCGTGCCCGAGCAGCGCGCGCGCCCCGGGCGACTGTCCGGGGCCGCACACCACCGTCACCGGCTCGAAGCGGCGTACCTCGCGGGCGACCGAGGCCCAGGCGATGCGCGCGGCGGCGAGGTCCTCGGGGTCGTCGAAGGTCGGGTTCGGGCCCGGCCACGCCATCCAGGTGCGCTCGTGCGGGGTCCACTCGGCGGGCATGCGGAAGCCGTCGGCGGCAGCAGACATGAGTGATCCTCACAGGCTGTGACATCTAAAGGAAATACAGGCGGTTGAGGGAGACGGACTCGGCCGGTTCGGAGCGCAGCGGCTCTCCGTCGAGCGTGACCAGCCCCGTGTGCTGGTCCACATCGACGGCTCCGGTACGGGAGTTGAGGCGCAGGTCGGCCGGCCCGATACCGCGCGTGCCCCGTACGGCGACCCTGCGGCGCCGGGTCGGCATCGAGTCGTTGCCCTGGTCGACGGCGGCCCGGCCGACGAAGGCGACCGAGATGTCTGCGGGCGCGGCGCCGTGGGCCCCGAACTGCGGGCCCAGGACGAGGGGTTCGCAGGTGTCGGTCGCGGCATTGGGGTCGCCGACCACGCCGTACGCCGGGAAGCCGGCCTTGAGCACCAGCTGCGGCTTGGCGCCGAAGTACTCCGGCCGCCACAGCACGATGTCGGCGAGCTTGCCGACCTCGATCGACCCCACCTCGTGGGCGAGGCCGTGCGCGATGGCCGGGTTGATCGTCAGCTTGGCCATGTAGCGCAGGACGCGTTCGTTGTCGTGGTCGTCGGGTGCGCCGAACTGGGCCTTCATTTTCCCGGCCATCGCGAACGTACGGCGGACGGTCTCGCCGGCCCGCCCCATCCCCTGCGCGTCCGACGACGTGATGCCGATCGTGCCCAGGTCGTGCAGCACGTCCTCGGCGCCCATGGTCCCGGCGCGGATGCGGTCGCGGGCCATGGCGGCGTCGCCGGGCAGGTCGGTCTTGAGGCCATGGGCGGAGACGATCATGTCGTAGTGCTCGGCGACGGCGTCCCGGCCGAACGGGAGGGTGGGGTTGGTGGAGGAGCCGATGACGTTCGGGACGCCGGCCATCTTCAGCACGTTCGGGACGTGTCCGCCGCCGCAGCCCTCGATGTGGAAGGCGTGGATGGTCCGGCCCTCCAGCACGCGCAGGGTGTCCTCGACCGACAGGCATTCGTTCAACCCGTCGCTGTGCAGGGCCACTTGGACGTCGTGTTCCTCGGCGACACGCAGAGCGGTGTCCAGGGCGCGCGTGTGGGCGCCCATGTCCTCGTGCACCTTGAAGCCGGACGCGCCGCCCTCGGCGAGGGCCTCGATCAGGGGCGCTTCATGCGAGGACGAACCCCGCCCGAGGAAGCCGACGTTGACCGGCCAGGCGTCGAAGGCGTTGAACGCGTGCCGCAGCGCCCACGGCGAGTTGACCCCGACGCCCCACACGGGCCCGAACTCCTGCCCGATGATCGTCGTCACCCCGGAGGCGAGCGAGGCCTCCATGATCCGCGGCGACAGCAGGTGGACGTGGGTGTCGACGGCTCCGGCGGTCGCGATGAGCCCCTCGCCGGACACGATCGAGGTGCCGGTGCCCACGACGACGTCCACCCCGTCGAGGGTGTCCGGGTTCCCGGCCCGCCCGACCGAGCAGATCCGGCCTTCCCTGATGCCGAGGGAGACCTTGCGGATCCCCAGCGCCGCGTCGATCACGACGACGTTGCTGATGACCACGTCACAGGTCTCCCGGACGGCGGCCGCCTTGAGGTGCAGTCCGTCCCGGGCGGTCTTGCCGAAGCCGGCGAGGAACTCGTCGCCGTAGCGCTGGGAGTCGGACTCGACGCGGATCGTCAGGCCGGAGTCGCCCAGCCGGATCCGGTCGCCCGCGCGCGGGCCGTGGGTGGCGGCGTACTCGTACGGGCTGAGGCGGCGGGCCTCAGCGGGGTGGCCTCCTGGGCGGCTCATCGCTCGACCTCCTGATCAGGCGTTTCCGGTACGCCGAGGTAGCCGCAGGCGGCGGCGCGGCGCAGTGCCTCCGCGCGGGCGCCGGGCGCGTCCAGTGCCCCGTCGACCAGACCGGCGAACCCGATGGCGATCCGGTCGCCCCCGATGGGCACCAGCCCGACCTCGAGGCTCTCCCCCGGCCCGAACCGCACGGACGACCCGGCGGGTACGGCGAGCCGCATCCCGTAGGCCCTCTCCCGTGCGAAGTCGAGCCGCGGGTTGGCCTCGAAGAAGTGGAAGTGGGAGGTGACGGAGACCGGCACGGTGGCGGTGTTGGTGACCGTCAGCCGGACGGCCGCCTCGGGCTCGGCGTGCTCGGGACCCGGCAGCAGCGCGCCCGGAGCCCGCTCACCGAGACTCCCGCCGATCGGGTCGCTCACGACCGCGAGCCGCGAACCGTCGTCGAAGACCGCCTCGACATGCACCTCGGTGACGACGTCCGCGACCCCCGGCAGCACGTCGTCCGGGCCGAGCACGGATCTGGCGCGCTCGACGGCCTCCGCGAGCCGGGCACCGTCGCGGGCGGCCTCGCAGACGGTGTCCGCGATCAGCGCGGTCGCCTCCGGCACGTTGAGCCGCAGACCGCGGGCGCGGCGGGCGCGGGCCAGCTCGGCGGCTCCGAACAGCAGCAGCCGGTCACGCTCCGTGGGAGTCAGTCTCATGCCGCGGACACCTCTTCGCTTACCTTACGTTAGAGCATCACTCTAAGCGTGGAAGGCCTGGAGTTGAAGTGCTGGCCCCGCCAAGACGATCCCCCGCATTGCACGCCGCTCTAATGTTCGGGACGCCTCAGCCGGACGCCGCACCGCGTCCGGTCGATTCACGTCATGGCGGGCTCGTCGTCGAGGCGGAACCTCGGGTCGCCCGGGACGGACGCGAGGAGTTGGGCGGTGTACGGGTGGTTCGGTTCGGCGAAGGTGGCTCCGGTCGGGCCGAGTTCGACGAGGTCCCCGTGCAGCAGGACCGCGACCGTGTCGCTGACGTGCCGGACGACGGCCAGGTCGTGCGAGATGAACAGCATCGTCAGCGAGAGCCGGCGGCGCAGATCGGCGAGCAGGTTGAGGATCTCGGCCTGGGTCGTCAGGTCGAGGGCCGAGGTGATCTCGTCGGCGATCACGAACCGGGGACCCGGTGCGAGGGCCCGTGCGATCGCCAGCCGCTGCCGTTGGCCGCCGGAGAACTCGTGCGGGTAGCGGTCCATGCTGTCCGGGTCGAGGCTCACCTTGCTGAGCAGCTCGGCGATCCGGGCCCGGGCCGGTCTGACCCTGGCTCGGATCGGATCGAGTGCCTCGGCGAGCGACTGCGCGACGGTGCGCCGCGGGTCGAACGAGGAGTACGGGTCCTGCGGAATCATCTGGACCGTCGCGGCTCCCGCCCGTCCGCGCGAGGTGTGCAGCGGGGCGCCGTCCACGAGGATCCGGCCGCTCGACGGTCTGTGGACGCCGACGAGGGTCCGCGCGAGCGTCGTCTTGCCCGACCCGGACTCACCGACGAGTGCGAGGGTGCTGCCCCGGGGGATGTCGAACGAGACTCCCTTGAGCACCCTGCGGGCCGCGACGCCGTGGCCGAGCTCGACGGTGAGATCCTCCACGCGCAGCAGCGGGGTGGCCGCCTGCGGGTCCAGTGCGGTGGCGGTGGCGGTGGCGGACATCAGCGGCTCCCTTCCGCGGCCGGGGGGCGGTCCGCGGCTTTGTCAGAAAGGTCGTCCGATGGTGCCCCGCTCGGCTGCGCCGCGTGCGCGTCGGCCGTCCACCGGACCGCGCTGAGGGTTCCACCGGCCTCGACCGCGGCGGGCGTCGCCGCGAGCAACGCGCGGGTGTACGGGTGGGTGACCGTGCCCCGGCGCAGGTCACCGCCCGTCGTCCGGTCGACGACCCGGCCGCCGTGGAGCACCAGGACGGTGTCACAGAGCACGCCGACCACGCCGATGTCGTGCGAGATGAACAACATCGCCGTGCCGTGCTCGCGGTTGATGCGCCGGAACTGCCGCAGCACCTCCGCCTGGACGGTGACGTCGAGGGCCGTCGTCGGTTCGTCGGCGATGAGCAGCCGCGGGTTCGTCGTCATCGCGGAGGCGATCGAGGCGCGCTGGAGCATGCCGCCGCTCAGCTCGTGCGGGTGCTGGCGCAGTCGCCGCTCCGGCTCGGTGACGTGGATGTCGGCCAGGGCGCGGACCATGTCCCGCGCGGCCTGACGCCGGGGCGTCCCCAGATGCACCCTGGCCACCTCGGTGAGCTGGGTGCCGAGCCTCAGCGCGGGGTTGAACGTGCCGATCGGGTCCTGGTAGACGATGCCGATCTCGGTCGCGAGACGTCGCTCCGGCGGTGTTCCGAGCAGGTCGAGGTCGCCGAGGGCGAGGCACGAGGCGTTCGCCCGCACACCCTCGGGGAGCAGGCCCGCGACCGCCATGGCGATGGTGGACTTGCCCGAGCCCGACTCTCCGACGAGGCCGACGATCTGGCCGGCCCCGATGGTGAACGACACGTCGTCGACGAGTGTCCGGTCGCCGGCCCGCACGGTCAGCCCGGCGACGGTCAGCAGGCCGTCCGGCTCCGTGCCGGCCGCTGCCCCCGCACCGCCCGACGCCTGGAGCGCCTGTGCCACGCCGGCCTGTGCCGGGGCGGCCGGTCCCGCCGCGTCCGCCGTCTTGGCCGGTGCGGGCGCTGTGCCGCGGGTTCGCGGGTCGACGAGTGAGGCCACGCCGTCTCCGAGGAGCATGGCGCCCACACCGGTGACGATGAGCATGATCGACGGGGCGAGGACGAGCGAGGGCTGGGCGAAGATCGACGGCAGGGCCTCGTTGAGCAGCCTGCCCCAGTCGTACTGCGGGTTCTGCACACCGAGGCCGACGAAGGACAGGCTGCTGATGTCGAGCAGGGACAGGGTGAAGCTCGAACTGAGGAGCACCAGCAGCGGCCCGCTGATGTTGGGCAGGACGTGCCGGCCCAGGATGCGCGGGCCGGGGACGCCGAGCAGGCGCGCGGTGAGGACGTAGTCCTTGTCCGCGACGGTCGCGGCGAGATTCGCCGTCAGCCGCGCGAACCCGGGGACACCGGCGACGGCGATCGCGACGATCGCGGACACCGTGCCCGGTCCGAGCACCGCCGCGATGACGAGGGCGAGGACGAGCGAGGGGAAGGCCACCGCCGAGTCGATGAGCCGCAGACAGGTCTCGCGCAGCCACCCGGGGGCCAGGTGGACCAGCGCGCCGATCGCGACGCCGACGACGAACGAGGCGGCGGTGGCGGCGGCGGCCATGAGCAGGGTGAGCCGGGTCGCGACGAGCGCCCGGGCGAGGACGTCACGGCCGAAGGCGTCGGTGCCGAGGAGATGCTCGGCACCGGGCCCCAGCCGGGCGTCGTCGGTGAGGGTCTCGGCGGAACCGCTCAGCAGCGGCGGGGCCACGAGGGCCACGACGAGGAGCAGTCCGAGGATCACGCCGCCGGACAGCAGCGACAGGTTGCGGCGCCATGGGCGCACGGTCGCGTCAGTGGCCACGACGACCTCCCTCAAGAGTGCGGGGGTCGACGATCCCGAGGACGACGTCGACGAGGAGGTTGACGAGCAGGGCGAGCAGGCCGACGACGAGGATGATGCCCTGGATCACCGGATAGTCCTTGTAGACGATCGCCTGGACGACCTCGGTGCCGAGCCCGGGATAGGTGAAGACGTTCTCCAGGATGATCGTCCCGCCGAGCAGGGACGTGAGGACGAGACCGCTCAGGGTGAGGACGCTCGTCACCAGGTTGGGCAGCGCGTGACGGAGATGGAGGCGCACGGATCCCAGGCGGCGGCCGCGGGCGGTCCTCATGTAGTCCTGGGCGAGCACGGAGGCCGTCTCCTGCCGGACGACCCGGGCGATGGCGAAGGCCGGGCCGATGCAGAGCGCGGCGATCGGCAGGACGAGCGCGCTCGGTGTCGTGGCGCCGCCGGACGGCAGCAGCCCGAGGCTGATCGAGAAAAGGACGATGAGGAGGGTCGCGACGACGTAGACCGGCGCCGACGCGAGGAGCCCGGCGACCGTGCCGAAGCCGACGCCGAGTCGGCGGCGGCGTCCGTCACGGGTGAGGACACCGACCGTCATGCCCAGCGGGACGGCGATGAGCAGGGAGAGCAGGACGGCCGGGATGACGAGCTGGACGGTGTACGGCAACCGCGTCGCGACGATGTCCGCGACCGGGGTGTCGAACCGGAACGAGGTGCCGAGCCGTCCGGACGCGATGTCGCCGAGGTAGTGGACGAACCGCGTGGCCAACGGCTCGTCGAGGCCCAGCCGTTCGCGTATCGCCGCGAGCGTGGCCGGGGACGAGTTGGTGCCGGCGATCGCGCGGGCCGGGTCCCCGGGCAGCAGGGGCACGATGAGGAACGTCACGACGACGAGCAGCAGCATGGACATCAGCAGCCCGCCCGCCCGGCGGGCGGCGAACCCGGCCCAGCCACCGCCCAGCCGCAGCCGGGGAACGCTTTTGACGGGTGCGGCCGGCAGCGGCCCGGTCGGGACCGCGGACCCGGCGCTCACAGCGCCCCCGCGAGTGCCGCGTCGTCCGGGTGCCGCTCGTGCCAGCGGAACCGCGGTTCGAGCTGGGCGGACAGGCGCAGCAGCGTCGCCTCGTCGTAGGGCGCGCCGATGAGTTGCGCGCCGACCGGCAGTCCGTCCGAGGTCGTGTGGACGGGCAGCGAGATGGCGGGCAGCCCGGCGATGTTGACGAACGCGGTGAACGAGACCATCCGGGTCTCGGTGGCGCGCGGGCCGTCCGGGTCGGAGTTCGCCTCGTCGTACACGGGGCCGACCGGCGGCGCCACGACCGCCGTGGTCGGGGTGAGGAGGACGTCGAAGTCCCTCCCCCACTGGGCGACCACGTCGCGTGACTCGGCCTGCAGGCGCGCCGCCGTCCGGGCGTAGTCACCCGCGCTGACCTCGAGGGCGGTCTCCCGGCGGCGCCGGATGTAGGGGTCCACCGCGTCGGGATCGTCGACCTCGATGGCGTAGGTGGAGGCACTGATGATCGTCCAGGTGAAGCCCATGATCGCCTCGTACGAGAACATCCTCGGACGGGCCTCGACGACGTCGTGTCCCAGGTCGCGCAGTGCCTGCGCGGCCGTCAGCGCCGCCGTGCGGCACTCCTCGTCGACCGGCAGCCCGGTCGGCGCGTCGAGGAGCAGGCCGATCCTCAGCCGTCCGGGATCGGCGCCGACCTCCTCGATGTACGGGCGGGCCGGGTCGGGCGCGCTGTACCAGGCGAGCCGGTCGGCACGGCCCATGACGTCGAGCATGAGGGCCGTGTCGCGCACGGTGCGGGTGATCGCGCCTTCGGTCGTCGAGTGTTCCCAGCCCCGGACGAACGCGGGCACGCGTCCCCGGCTCGGCTTGAGGCCCACGAGGCCGGTGACGGACGCCGGGACCCGGATCGATCCGCCGCCGTCGCCGGCGTGCGCCACCGGGGCGAGCCCGGCCGCGACGGCCGCCGACGCGCCGCCGCTCGACCCGCCGGAGGTGTGCGCCGGGTTCCACGGGTTGCGCGTCTTGCCGTGCCGGGCGTTCTCGGAGACGGTCAGGGCGCCGAACTCCGGCGAGTTCGTCCGGCCGAGGGGGATCGCGCCGGCGTCGAGGAGGAGCTGGACGTCGGGGTCCGTGACCGTCTGCGGGGTGTCCCGGATCGCCAGCGAGGACATCGTGTTGGGTTGCCCCGCGACGGAGCTGAGGTCCTTGATGGGGACGGGGACGCCGTGCAGCGGGCCGAGCCGGTCGCCGCGCAGCACCGCCCGCTCGGCCCGTACGGCCGCCGCGCGCACGGCGTCGGCGTCGAGCCAGACGACGGCGTTGACGGCGGGGTTGATCCGCTCGATGCGGTCGAGGTAGGTCTCGGCCACCTCCACCGGGCTGACCTCTTTCGTGCGCACGAGGTCGGCGATCTGCTGAGCGGTACTGAAGGGGTCGATCACCAGGGGACTCCTGTCGGAAAGGTGCGAGGGTCTCGGTGCGGGGCTCCGGAACGGCGCGGGGATTCCCGGTGCCGGACGGTGCGTCCGGCCGCGTGGTCCCCGCCGTGCGCGGCGGTGTCCGTCAGCCGGTGACGCGCAGGATGGGGTCGTCGAGCGAGCCGCCGAGCATCTGTGCGCTGAATCCCTTGCGCAGCGCGTAGATGAACGGGTCGTTGACCAGCGGCACCGCGTCCACCTGCGAGATCAGGGCCTTGGCGGCCTTCTGGTAGGCGGCGCAACGGGCCTTGTCGGTCGTCGCCTCGGCGCCCTGGGCGAAGGCCTTGTCCAGCGCGGGGTTCTTCACCGCGCCGAGGTTGCCGCCGCCTTCGGGGACGGTCGGGCCCACGAAGTGGGCGAGCGGGTTGGCGAGGCTGCCGAGGAAGTTGAGGTCGGCGAAGACCGCGAGGTCCCAGGCGTCGGGCTTGCCGAACACGGTCCCGACCCAGGCCCCGACGTCGACGTTGGCGAGGGTGACGTCCGCGCCGGCGGCCCGCAGCGCCTCCTGGATGTACTGGTTACCGGCGCCGGCGGGCCCGACGACCTGCGGGCCGACGAGGCGGATCTTCTTGCCCTTGAGCACGGCGGCCGCCGCGGCCTTGTCCTTCGGTACGAGGAAGGAGGAGCCAGGATCGTTGCAGGGGACGCCCTTCTGCACGAACATCGTCGACGGCTCACCCGTGTCCTTCGAGACGACCTTGGTGAAGGCGGCGCGGTCGACGGCCTGGGCGACCGCCCGGCGGGTGGCGACGTCCGCGAAGACCGTGCCGGGTCGTTCGTTGAAGAGCAGGTAGAAGTCGGAGAACCGGCTGATGCTCACGCTGTGGCCGGCCACGCCGTCGAAGCGCGGGATGCCGGAGGCGTCGATCTTGCCGATGTCGAGCTGGCCGCTCGTCACGAGGTTGCCTGTCGCGGTCGGGTCGGGCGAGACCAGGTACTCCATCGTCGCGGCGACCTTGCCGGAAATCTTCGTACGCCAGGCCGGCCACGCCTTGTACTCCGGGCGAAGGGTGTACGAGTACGAGACGCCGGACTGGGACTTCTGAAGAAGGTACGGGCCGGACTGGGAGCCCTTGGCCTTGCCGGCGGCAAGGGCCTTGAGGTCCTTGAGTCCCGCAGGGCAGACGATGCCCGTGCTCGCGACCGACAGGCCGGTGACCATGTCGCCCCACGGCCTGGCGAGCGTGATCCTCACTGTCCGCGCCGCGTCGTCGGCGGTCACTTTCACCGTGTTGCCGGGGCCGAAGACCGTGGGGAGATCGGGCGCCGCTGTTTTTGGGTCGATGTAGCGGTCGAGGGACGCCTTGACGACCTTCGGCGTGATCGGCGTCCCGTCGGCGCAGGTCGCGTCGGTGCGCAGGGTGAACGTGGCCGAGGTCGGCGTGTTCGTCCACTTGGTGGCGAGCCCGCCGACGAGCCCGCCGTCGTCCTTGCGCACGAGGGTGTCGTAACTGTTCCGGGCCAGCTGGTAGTCCGGCAGGGACAGCGCCTTGGCCGGGTCGAAACTCGCCGGCACGTCGATCGTCGTCCGGATCTTCGTCGCCGAGGCGGCATCGCCGCCGGCCGGGTCTCCGGACGTCGATCCCGTGGTGGTACAGCCGGCGAGTACGGCCGTCACGGCGACGGCCGCGGTGACAGGGACCGCGCGGGTACGGGTCTGGCGCATGGGTGCTCCTGGAGGGATGTCGCGCTCTGTGCGGGTCGCGCGGGACCGGGCGGGACGAGCGCGAGCGGTTCGGGGTGGAGGCGGTGCGCGCGGCGCTCGGTGGACGCCGCTTGGCAGCGAGCCGTGGAGCACTGGGTGTGGAGAGGATGCCGCCAAGTGAACGGCGTAGTCAATAGCGTTAACTATCTTTGCGCGCGCCACCCTGCCGCCGATTTCGGCCGCGAGAACGCTGCTGGGCGGCGGCCGCGCAGACTGACGCGTGTCAGTCGCGCGGGAGCGTCGCCGCCTCCGCCTCGAGGGCCGCGAGGAGGATGTCCGTCTGCCGGTGGAAGACGTCGGTCATGTCGATGCTGCGCAGGTGCTCCTTCGCCGCCTCGGCGTAGGGGTACGCGTCAGGATCCGCCGGCTGGTACTCCTGCACCCAGTTCACCTCGGCGCCGAACCGCTGGTTGACGAGCCGCCAGGCGTTGTTGCTCGCCATGGCAAGGATGAAGTTCGCGTACGCCTGGTAGTGCAGGACGGCCTCCCGGCCGCGCCAGCCGCCGCGGTGGAACGCTTCCAGGACGGCGTCGACGGCGCGCAACTCGTGAACGCCCCGGGTGACTCTCCCCATGCAGTGCGCGGCGGCCGCCGGGTGGTCCAAAGCGGTGTTCCAGGCACGGATCGCCAGGTCCCGCAGCGACTCGGTCCACGACTCGTGCGGCTCGTACCCCTCGAGGGAGATCCTGTCGAGCTCCTCCGCCACGGCGACCATGATGTGGTCGCGACTCGCGAAGTGCCGGTAGACCGCGGTCGCGGAGGAGGACAGTTCCTTGCCGAGTCGCTGGAAGGTCAGCGCGTCCGGCCCGTCCTCGTCGAGGATTCGCAGCGCGGCCCCCACGATGAGCCCCTGCGAGAGAGTTCCCCGCTGGAGCCGCTTCGTCGACCGGCCTCCGGCAACTGCCACGCGAACGCCTCCCTCGGACGGACGGCGAGCACACGCCGCCGCAGCCTTCGCCTCCTTGTCGGCGACGGGGAAACCAGCCTAAGCGACTGAGCCGAGCTGATCGTCCTGGGCCCGTCGCCGGGGTGGCCGTGCCCGCCTGCCCGGCGCGGGCGCGGCCCGGCCCGGAAGCCGCCCCATGGATCAAGGGTCCGGGCACGGGACCCACACGGCAGAGCCCGGGTGCATGGGGCACCCGCGCCCGCGGTACGCCGTGTTCGACTCCCGCCGGCGCCCTGCCAGGTCCTGCCAGAAGGCACGTCGGCCGCAACCTTCGGAGCAGGTTGCGGCCGACGCTCGTGGTGTCCTTGCCGTGCGGGGAACGCGATCAGGCCCAGGGGCCGACCGCCTTGAAGGAACTGTCGGCGCGGAAGGTGGCGTTGTCCTGGAAGGTGTCGAGGCGCAGCTCGTAGTTGTAGTGACGGAGGTAGCGGCCGGGGTAGTTGTACGACTCCAGACCGATCGAGCCGGTGACGGAACCCGGCCGGGCGCAGTAGGTGGCGTCCTTGTTGAAGAGTGTCGTGCCGTTGCTCGCGTCGGCGCGGATGCGGAGATCCTTGTGGCGCAGGTAGCGGCCGGACGCGTCACGGAACGAGTAGCAACTGCCGTCGGCCAGGCCGGGGACGACGGTGAAGGTGGCACCCTGCTTGACCGCCGCGGTGCTGGAGGACGTCACCGGGTCGAGGTGGCCGAGGCCGTCCGACCGCACAACGGCGTAGCGGCCGGGGAAGTTGACCGACTGGAGCGAGCGGGTGGTGTTCGTCGGCAGGGCGGTGCCGCCGGAGACCGGGTCGATGCTGCTGAGCGTGGGGACGACCTTCTTGATCAGGCCGTCGGCGTCGAACTCCATGGTGTCGATGGTGGTTTCGCGGTGAGTGCCGTCGCCGCCGGGGATGGCGAAGCGGTGGTAGACGATGTACCAGTCGTCGGTGCCCGGAACCTGCACCACGGAGTGGTGGCCGGGGCCCTTGATGCCGAGCGAGAGGTCCTTCTCCAGGATCACGCCCCGCTTGGTCCAGGGACCGGTGGGCGAGGAGCCGGTGGCGTAGGCGACCCGGTAGTTCTCGTCACGCGTGTCGTTCTCCGACCACATGAAGTAGTAGGTGCCCTGGCGCTTGATGACGAAGGCGCCCTCTCGGAAGCCGCTGGGGGTGATGTTCGTGATCTTGGCGGCGTCGAAGGAGACCATGTCGTCGTTGAGCGGGACGACGTACGCCTGGCCGTTGCCCCAGTAGAGGTAGGACTGGCCGTCGTCGTCGGTGAAGACGGCCGGGTCGATCATCTGGCCGGAGTGGGCGCCGCGGGCGATCAGCGGCTTGCCCAGGGGGTCCTTGAACGGGCCGGTGGGCGAGTCGGAGACCGCGACGCCGATGTTCGTGTCGGCGGAGTAGTAGAAGTAGTACTTCCCGTTCTTCGCGGTCATCGTCGGTGCCCAGGCCCGGCTGTTGGTCCAGCTGATGTCGGGACCGAGATCCAGGATGACGCCGTGGTCCGTCCAGTGGACCAGATCCTTGGACGAGTACGCCTTGAACTGCGTACCGCTCCAGTTCGCGAAGCCGTCGGTGGTCGGATAGATGTAGTAGGTGTCGCCGAACCGGACGATGTTCGGGTCGGCGGTGAGCCCCGGCAGGACCGGGCTCCTCATGACCTGCGCCTCGACCGTCCAGGTGCGCTTGGCGCCGTCGGAGCCGGTCACCTCGTACGTCACGGGCCTGGTGAAGTCGCGCGGGGTGCCGGCAGCCGGGCTGATGGAGGCATCCTCGGCGAGGGTGAACTGCGGGGCGAGCGCGGTGAGGTCCGTGCCCTCCTTCATCGGCAGCGTGATCCTGCTGTTGGCGTCGTCGATGACGGCGGCGATCTTCAGCGAGGGGTGGGTGACCGCGGTGATGCCTGTGGTGTTCCCACTGATGTCGAGGACCTCGCCGGGCGAGAGCGCGCGGTTGTAGACCCGGAAGTCACGCATCTTGCCCTTGAAGAGCTTGTCGGCGCTGTAGAGCGACTTGCCGATGTGGTTGGCCGTGGTGATGCCCGATCCGATGGAACCGGGGGTGAGGGTGACCGACGAGTTGCGGGCCACCTCCACGCCGTCCTGGTAGAGGACGCCCGTGGTGCCGGTCTGCGTGTAGGTCACGTGCTTCCAGACCGAGCGCGGCAGCGCGGCGGAGGTCCGGGTGTTCTGCTCGGTGGAGGAGTTGCCGGAGGCGATGGCGGTCCGGAAGGTGTTGCCGGTGGTGAACAGGTACCCGTTGCCGGCGCCACTGCTGGTGTTGCCGAAGCCGTAGAGGAAGTACGGCGTGGCCTGGGCGGCGTCGATCTGCACATCCATCGAGACGGTGATGGAGTTCATGCCGCTCATGATGTTGTCCGGCACCTTGATGTAGGTGTCGGAGCCGTTGAACGTCAGCCCCTCCCCTGTGCCCGACCAGCCCGCGGTGCCGTTGACGGTTCCGTTGCGGCCGTTGCCCGAGGAGTCCACCGCCACGGTGCCCGAGGCGGCGTCGAGTTTGTACCAGACGGCCAGACCGTCGGTGATCTCCGCCGCCTCGGCGGGGGCCACCGGGCCGGCGACGCCCGCCAGGAGCGTGGCGGCGACCACGGCGGCGACGGTGCCCGGCCGGAATCTTCGGCGGCTTACCGGTCTCACGCTGTGCATGGGTTCACATCCCGTGATGAAGACATGCCTGAGGAGGGGGCCCCGAGACCTCGACCGAGGTGCTGACGTGGCCGCCCGTATGACATCGCGCTGCGTGAGTGTGAAGTGAGCCGTGAGTCAGCGTCAATACTTTACGAACAATGTCCGATATGCCGAACGGCTTCCTTCGGGGCAAGTCCGTTCAGCGTCAGGTCCAGGGCGCCACGAGGACGAAGGAGCGGCTGGCCCGGGCCGTGCTCCCCGAAGGGTCGAGCCACAGCTGGAGGTTGTCCCGGTGGCGGAGGTAACGGCCGGGGTAGTTGTACGACTCCAGGGAGACCGAACCGGCCGTGGAACCGGAACGGGGGCAGAAGGTGGCGTCCTTCCGGAAGATGGCGGACCCGTCGTCGGTGTCCAGCCGGACGCGGAAGGCGTAATGCCGCAGGTACCTGCCCGTGGCGTCCTTGAGGGAGTAACAGCGGGGGTCGGCCAGGCCGGTGACGAAGGTGAAGGTAGCCGCCCGCCGGGCGGCCGCGGAGCTGTTGGCGTTGACCGGACCCAGGATGCCGAGTGAGTCGGACTGGCTCACGTAGTCGCCGGGACTGTCGACCGAGCGTAGGGCATGCCGCCCCGAAATCCGCCCTTCGGCCGTCGTCGCCGGGGATGCTGCCGGCGTCGATGTGGGTGCCGGTGTCGCTTTCGGTGTCGGCGTCGGCTTCGGCTTCGGTGAGGCGGACGCTCTCGGGGGCGGCGACTCGGACGAGGCGGTGGGCGACAGCGGGACAGCGACGGCGGGCCGCGCGGCCCGCTCGTGCTGTCCCGTGGCGGCGTACCAGGCCACTCCGGCAGCCGCCAGCGTGACGGCACCCGCGGCTGCCGCCGCCGTGGGCTTGGCTGCCAGCCTCCCGATCGTCCGCGCCGTACGGCTCGCACCACTCGCCGTACGCGCGCCCGCGCCCGCGCTCGCGCTGACGGTCGCCCCGGCCGAGCCCTCCCCCAGCACCCTGGCAAGTACCAGACCGGCCAGGCCGACCGGCACCGGCACCAGCGCGAGGCCGGCCAGCAGCCCCTCCGCCGGTATCAGGTCGGACGAGTTCATCAGGCACTGCGGACAGTCGCGGACATGGCGTGCCAGCCGCTTGCGCCACAGTCCGGACGGCCGCCCGTCCCACGAGGCGAGCGCGGTGGCCAGGATCGGGCAGCGCGGCGAGGCCGTCACGGCTCGTACGACGGTGCGCGCCGTCTCCAGCCGCTCCTTGACCCGCTGGATTCGGACCGCCGCGTGCTGCGGTGTGAGGTCGCAGGCCGCCGAGAGCTCGGCGCGGGTCAGTTCACCGGCGCTCTCCATCCACCACAGCGCGAGTACCTCGCGTTCCTCGTCCTCCAGCCAGCGGGTCGCCTCCACCGCTTCACGCCGCTGGCCCGACAGCGTGAGCCGCAGGATCGCCAGGTCGGCGAAGTCGCCCTGCGGTTCTGTGTGCTGGGCGTTCCCCTCCAGGGGTTCCGCGGTGAGCCAGGTGCGCCCGGTACGCCACCGGTCACGGATCTGTCGCACGGTGATGGCGACGAGCCAGGACCGGAACCGATCCGGTTGCTCCAGTCCTGGCAACCCGTCCAGGACCCGCATCATCGTCTCCTGGACCACGTCGTCGACGTCGCTGTGCCCGTCCAGCGCCCGCCCGACGATGTTGTAGACCAACGGCAGGCAGTCCCGTATCAGCTGTTCCGAGGCCTGCGGGTCCCCGGCCCGCGCCGCCTCGACGACGGCGACGTCCGGCCGTTCCTGTCTGTTCCGCGAGCGCACCCCACCCGTCCCGTCGTCCTGCCGATGTGTCGAGGGCGACAGTGTGCCAGGAACGAATCCGAAGGATGTGCGTGGGTCGCTTCTCCGGTGCCGCCCCACGTCTTCGTCCGTTGCCTGTTTTCCGTTATGCGCGACGCGCCGGTGCGTCTCCTGTACGTACGGCCCGCACCGAACGGACGGAGCAACGCTGCTTTTTGCTGCCTTCGCCCCTCTTGACACTCGCTTTTACCCAGCTCTAACTTTTGGCCGAATTCACGAACGTTGTCCGGCATGTCGAACAGAAGGGTGGCTCGCCGGACAGCTTTGGCTCGCCCCGCTTCCGCTCCACGACGTGAAACAAGGATGTCTCTGTCATGAGCGTTGCTCCCGCCTCCGTCGACACGGAACAGATCGTCCCGCGGCGTTTCGCCGCCGCGACGGCGCTCGACGTCCTCGCCGAGGGCGCGGCGGCCGGGACGGGGGCGGCCGGCCCCGTCACGCAGGCGGTCATCACGAGGTTCCCGACCCCGCTGGGCAGTTCTGTCCATGGCACGGGCGCCGGCCTGGTACCCCGGCCCCTTCGGCACGACCAGCAGTTCGCGTGCGTCGCGACCGACGGCTGTCACCGGCTCAGAGCCCGTCACAACGGCAGGAGCGTCAACGCCGTCGGTGCCTCGACCGCGGACCTGGCCCTGTTCGGACGACGCACCAGCGTCACAGCCGCCGGCTTCCCGTGGTCACTCGTCCGCCACCCCGCTCCCACCCCGTCCCGGCACCCGTAACAGAGACAGGACACGCGCATGGCAAGACTGCTCACCAGGCTCGCGGCGATATTCGTCGCCGTGGGCCTCTTCTTCACCTCCCAATCCCTGGCCGCACCTCAGCGGGCGGCCGCCGCCGACCCCGGCTACCTGATGCTGCACTTCACCGGGGAGGGATCGACCGGTCAGCAGATGTACCTCTCGCACAGCGCGGACGGCCTGCACTGGAACGACCTCAACGACGGAGCGTCGATCCTGCGCTCCACCATCGGCACGAAGGGCGTACGCGACCCCGCACTGGTGCGCTCGCCCGACGGCAGCAAGTACTGGATCATCGCGACCGACCTGTGCTGGGGCTGCGGGTCGACCGTGGACGGCTCCATCAACAACGGCAGCCGCAATATCGTGGTGTGGGAGTCGACGGACCTGGTCAACTGGTCGGAGCCGTGGCTGCTCAACGTCGCCGGAGCCATCCCCGACGGACGCAACGCCTGGGCGCCCGAGGCGATCTGGAACTCCGAGACCAACGACTACGTCCTGTACTGGGCGACGAACGTGCCCCTCAACGGCAAGACCAAGCACCGCATCTTCTACGCCCGCACCAGCGACTTCCGCACCATCACCACCCCGCAGATCTACATCGACCGCCCCGGCACCCAGGAACTCATCGACACCCAGATCGTCGAGGTGCCGGCCGGCGTCGGCAACTACCGCTACGTACGGGCCTCAGGTGACGGCCAGATCACCCTCGAAGGCAGCAACTCGATCCTCGGGACGTGGACGAACCTCGGCAACCTCTCCGGCATCGGCCTGACCGGTGCCCAGGTCGAGGGCCCGATGTGGATGAAGTTCCGCGACCGCAACGAGTGGACCCTGTACCTCGACCAGTACGCCTCCCGCGGCGGGTACATGCCGGTCACGACGACCGACCCCTCCGCCGTCGGCACCTACCAGCTCCCGACGTCGGGCAGCTACAACCTGGGCGTCAACAAGAAGCGCCACGGCTCGATCCTGAACCTCACGGCCGCCGAGGAGACCCGCGTACTCGCCCGCTGGGCCAGCAACCCGGCCAAGCGGCTCCAGTCGTTCAACTTCCAGGACCGGTACGTGCGGCACGCCAACTTCGACGTGCGCATCGACCAGAACATCACCGGCCCCGACGCCCAGTTCCGGCTGCGCCCCGGCTTGGCGGGCACCGGCACCGTCTCCTTCGAGTCCGTGAACTACCCCGGCCACTTCCTGCGCCACGCCAACTACGACTTCCAGCTGGTCCGCAACGACGGCACCGCCCAGTTCGCCGCCGACGCCACCTTCCGCCAGGTCGCCGGCCTCGCCGACTCCACCTGGTCCTCCTTCCAGTCCTACAACCACCCCGACCGCTACATCCGCCACTTCGCCTACCAACTCCGCCTCGACCCGATCACCACCGCGACAGCACGCGGCGACGCCACCTTCCGCGTGACGAACTGACCCTGGAACCGGGCTGCCCGCTTCACGCGGCACGGCATCGCCCTGGGGCAGGCCGAGTCGGTGGCGACCGTCGGAGCGAGCCCCGCACACCGCCGCCGCCCAGCACGAAGCGGGGCTCCGCCAGGCGGCTGGGCCGGCGATCCGGCCCAGCCCGGCCACAGCACCACAGCACATCGAAGCACCCGCAGAAAGACAGGAACCCTACGTGCGCACACTTCTCTCCCGGCTGGCGGCGATACTGGTCGCCGCCTGCCTACTCTTCACCTCCCAGGCACTGGCCGCACCCGAGCGGGCGGCCGCCGCCGACCCCGGCTACCTGATGACGCACTTCATCGGGGAAGGCTCGAACGGCCAGCAGATCTACTTCTCGTACAGCACGGACGGCCTGAACTGGACCGACCTCAACGGCGGCGGAATAGCCCTTCGCTCCACGGTCGGCACGAAGGGGGTGCGCGACCCCGCACTGGTGAGATCCCCTGACGGCAGCAAGTACTGGATCATCGCGACCGACCTGTGCATCAGCTGCGGGCAGAACTGGGAGGCCGCCGTGTACAACGGCAGCCGCAACCTCGTGGTGTGGGAGTCCACGGACCTGATCAACTGGTCGGAGCCGTGGCTGCTCAACGTCGCCGGTGCGATCCCCGACGGGCGCAACGCCTGGGCGCCGGAAGCGTACTTTGACCCGGCCACCAACAACTACGTCCTGTACTGGGCGACGAACAAGCCCGTCAACGGCGTGAAGAAGCACCGCATCTACTACGCCCACACCAGCGACTTCCGCTCCATCACCACCCCGCAGATCTACATCGAGCGTCCCGGCACCGAGGAAATCATCGACAGCCAGATCGTCGAGATGCCGGCCGGCGTCGGCGACTACCGCTACGTGCGGGCCTCCCGCGACAGTCAGATCACCCTCGAAGGCAGCAACTCGATCCTCGGCACCTGGACCCCCCTCGGCGACCTCTCCGGCACCGGCCTCACGGGTGTGGAAGGCCCGATGTGGATGAAGTTCCGCGACCGCAACGAGTGGGCGCTCTACCTCGACCAGTACGCCTCCGGGCGGGGTTACATTCCGGTCACGACCACCAGCCCCTCCGCCCCCGGCAGCTACCAGCTTCCGGCGTCGGGCAGCTACAACATGGGCGCCACCAAGAAGCGCCACGGCTCGATCCTGAACCTCACGGCCGCCGAGGACTCCCGCGTACTCGCCCGCTGGAGCGACATCCCGGCCAAGCGGCTCCAGTCGTTCAACTTCCAGGACCGGTACGTGCGGCACGCCGGCTTCGACGTGCGCATCGACCAGAACGTCACCGGTCTCGACGCCCAGTTCCGGCTGCGGCCCGGTCTGGCAGGCACCGGCACCGTCTCCTTCGAGTCGGTGAACTACCGCGGCTACTTCCTGCGGCACGCCAACAACGACTTCCAACTGGTCCGCAACGACGGCACCGCCCAGTTCGCCGCCGACGCCACCTTCCGCCAGGTTGCCGGCCTCGCCGACTCCACCTGGTCCTCCTTCCAGTCCTACAACCACCCCGACCGTTACATCCGCCACTACGGCTACTACCTGAAGCTCGACCCGATCACCACCGCGACAGGACGCGGCGACGCCACCTTCCGCGTGACGAACTGACCCGACACCGACAGGGACGCCGGCGCCTCCCGGAGAGCGCCGGCGTCCCCTTCCACTGCCTCCCCATGCTGACGGAGGTGGCCGTCGGCGTCTGCTCACGAGCTCTCACCCCCGGTAGCACGACATTCGGCGCAGCGAACGTCCGGAAAGGAAGAACCGTGCTCCTTCGCCACCTCAGATTGTGGTTGGCCGGCGCCGTGTCCCTGCTCATGGCGCTGGTCTGTGCCCAGGGACCCGCGTCCGCAGCGGACGGCCGCCCCTACACGAACCCTCTGAAGTCCTTCAAGGGCGCCGATCCCTGGCTGGAGTACTACGACGGCAACTACTACCTCGTCACGACGACGTTCACCGGTGTCCTGGGCATGCGCAAGTCGCCCACCCTCGCCGGCCTCGCCACCGCTCCCAACGTGCAGATCTGGTCGGACACCACGCCCAGCCGCAACTCCAACATCTGGGCCCCGGAGATCCACTTCTCCGACGGCCGCTGGTACCTCTACTACAGCGCCGGGCAGAGCGGCACTCCGTGCTGCGGGGCGAACGGCACCCAGCGCACGCACGTCCTGGCGAGCGCCGGCACGGACCCGATGGGCCCCTACACGTACAAGTCGATGATCACCGGCCCCAACCTCTACCCGACCAACTGGCTGATCGACGCGAGCGTCCTGGAGGTGAACGGCCAGACGTACATGGTCGGCAGCGGAAGAACGAACAGCAGCACGCCGCCCAGCCTGGTCATCGCCCCGATGACCGACCCGTACACCGTCAGCGGGAACTGGAGTGTCATCTCCACGCCGACCCTCAGCTGGGAGACCCAGGGCGCAGCCATCAACGAAGGCCCGGAGGCGCTGCAGCGTGACGGCCGCACCTTCCTCATCTACTCCGCCAGCGCCTGCGACACCCCCAACTACCAGCTCGGCCAGCTGGAACTGACCGGTGCCGACCCACTGGACCGCGCCTCGTGGACGAAGAAGCCCTCACCGGTCTTCAGCCGCAATGACGCGGCAGGCGTCTACGGCGCGGGCCACAACGGCTTCTTCACCTCGCCCGACGGCACCGAGAACTGGATCGTCTACCACGCCAACGACTCCACCACCGACCGCTGCGGCAACGAACGCACCACCAGGGCCCAGAAATTCACCTGGAACACCGACGGCACGCCGAACTTCGGCACCCCCGTGGCCCTCGGCACCACCCTGGCCGGCCCCTCCGGAGAGACGGCGGCCACCCCGACCGCGTACACCCTGGTCAACCGCAACAGCGGCAAGTGCCTGGACGTGTCCGGCGCCGGCACCGCCGACGGCACGAACATCCTCCAGTGGACCTGCAACGGCGGCGCCAACCAGAAGTGGCGGATCGAGGACCTGGGCAACGACACCAACCGGCTGGTGAACGTCGCGACCGGCAAGGTCATGGACACCGCGAACTGCGGTACGGCCGACGGCACGGACATCCGGCAGTGGTCCTGGCTGAACAACAACTGCCAGAAGTTCCGCCTGGTGTACACGGCCACAGGTGACTACGTGCGGATCGTGAACGAAAACAGCGGCAAGGTCGCCGACGTCGCCAACTGCGGTACCTCCAACGGCACCGACGTCCGCCAGTGGACCTGGCTGAACAACAACTGCCAGCAGTGGCGGCTGGCCCCCGCCGCCTGACCGCCGTCACCGACACTGTCGACCGCCACCGACCCATGTGGGCAGCAGGTGGTACCTCCGCCCCACCAGCGCCAGAGGGAGTAGTCCATTGAGACCTGAATTCACCCGCCGGACGGTTCTCGGCATGATCGCCGGGTCGGCCGCCGCGACCGTTACCGGTGTCTCGGCCGGTACCGCCCACGCCGCCGTGCCCGCGTCACCCGGCGTGACGTACACGAACACCATCGCCGAGCGGCGGGCCGACCCGCACATCTTCAAGCACACCGACGGCTTCTACTACTTCACCGCCACGGTGCCGGCGTACGACCGGATCGTGCTGCGCCGGGCCACCACGATCCAGGGGCTCACGTCGGCCCCCGAGACGACCATCTGGACCAAGCACGCCACCGGCGAGATGGGCGCCCACATCTGGGCCCCGGAGATCCACTTCATCGGCGGCAAGTGGTACATCTACTTCTCCGCCGGCGCCGCAGACGACAAATGGAGGATCCGGCCCTACGTCCTGGAGTGCGCGGACGCGAACCCGATCACGGGCACGTGGACGGAGAAGGGCCGTATCGCGCTGCCGCTGGACACCTTCTCGCTGGACCCGACCACCTTCGCCGTGAACGGCACCCGCTACCTCGCCTGGGCGCAGGACAACCCGCCCGTGTTCGGTCTCGGCACCAACATCTACATCGCCCAGATGTCCAACCCCTGGACCATCACCGGCACACCGGTCCTGCTCAGCCGGCCGACCGCCTCGTGGGAGAAGGCCGGCGCGACGGTCAACGAGGGCCCGGCCGTCATCCAGCGGGGCGGCAAGGTCTTCATGACCTTCTCGGCCAGTGCCACCGACGCCAACTACTGCATGGGCCTGTTGACCGCCTCCGCCTCGGACGACCTGCTCAGCGCCTCGTCATGGACCAAGAACGCCGGCCCGGTCTTCGTCAGCAACGCCGCCACCAGCCAGTACGGCCCCGGGCACAACCAGTTCACGGTCTCCGAGGACGGCAAGTCGGACATCCTCGTCTACCACGACCGCAGCTACAGGGACATCAGCGGTGCCCCGCTCAACGACCCCAACCGCCGCACCCGCGTCCAGAAGATCTACTGGAAGGCCGACGGCACACCCGACTTCGGCATCCCCGTCGCCGACGGCCTCACCCCGATCCGGCTCTCCTCGTACAACTTCCCCGACCGGTTCATCCGCCACTGGGAGCACCGCGCCAGGATCGAGCCGAACGTCTCCCCGCTGGCCGACTCGCAGTTCCGCGTGGTCACCGGACTCACCGGCACCGGCACCGTCTCCCTGGAGTCGGCGAACCTCCCCGGCTACTACCTGCGTCACAAGAACAACGAGGTGTGGGTGGAGAAGAACGACGGGACGGCGCTGTTCGCCGCTGACGCCTCCTTCACCGCCCGGGCCGGCCTCGCCGACTCCGCCGGGGTCTCCTACGAGTCGTACAACCTCCCGGGCCGCTACATCCGCCACTACAACTACCTGCTGCGGGTCCAGGCGCTCAGCACGGCGACCGACCGGGCCGACGCCACCTTCTACACCCAGTGAGCCGAAGCCCCTGCCCCTCCGCGGCTGCGACCCACCGCACGGAGAAGTGGACCGTCTACCGCGCGGACAACACCGCGAACGCGGCGGCTGCGGCAACGGCCGCACCACCCGCGCTCACGGCAGAGCCGTCTTCCACAACGACGCATCCCTCCACCGGCGCGCCGGCCTCGCCGACGCCATCAACGGCGTCTCCTCCGAGTCGCTCACCTTCCCGGCCGCTGCTTACGCCACTTCAGCAACCCGCTTCACGTCCTGCCGGCCGGCACGGCCCTCCACCGGCAGCACGCCGCCCACTGCGCGACATAGCGGCGGAGCAGCGACCGAGCAGTCCCGCCTCGCCCCCCGCCATCAGCGACCGAGCAGTCCCGCTTTGCCCCCGCCCCCAACGACCGCACCACATCCAGGAGCCATCATGACGTTGCCGGTCCCCAGTCGAAGAAGCGCGATGAAAGCGCTCCTCGCCCTCGGCGCGACCCCCGCGGTCCTCGCCTCCCCGCTGGCGCCCCTGCTCAGCGGCACGGCACACGCGGCCGCCCCGCCCGCCGGCCGGACCTCGCGGTACACGATGACCGCGTTCACGTACTCCAGCGAGCGGAACATGTACGTGTACGACTCCGTGGACGCCACGGGCTTCGACCTCGTGAAGGGGCCCGCCTACACACCGCCGTCCGGGCTGGTGCGCGACCCCAGCGTCTTCCGGCACACGGACGGCTTCTACTACGTCACCTACACCGCCAACTGGACGGGCAACAGCATCGGCTTGGCCCGCAGCTCGGACCGGCAGAACTGGACCTTCCTCGGCAACATCACCATCAACTTCCCCGAGGTCGGGAACGCCTGGGCCCCGGAGTGGTTCATCGACCCGGACAACGGCAGCGTCAACATCCTGGTCTCCCTGCACCTGAACCCCGAGGCCAGGGGCGTCTTCAACCCGTACATCATCACGGCGACCAACAGCGCCCTGACCTCGTGGAGCACCGCGACTCCGATGACCGGCGGCGTCAGGGGGCCTGGGTACATCGACACCACCGTCGTGAAGATCGACTCGACGTACCACGCGTTCCTGAAGAGCACCTCCACCAGGTCCATCGACTTCGCCACCTCCAGCAGCCTGACCGGCCCCTGGACGATCACCAAGACCGGCAACTGGGTCGACCTCGACGGTGAGGGCCCGGTCCTGGTGCAGCTGGACAACGGCGGCTGGCGCATCTTCTTCGAGGACTACACGCGGCGCAAGTTCTACTACGTCGACAGCTACGACACCTTCGAGACCTGGACGACACCGGCCGAACTGCCCGGCCTGTCCGGCACCGTCAAACACCTCACGGTGGTGAAGGAGACCGTCACCGGAGGCGTGACCCTGCCGCTCAACACCACCCGCTCCTTCCAGTCGGTGAACACCCCCGACCGGTACATGCGCCACCGCAACTTCCTCGGCTACACCGACCCCGTGAACGCCTCCAGCACGACCCAGACCAAGCAGGACGCCACCTTCACCGTCGTCCCCGGCCTGGCCGACGCCAACTGCTACTCCTTCCGCACCGCGAGCGGCCTCTACCTGCGTCATTCGGCGTTCCGTGTCCGCGTCGCCGCCAACGACGGCACGGCAACCTTCGCCAAGGACGCCACGTTCAACGCCCGCCCGGGCACGGCAGCGAGCTCGGTCGCCCTGGAGTCGTACAACTTCCCGGGCTACTACGTCCGCCACCGGAACGGCGAGCTGTGGGTCGACCGCTACACGGCCACCGACCTGTTCCGCGCCGACCGGAGCTTCCAACCCGTCACGGCCTGGTCCTGAGTACCGGGCGGCGCGACGCACCGGCGGTGTTCGGAGCAGTCACAGGGCAATACACCTGCGGCCTGTCTTCAGTTGCGATCAAGCCCGGGGTCGGGTGCTGGTCCGGGAGGGACTGTTGTGTGATGGGTGCGCAACTCACCGCTGGTGAGTGGGAGTTCATCGGGCCGTTCCTGCCGGTCGGCAGGAACGGCCCGTACCGGCAGCGGCTGCGTGAGCAGGTCGAGCGGGTTGTCTGGCGGTTCCGCACCGGCAGCCAGTGGCGGGAGACGCCCGAGCGCTTCAGCGCCTGGCAGACGGCCTGCAACCGCTTCACGCGCTGACGGGACGCGGGGGTCTTCCAGGCCCTCCGGGACCGCCCGCGTCGACAGCATCCGTCACCCCCCGCGACCTCTCGGCCAGCAACGAGCCGAGACTTCCGCGACAATCGAGAACGACCTCTCAAGGTTTGGAGGCGAAGAACAGGCCGGCGGCGACCAGTATCGCCGCCAGCCGGGTAAAGACCCTGGGTGCGTCTCGTGCTCTCTGCAGGTGTCGTGACGGGGAGCGGGTCGTCAGAAACGCGACCACTGGAAGCTGGCGGCTGTGCCGCAGGTGCGCTGCTCCAGCAGGGCGAGGTTCTCGGTCGAGGCGCCGACGACGTTGACGCACTTGCCGCTGTGGCGGGCCCTGAGCTGGAAGTACCCGTCGGTGGCGACCCAGGCGAACTGCTGGTTCGTGCCGGTGTGGCAGCGGTACTGGACGATGCCGGCGCCGTCGGCGGTGGACCGGGCGTTCACGTCCAGGCACTTGCCGCTGTTGAGGCTCTCGATCTGGAAGTAACCGCTGCCCACATCGACGAAGCGCCACTGCTGCCAGGGTCTGCCGTTCCAGGTGTACTGGCCGATCTTCACGCCGTCGTCGGTGTTGGGTGCCTGGACGTCCATGACCTTGCCGCTGTTGCGGTTGGCCAACCGGTAGTAGGTCACCGCCGGTTCACCGGACGGCACGGTCAGCGCCGTGTTCGTCGCCACCGGCACGCCGAGGTTCGGCGACTCGTCCGCGTTCCAGGTGATCTTCTGGATCCGGGTGGTGCGGGTGGCGCCGCAGCCTTGGGTGGATGAGGAGTTGGCGTGGTAGACGATCCAGTCCTCGGTGCCGTCCGGGGACTTGAAGAAGCCGTTGTGGCCCGGACCGTACACGTTGTTCGCGTCGCTGCGCTGGAAGGCCGGCTCGGTGCTCTTCGTCCATGAACTCGCGCTCAGCGGGTCACTGCCGGTGAGTGTGAGCAGACCCAGCTTGTAGTCCGGTCCCTGGCAGGCGCTCGCCGAGTAGGAGATGAACGTCTTCCCGTTGTGCTGCAACGCGACCGGGCCCTCGTTCATCGGAGTGCGCTGCTTCTCCCAGGCGTGGGTGGGGGTCGAGATCTGCGTACGGGATCGTGTGACGGTCCAGGGGTCGCTCAGCGCGGCGATGTAGATGCTCGGGTCGGATCCCGCCCACTGCGGCGTCGGCACCCCCGACCAGGTGAAGTACAGGCGGCCGCCGATGGTGACCACGCTGCCGTCGATGCCCCACCAGTCGTTCGCGCCGAAGATCATGCCCTTGTACGTGTACGGGCCGAGCGGGTCGGTGCCGGCGCTCTCCACCACGTGCACGCGCTGGTCCTCGATGTCGCCCCCACCGGCGGAGTAGTAGATGTACCAGCGCTTGCCGTTGGGGCCGTCGAGCAGGTGCATCTCCGGAGCCCAGACCATGCGGTCGCGGCCGGCGGCGTGGGCACTGAACACCGGTACCGGCGCGGCCGACTTGAGCGCCGCGATCGTGGGCGCCTTCCGCATCGTCAGCGGCCCGCTGTACGGCGTCGTCATCAGGTAGTAGTTGCCGTTGTAGTAGGTCATGTACGGGTCGGCGCCGGAACTGTTGAGCGGGTTCGTGAACGTCGTCGTGGCCGCCTGCGCATCGGGCGCGGCCACCGCGGTACCGACCGTCACGAGTGCGATGAGCGCCGTCGCCGTGGTGAGGAGTCGGCGGATGAGAGAGGGACTCCTGCGCGCGTACTGCCTAGCGCGCCGCCGTAGTTGTTCCACATCGTCGGCCAATGCGGGAGTAATGCTCATGACAGAGACATCCTTGTTTCGTGTCGTGGAGCGGGAGCGAAGGTGGGGCGACGGATCCGACCACGGGTGCCGGACGGCGCGCTCTGCCGTACCCCGAGGCGTCGGTGGCGGCCGGGCCGGCCCAATGCCTGGAAGAGATGCGGCGGATGCGGTCACGGCTCACATCGCGTCGCATCCCTGCCTCAGTACGCGGAGCACGGAAGCGCCAAGGCCAACTCGTTCGAAATATGGGACAGTGTTCGCAAATTCGGCCAAAAGTTAGAGGGTGACGTGAGGGCATGTCAAGAGGAGTGCTGTCACCGCGTCCGATGGGCTGAGTCGTACGTACGGGAGACGCGCGGGCACGTCCGCTCATAACAGAAAACACAGAACGGACATCAGCTGCCCTGCCCCACGAGCGCGCCGGACTGCCCGTAGGCATGGCGCGGGACCTCAGCGACGTCGATGACGCGGCCCAGGAGACGATGGCGCGGACCCTGGACGAACTGCCCGGACTGCCCGGACTGCAGCGACCGGACTTCGGTCCTGACTCGACGTCATCACCATGGCGACATCCGCGACCGGTGGGGTAGAGGTGGCACCCGGCCCACCGCGGAACCCTTGAAGGGGAACGCCCAAGACGCGGAGCCACAGGCCGACTTCACGACCTGGCAATCCCTCGGCTTGTGCTGTCAGGCCATCGACGTCAACGGCTGGAAGACGGCCAACGGCTCACCGGTCCAGCCGTGGACGGCCCTCGGTGACGCCACCGAAAGGTGGAGCCGGGGACAGTAGTCCCCACCAGCGTGGAGGCACATCGAACGGACCGGCCCTGAGCGCACCGCCCGAGCAAGAGCCCTCCGAGTACGGCGATTCGGTTTCTGCTGCTCGCCGACAGCATCGACCCCGTCCCAACGCCGGGGTGCAGCGCCTCGCTCGTCGGAAACGGTGTAACCAGACTGGCCGGTTCTCTTGACGTGACTCTAACGGGAAGTTTACCTTCTGGCCGAAGTTCCGTACGGTGTTCGAAATTACGAATAGGCGCTCTCGGGAGCCGACCCGTGTTGCGCGCCCGTCATCAGCTCAAGCCGGGGCAGCTCCGCCGACGCTGCCCCTTCACTCCTCACCCGGCTACGGCGACCGCAAGTGCCTCGACTCCACCGTCACTTGATCGTCGCACCCGCACGAACACAGGGGACGCACATGCGTGCGGTTCTCTCCCGGCCGGCGGCGATATCGGTTGCGGTCTGCCTGCTCTTACGGCTCACGTCGTGAGCGCACCCAGTGGGCTGCCGCCGCCCACCCGGGCTATCTGGCGCTCGTGCGCTCACCCGCCGGCAGCAAGTACTACACCTTCCATCCGAAGCTCGTAACGATCACCAACGCCACAGGCGCAGCGACGCTGCCTTCCGCCTGGCGGACTGACCCGACGGCCCCGCGGCCCCTCCCGCTCCTTCGCGTTCGAAGGGAGGGCGCCGGTGTCGCACGCATGTGAGAACCACGCATCGAGAGGAAAGACCTTGCTGGCAAGACTGATCAGGAGAGCGGCGTTCCTCGTCGCTCTGGTGGCGCTGGCCACGGGAGTGGCCGTGCCCGCGCAGACGGCCGCGGCGGCGGACGCCGACTCCGCCTATGTGATGGGCTATTTCAAGGAGTCGCTCAGCGGCGCGGGCAACGTCAACGCCGTGCACCTCGCGGTCAGTGACGACGGCCGGGAGTGGACGCCGCTCAACGACAACAACCCGGTCCTCACTCCCACCGCGGGCACCAAGGGCATCCGCGACCCGTTCCTGTACCGGCTGCCCGACGGCAGCTGGGTCATGCTCGCGACCGACATCCCCGTGGGCGGCAACTTCACCAGGGCCAACCCGAACATCCACGTCTGGACCTCGCCGGACCTGGTGAACTGGTCGGCGGACCGGCTGTTGAAGGTCAACGCCACCAACCCGAACTCCTACAGCTGGGCCCCGGCCATCCACTGGGACCCGGTCCGGAGCGCCTACGGCATCACGTTCTCCACCGTCCCGCAGGGCATGTCCTACTCGGTGATCGCCGTCTCCTACACGACCGACTTCGTCACCGCGACCGACCCCGTGGTGTTCCACGACGCGGGCTCCGGCATCATCGACTCCCACGTCGTCACCGGCGTCAACGGATCCAACTACCTCTACTACAAGAGCAACGCGACGGGCCGGCTGGTCGGCGCGCGCTCGGCGTCGGTGGAACCGCGAAGCTTCACCAAGTACACCGACGGCGTCGCCGAGAACCGGTGCACCGAGGCCCCCACGCTGGTGAAGTCGCTCACCTCGTCCACCTGGTCGCTGTGGGGTGACACCTTCTGCCCCAACGCGAAGTTCGACCTGTGGCAGGGCGACCTGGTGTCGGGGGCGTGGACCAAGGTCGGCCGCCAGTCGTACACCGCACCGTTGAACGCGAAGCACAACACCGTCCACCCGATCACCGCCGCCGATCGCGACCGCCTCCTCGCCCGGTACGGCGGCACGAGCTGGAACCTCCTGAAGTCCTACAACTTCCCCGGCCACTACGTCCGCCACGAGAGCAACGCCGGCCGCATCAGCGAACTGCCCTTCGACCCCTACCAGGACGCGCAGTGGCGGCTGCGGCCCGGCCTGTCCGACCCCGACGGCGTGTCGTTCGAGTCGGTCAACTTCCCCGGCTACTACATGAAGCAGGAGAACTTCGCGATCAAGCTGGTCCGCAACGACGGCACGGCCGGCTTCGCCACCGACGCCACGTTCCACCGCGTCGCCGGCCTCGCCGACGGGAACTGGTCCTCGTTCCGCTCGGCCCGGTTCCCGACGCGCTACCTGCGGCACTACTCGTTCGCCCTGCGGCTCGACGAGATCTCGACCGCGACCGGCCGCGCCGACGCCACCTTCAACATCGTCCACTGACCCACCGCACGAGCCCACCGCCCCGCCGCCTGGCCGTCACCAGGCGGCGGGGCGGTGGCGACTTCAACGTCGACCGCACCGCCACTCCCGCCCAGGCGGCGAGCAAACCGACCGGGTGCCAGCCGACGCGTTGGAGTAGCTGCTGTACGGGGTGGTGGGAGACGTTGGTCGAGGTGAACAGCTTCGCGGTGGTGCATACGTTCTCGACGGCCGTGAGGAGACGTGCGCCCACACCTCGTCGACGGGCATGGGGGGCGACCATCAACATGGTGACGAAGCCCTGCTCGAAGAAGCTGTACTCCAGCACGCTGTAACCCAGGGGTCCGGATGAGTCTCGGGCCATGAGAACCACACCCTGTTCGCACCAGCGCCGGATGCTGTCCCCTCGTGCATGGTCGCCCCATGCCGCGACGGAATCGATCTTGGCTAACGCGGCCCAGTCCGATGAGGCCGCGCGGGCAACTTGAAACCCGCTGAGGTTCTCGACATCCATGGGGTGCATCGTGGCAGCGTATGGGTGGTTGGTGCTCGCCTCTTGGTTCGGCGGGGCTTGGTTCCCTTCTTGTGGTGTTGGGGCGGCTGTATGCCTCGCCGGTGGCGAGGACACGTCCCACTTCGTGCCGGGTGGCTGGGCGGCGGCCCGGTCCGGGAATCCGGGAGACGCTGGTCGGGCGGTGAGGAGGCCCAAGGCACTGAAGGGTGGCGGGTCCGGGTCCGGCGTGGTTTCGGGCATCATGCCGTTGGCTTCGATCGCCAACGGTACGCAGTACATACGTGGTCGTGGGCCGGAAATGGCTGACCGGTCACAGGGTCTGCGGGGCGCCGTCCCCGCACGCGGATGAGCGGGCGCTGGTCCTGCCCACCCTTACAGCCTGTGCCGGTCGAGGATGCTCATCAGCTTCCGCCTGCGTTTCAGTTCCGTCCGCAGGTCGGTGAGAAACAGGGTGAACGCGTCCTCGGTCCCCAGTGCGCGGTGGCAGTTACGGGCCGCCAGGAGCAGCCGTGCCAGGTGCTCGTAGGCGCGGTCCCCCGTCGGCTCCTTCGACCGCTCGACCAGCCGCAGGTACACGCCCAGTGCCTCGGCCGGGCGCGTCTCGCGTGACAGGTCGGCGAGCTGCTCCCACTGCCGGTCGTCGGCGCGGCCGGCGGCCTCCCGCCAGGCGGCGTCCAGGTCGCCGTCGTCGAGCAACACGTCGATCAGCACGGGCCCGCCGTACTGGCCGCCGCGCTCACGACGGGCGTCTTCCCCAAGAGCTGCCAGCGCGGCTGCGCGCTCAGCCTCCCAACACTCCGCCTCCTGAGCGGCAGAGCGCAACTGCCGGTAGGCGGCCAGGGACCGCTCGAGACGGAACCGGTCCCGGCGCACCGCGACCGCGTCGGCCATCCGTCCCGTCTGCGCGTACCGCACGCACACGTAGTCGACCAGACGGCCGTCGATGTACGTCTCGGCGGCGCACTCCCGCAGTCCGCGCTCCGCCCAGGCGAGCGCCTCGTCCGCACGTCCCGCCGATTCCAGCTCCTCCGCGATGAGCAGATGGGTGGTACCGGAGGGATCGAGGTCCTGCGCATACAGGGCGACCAGCCCGTCGACGTCACCCTCTGCCTTGATCAGGCGCTCCATCAGATACCGCGCCGCCCAGCCGGACGGCCTGCGCCTGAGTGCCTCGGTCGCCAGCTGCCGCATGTGGGCCAGCCCGCTCGACCCCAGTACGTCGGCGTAGTCGAGCGGATCCAGGTCCGCCACGTCGTTACTGTCGTCGAGCACGTTGCCGACCAGCCACTCGGCCAGCCGCTTCGAATCGGGGCAGGCGACTCGGCAGGCCTCCAGATGGGCCTCGGCCACCGCGGCGGCGGCCTGCGCGACCACCCCGTCGGAGTCGTCGAGCTCTCCGAACGCCTCCCCCAGCAGCCGGAGCGCCTCCTCGGCCGGACCGACCGCCTGCGCCGCCTGCCCGCCGGCGGTCAAGGCGCGCAGCGCGGCCGCCGCCTCGGCGACCTGCCGCGCATACGCGGAGGCATCCGCGTACTCGATGTACCCGTACCGGGCGAACGGCCGCGGATCGATCAGCGCGATGATCCGGTCCCGGACCGCACCGAGGTCGGAACGAGCAGCAGCGGCCCGCAGCTCCAAGCGCCGACGCAGTTCCCGGTCCTCGGCGATTTGCTCCCGCACCAGCGCCAGGAGTTCGTCACGTGACAGCGCCGAAAGCCATGCATCCAGGCCGGAAGCCCGCTGCCGTGCCGCCTCTCGCTGGTGCGGAATCGTCCTCGCCCGCCGCAGCACGGTCAGCCCGACCGCCACACAGTGCTTGCAGAAGTTGCCCTCCTGCCCGTACGGGCAGTCGCACCACCCCGAGATCGCCTCACCTTCGCCGAGAGTGAGCTCCACCTCGTAGACATCCGTACCGTGCACCACGGCGGTGACCGAGCCTTCCCCCACCTCCAGCCCTCTCACCGCGTCCAGATAGCCCAGCCCACGCTCGAAGGACCGAGCCCCGGCCAGCGTCCTCAGATCGTCCTCACCGAATCCCAACACCATCCGTGCCACAGCGGTATTCAACCGCGGAAGACACGGTGCCGACCGAGCTGAACGACGAGTGGACCGAGGCCGCCGCTCCATGGGGTCGCCAACATTCAGTACGGCCATTGATCACAGGCAGGCCGCTCAAGGGGGGTGTGCAGGACGTGGAGGCGTTTCTTTCCAAACAGTTCCCCAGCTCAGAACGAGTTTGGCGCCTCACCCCTTCTCAGCCCTTGTCAGTCTTTTCCGATCGTTGTGTCCAGCCTGCGTCCAGAACGCGCCCTGGACGGACGCGCACACCCGGTTCAAGGATCCTCTCCCCAGCTGATGAGAGGGTCTCGCAACCTTCTAGTACGGGTTGTTCGGAGGCTGCCCCAGCACCACCTGGCTGGATGGGCGTTGGGGCATCAGCGGCAGATGCTGGATCCATGAGCGGCCCGGGCCGGGGTGGAGTGTGGAGGTTCACACCCCGGCCTGGGCCTCATCGGATGTGCTTCGCCGGCTTGGTGGCGGCGTTGAGCAGGTACTCCAGGGGGCCGCGGCGGAAGAAGCGGGACCAGATCGCGGCGAACAGAATGGCTCCGAGGACGTACAGGATCAGGGGCAGCCAGGACTGCTGGGTGCCGGTTCCGGCGGGTGTGGACAGTGCGGTCTGTGCGAGGAAGTGGCCGACGTAGGCGGTCAGGGACATGGTGCCCACGGCGATGACCGGCTTGGCCAGGCGGCGCAGTCGCGGCAGGCGGGCCATCGCCACCGTCGCGCCCACGATCACGAGTATCGCGATTCCGACGCTGCCGATGATGTCGAACGTGGTGCCGCTGTGCGGCCCGGCCTTCAGGAGAAACGACGCGGACATGTCGGGGAGCGACCCTGCATCAGCGGGCACCGACCCGCTGCCGGTGGGCATCGAACCGGAGCCGCCGGACGACGGCCCGTCTTCCGCGAGGCTCCGCAACGCGCCCTTGCCGGCGAGCAGCAGGGACATGCCGTAGGCGGCCGCGGTGAGGGTGGCGCCGAGCGCGGCCAGGCGCTTCTGGATGGTGCCGCAGGAGAGGTCGAGGCGGCCCAGCGCCATGCCCGCGATCACGAACGACATCCAGGTGAGCGCCGGGTAGAAGCCGGTGAGTAGCAGATCGAGGACGCCGACCTCGCTGAGGTGGCGGAGCGGGTCGTAGGTGTTGATGCTCTGCTGGACCGACGGGGTCAGCAGCGAGGTGAGGACGAACGCCAGCTGCGGTGTGACGAGGGCGAACGCGGCCGCGATGATCGCGAGGGTCCTGGCGCTCAGTCGCACCAGGGGCAGGGCGAGGAGGAAGTAGACGCCGTAGAAGCCGAGGATGATCACGCCCCCGTACTCCATCGCCATCACGGTGCCCAGCGCCAGCAGGATCACGGCGCGGATCGCGATGCGGGCCCTCGCCTGCCGGCCCGCCAGGCCGGTCCTGGGCTCGCGGCGGCCGGCGAGCAGCATCAGTGAGAACCCGGCGAGGGTGGCGAACAGGACCGACGAGTGGCCGTCCGATATGTATCGGATCCAGCTGGCGACGCCAGTCGTGGCGGACAGCGGGGGGCCGATGTGCACGACGTACATGCCGAATACCGCCAGCGCGCGGGCCAGGTCCACCCCCACGAGGCGCCCCACCGAGGGGCCGGGCGAGGCCGGGGACTCGGGGGAGGCCTGGGGTGGCGGAGGCGAGTTCTCCTGCGGAGCTGACGTCTCCTGCGGGGGCTGTGTCTGTGTCATACGGAGAACCTCGCGTGGGCGTCCGGGGGCAGACCATCCGGCAGTCTTCGGGCTCTCCCCCGCCGATCGGCGGGTACCGCCCTGCCGACCGGCGGAGTCTCGTCCTGACCGGTCGGCCCGGTGCGACCGGACGGGCGGTGCTGTTCAGCCACTTGGCGGGGGTGGACCCGACGGTTGCCGGATGGGCGCGTTGGGGCCGGGCTTGAAGGCTGGAGGCATGACAGACCGCGCGGACACAAGGAGCGCGAGGACTGCCCCGGCACTTCGGCCCGCGTACCGGGTTGTGACGCCGCGACACTGCAGATGAAAGGAACCGCGTGAACACCGCATCCGCTCCGACGACGGATGAGACGTCCCTGTCCGCCCGGGAGACGGTCAAGGCACTGGGCGCGTATGTGCGGCCGCACCGGTGGGCGGTCGCCCTCGGTCTGCTGTGCGCCCTGGTCGGGGCCGCCGGGGGGCTGCTGCAGCCGCTGGCCACGAAGGCGCTGGTGGACCGGCTCGCCTCCGGTGAGACCATCGCCGGGATCCTGGTCGCGCTCACCGTGGTGGTGGTGCTGGGCACGGCGGTCGAGGCGTTCGGCGCGTATGTGCTGGAGCGTACGGCGGAGTCGATAGTCCTGGCCGCACGGCGCACCCTGGTCGGAAGGTTGCTGCGACTGCGGCTTTCGGAGTGGGAGCGGATCCCGCCGGGTGATCTGATGTCCCGGGTCACCTCGGACACCACGCTGCTGCGGGCGGTCAGCACCCAGGCGGTCGTCTCCGCGGCCACCGGCGCGGTGGCCTTCGTGGCGGCGGTCGTGATGATGGCGTACCTGGATGTCGTGCTGCTGGGTGTGACGCTCGGCGTGGTCGTGTTGGTCGGTGGGGTCGTGGCCATAGTGATGCCCAGGATCGCGCGGGCCACTGAGCGGTCGCAGGAGGCGGTCGGGGAGATCTCCGTCGGATTGGAGCGGTCTCTCGGGGCGTTTCGCACGGTAAAGGCGTCCGGGGCCGAGGCGCGGGAGACCGCCCGGGTGGAGGCGGCGACGCGGCGGGCGTGGTGGCACGGTGTGAAGAGCGCGAAGTGGGAGGCCGTGGCCGGCTCGGCCGACGAACTCGCCGTACAGCTGGCCTTCCTCGCGGTGCTCGCCGTCGGCGGGGCGCGGGTGGCGTCCGGGGAGATCCCCGTGTCCACCCTCATCGCCTTCCTGCTGTACCTCTTCTATCTGATCGAGCCGGTGTCCAAGCTGGTCGACGCCGTGACCTCCTATCAGGAGGGGGCGGCCGCGATCTCCCGCATCGCGGCCGTGGAACGCCTCTCCACGGAATCGCCCGATCGGCGGACGGGTGCCCTGCCCCGGCAGGGGACAGCCGCGCCGGGGCCGGCGTCGGTCCGCTTCGAGGGCGTGTCCTTCCGCTACCGTCCGGGCCTGCCGTACATCCATCAGCAGGTGAGTTTCGAGGTACCCGGTGCCGGCATGACGGCCTTCGTCGGTCCTTCCGGCGCGGGCAAGTCGACGGTCTTCGCCCTCATCGAGCGGTTCTACGAAGTCACCAGCGGCCGAGTCCTGGTGGACGGCGAGGACGTACGGGACTGGTCCCTGGGCGAGCTGCGGTCCGCCATCGGGTACGTGGAGCAGGACGCTCCGGTACTGGCCGGCACGCTGCGGGAGAACCTGGTCTTCGCGGCGCCCGGTGCGACGGACGACGCCCTCCGCGACGTCCTGGCCCGCACGAAGCTCGACACCCTCGCCGAGCGGCTGCCCCACGGCCTGGACACCCCGGTCGGCCACCGCGGCTCGAAGCTGTCGGGCGGTGAGCGGCAGCGCGTCGCCATCGCCCGCGCCCTGCTGCGCAAGCCCCGGTTGCTGCTGTTGGACGAGGCGACCTCGCAACTCGACGCCGTCAACGAGCTCGCGCTGCGGGACGTCATGGCGGACGTGGCCCGGGAGACCACTGTGCTGGTGGTGGCCCACCGCCTGTCGACGGTGACCGGAGCCGACCGGATCGTCGTCATGGACACCGGCCGGGTTCGGGCCGTGGGCACCCATCAGGAACTGGTGGACCAGGACCGGCTGTACGCGCGGCTGGCGGCCACCCAGCTCCTGGCCCCCGCGCCATGACCCACCACACGCAGGGTTGTCCGGTCGTCCACTGCCCCAGTCCCGGTCAGACAACCCCACGCACCGACACCCACGGAACCCAAGACCGCGAAAGGCCCCTATGCGCACCGAGTCCGCCATCGCTTGCAGACGTGGGCTATGGGACTGGCTGGCCCAGCCGACCGCGCTGTTCGGCGGCGTATACGGGCTCCTCATGTCGAGTTCGGCCGTCGCCGCGCTCACGCAGTTCGGCGACGTGACTCAAGCGGCGCGCATGGAAGACGCCGTGTGGGTCCTGTTCACCGCTCTTGCCTCGGCCCTGGCTCATGGATACGCCCACCGATCACCCACCGCGATGCTCAGGGCCATCCCGGTATACGGGGAGTGGTGCGCGCAGTCCTCTCCGAATGGCCGCTGGTAGTGGCGACGCTGCCCACCACACTGCTGCTGTGCGGGGCGGGCCTTGGCTGGTGGCACTCCACAGGCATCGAGTACGTCGCCTTCGGAATCAACACCGTCCTGCTCCTGGGCTGGGGCCTGCTCGCCTCCCGGGCCGCAGGCCGTACGTGGCGACGAGCCGTCGGAATCGGCGGCACTGACGCGCTCTTGTGAGTGGCCGTCGCCGTGGTCAGCACCCTGCTGAAGTGAGGCGGCGACCTGTCACGTCGAGCTCCGCGTCGTCCGTCCGTGGGGGAGGCGGCGATCATGGCTGTCAGCCTGGTGCCGGGATCCTCACCGGGCTGACACGGCACCGGACACGGTCAGGACAGGGAGCTGGACGAGCGGGCAAGCTGCGCGGTGCACGGTCCAGGGGCGCCGGCGCCCACTGCCGGTCGAGGCTCACGCGTGGGTCTTGTGAGCCGCAAGCCGACAGAACAGCGTGTCACTCCGCGCTGAGGGGAACCCTCAGCCGCACCCGGTAGCCGCCCTGTGCGGTCGGGCCCGCCTCCAGGGTGCCGTGCAGGATCTCGGCCCGTTCGCGCAGACCGACCAAGCCCTGCTGCGAACCGGGCAAGGGGAGGGAGGGGCGCGTGAGAGGGGTGTTGGTGACGGTCACTCCGATACCGTCGCCGTCCTTCCACAACTCGACGCGGGCGTTGGCGCCGGGGGCGTGCTTGCGGAGGTTGGTCAGTGCCTCCTGGACCGTGCGCTAGAGGGCGCGTTGGGCGGGTGTGCCCACGGTGGGCGGCAGCTCACCCATCAGCTCTGTGTGAGGCCGCAGGATTCCACCAGTTTGCGCAGGTCGGCCAGGGTGGGCTGCGGGGTCAGCTCGGTGGCGTTGCCGCCGGAGGCGCGCAGCAGGGGGATCACGGCCCACTCAGGCGGCCCGCCGTGCCCACGAGCCGGGCCCGGCAGAGCCGCCTGCTCGAAGGTCCCCAGACGGCACTTCTGATTTCCTTGCGTCCTGCCAGCGTCCCGAATTCGGCGTCCAAGGCCTCGTACACACCACCCGCGGAGACCTACCCCAACGCCAGACCACCACATCTGCGCAGGTCAGAGCGATCCGAACTAACGTCGCCAGCAACGGAGTTGAACTCACGGCAGCGGATTCCGTCCGTTGATTCAACAGACGGAATCCGCACCCTTGATGAGACGTTTCCGCAGGCCAAAGATCTGCATGGTGGGGCCGGTGGGACTCGAACCCACGGCCGACGGGGGCCGGGACCTGGCCCCCTGCAGGCTCGCGAGCACATCATCGGCTACACGATTGTCAACGACTGGTCCGCCCGCGACCTCCAAGGCCGCGAGATGAGGGGCAAACTCGGCCCCGCCAAGGGCAAGGACACCTCAACCACCCTCGGCCCCTGGCTCGTCACCGCGACGAACTGGAACCCCACCGCAACCCGGAAGGCTTCCTCGATGATCCGCCCCGGCGACGTTCTGGGCTCCGGCACCTGCGGCACGGCGGCTGCCTGGCCGAGCTCTGGGGCCGCAACCGCACTCTGGAACCTCCACCGCTCGTCCCCGGCGACACTGCCACCATCACCCGGTCGAGGGCATCGGCACCCTCTTAACACCGTCGTCGAGGGCGTCGCTCCGGTTCACCTGCCCCCTGCCCGCCGCAGGCCACGACCGCTGCGCGTCTGGGGAACAGGACCGGGGCGGTACGGCTCGGTCCTGTTCCCGACTCCCGCCCCTCACCAACCGACTCCGGCACCGGAAGAAAGGCACGACAACGTGGACAAGGTCATGACCTCGGCCGCAGACATACCGGAAGGCGCATCGCTGGCGGTGGGCGGCTTCGGGCTGTGCGGCATCCCCACCGTCCTCATCGACGCCCTGCACGCCCAGGGCGCCGACGGACTGCGCGTGGTCTCCAACAACTGCGGCGTGGACGGCCAGGGGCTCGGCGTCCTGCTGACGGCCGGTCGGATCGCCCGGGTCACCGGCTCCTACGTCGGGGAGAACAAGGATTCGCCCGCCAGTACATCGCCGGTGAGCTGGAGGTGGAACTCACCCCGCAGGGCACCCTCGCCGAACGGCTGCGCGCCGGCGGAGCAGCAGGTCCGGGCCCAGATTCTCGTCCGTCGTCACTATCCAACCGGGCAACCGGTCCAGCAGCAAAGGGACGGTGCTGCCGGGGTGCGCGCCGGTAGTCCGCAACGCGTCGGCTCAGGGACGCTGATGGCTGTGACCCGGCACGTATTCGGCGGCCGGACGGCCGGCCTCATCCAGCAGCACCTCGCGCTCGGGTGATACCGCCGACGTCACTGCGCCTCACTATCCGCAGGGAGCGGACTGTGCCCGAAGCTGATCCCGCCGTTCACAGTGTCCGCCTGAATCACCGTGGCCACGCGGGCGTTGCCCGCCACCTCGTTGTGCACGCCGCTCACTTGAGAAGCGAGTCCCAGCCGGGCACTGGCGAGATGAGTCCAATTCTCCAAGGCCACCGCGAAGTCGTCGTTCCGCGCTGCTTCCTCGAGGATGAGCCCGGCGAGCACCCGGACCTGAGCCGGATCCTGCGGGTCGACGGGTAGCACGTCCCCGTCAGATGTTCTGGGTGAACGTCGAACGGCCCGCCGTGCGAGCTCGAGCAGTGACGTCCACGCCTCGCGCCCTGCCTCGGTAGCGGCACCGGTTGCGGCCGCGGTCACCACCGCTACCACCGCCTGTGCCGTTGACGCGTCGAACATGGACTCCCCCTTCCCTCTCCGACCCCTTCAAAATAGCGCTCTTTGGCTGCTTCGGACAGAAGTCGAAGCTGTGCCCCGGCCAGCCTGCGGCGAGGAGTGACGAAGGAGCCCTGCGGGTAGTCCCATGGTCGACTCGCAAGGTTCCGCATCATCCGCTGCCGACCGCGAGGACATGGTATGGGTACGGGTTCCGTGGATGCCGCGCTGGCCTCTCTGCATGTCGACGACAGCTCGATCAGGCTCGACTGCCCTGGCGGGTGGTTGCGGATGCACCGGCACCGACTGTCGGTGTGCGGCGTCCACGTGGCGACGCCGGAAGAGGTGGCGCACGGGGGATTCGCGGAGCACGCGATCGTGCCGGATGCGCCTGTGCCGCTGACAACCGGGCGCCTCGAGTGCGTCACGCCGTTCCTGGCGGCTCCCGGGACGCCCGCAGGCCTGTGTGTTGGCTTCGGGAGACTGAACCGCTCCCACCACCGGGTGGTGGCCGCCGCCTCGGAGGAGGCCACCAGGGCGGACTTCGTACCCCACCACGGTTCCCGCTACGCGCTCGGCCCGCATTCGGGCCGGCTGGTGGATGTGCTCACGGCGCGGGGCGGCACGCGGACTACCACGGTGATGGACCCGCGCATCGCACGGTATTCTGAGCCCACTGTGGCCCGCTGGGTGGGAATGCACTACGACAACGCCTGGACCAGTCAGGGCGAAGGTGAACGCTATCCCCGCGGCATTCGTGTTGCATGCGCGGATCGGCGCGTCATTCACAACATGGGGCCGGGCGCCCGGTCACTGATCTTCTCGCTGAACATGTCTGCCCTGCATCTGTCGGACAAGGCCAGGCCCGGCGACAGCAGGAATATACCGAGCACCAAGCAACTCCGTGACTTCCTCATCGAAAATCCGGCCGAGCTGTCGAAAATCGTTTGTGTCGTCTGGACAATCGAGGCGGGAGATCTGGTCGTCCTGCCTGCCGGCCTCGCACTGCACGACGGGTCGATGGAGGGCCGCCGGCATTCGTCCAGCGCCTTGGTCTTCGCCGGAACATTTCCGCGAGGTGCGTTCTCCCGGACTTGATCAGGCGCCGGAACGGCTCCACGTTTGGCTCATCGACTGGAATTTGTGAAAGACGAGGCCACCGTCGCGATCGGGCGGGGTGCCTCCCCGGAGTATCGGCCGCAGAAGCCATTCGAGGTGCTCCACATTGGCGAGCAGAACATCTTCGAGATTTGAGTCCGGGTTATGTTGGCTGGTCAGGGTTGGCACAGCAACGCTCCTTCCGTCTTCGCTTGATGGAGGTTTCGGCAGAAATTCGTCTCAGTACCATCGAGCCGCCCAAGCTCGAAGTACTTGTTCGCCGGCCAGCTTCCGCCACAGGCGACGGCATAGCGGCAAGTTCGGCGACACGCGTCCACACCGGCGAGCGCCTCGCGGACCCACGGAACCGAGCCCGCCCTGCTCAGCAGATCCTCAAGGGGGTGCCGCAATACGTTGCCTACCGTGAAAGCCCCGTGCCTTGGATGTCGGAAGCCCGCGAGATCTGGGGACATGACTGTCACCTCCCCGTTGTACGACACGGTAGGAATGGGCTCCACGGGCATGCTCAGGACCTCCGCTGCAGTGATCCCCGATCGAACCGCGTCGTAGCAGTTCGCCACCGACTCGAGGTCTCGCAGCCGCACCACGGGGTTCGCCCGCCACTGCGTAAAGAGTTCGGCGAAGAAACCCACCCATTCGCTTTTGCATGCCGGTGCGTCTTCGCCATGGGAGCCCTTCGTTTCCTCGGGCAGGATTCCCAGTACTTCCGCTCCGATATCGCAGGCGTGGGCGTAGACCGACCGAGCGACCTCGGGCGCGGGATCGCGCACCACGGAAAGCACGTGGAAGGGGATCCCCCGACCTCTCAGCACCGCGATCCCAGCCGCGATCCTTCGCCAGGCTGGGCCACCCCCGCGTGTGACCCTGCCCGAGTTCATGTCCCGTGGCCCGTCGATACTCACGGACACCTGAACGTGGTACCGGTCGAACAGGTCGCACCACAAGTCATCGATCAAGGTTGCATTCGTCTGGATGTGATGAGCGGTGCCGCGAGGCCAGTCGGAGAGCAGGTCCTCGAACTTCCGGACGCCTACTGCGAGCGGCTCTCCCGCGTGCCAGAGGACCTCCACCTGGTGCCCGGAGTCCCTCCAGCGGGCCACGGACTCCGCGGCGGCACGATTGACGGCGGCCGGCATGTCAAGGCGCGTCCCCCGGTCGGGCAGGTAACAATATCTGCAATTAAGATTGCAAAAGGTTGTCGGCTGCATCACCAAGACGGACGGTCGCAGCCCAAGAGCCGCCCCGTTGTCACCGCCGGACGCGGAATGCACGCACACCCTCCTACGGTCGTCGTACAGGGAGCGTTGCCATGGAACGGTGGCGCAGCCGAGCGTGTCAATGACACCGGCAGCAGAACTGTGCGGAATGTGGTGGTCCGCTTCTTCACGGCCGTGGACAGCGTTCCACGGGCCCCGTACGCTGAATCCCTCACGTTCAGACGATTGATGCGGCCTCATGACAGATCATGTTGATCCACATCCATCCAACGACTCGCACAACAACTTTCCCGGTACCGCCGACAACGTCGTCCAGGCGCGACAAATTCTTGGTGGTGTGCACTTCCACACCGGACCCCCCACTCGGATGACGGCGCCTCGTCAGCTTCCCCCAAAGCCAACCCATTTCACTGGTAGAACGGCCGAACTGGCGCGGCTCAAGGCGTTCCTCGCAGCCTCTGATGCCGGTGAACCGGCAGCCCTGCTCGTCACGGTGCTCGTTGGCGCCGCGGGAGTCGGCAAGTCGGCGCTGGCTATCCACTGGGCCCACGCTGTGCGCGACCGCTTTCCGGACGGTCACCTATACCTCAACCTTCAGGGCTACGACATCAGCCCTCCGCTCTCTCCCCACCAGGCCCTGGAAAATTTCCTCGTGAGTCTGGGTGTGCCTCCAGGCAGCATCCCGCCGGACCTGGACGCCAAGACGGCCCTGTACCGCCACGTTGTCAGCGGGCGACGCCTCATCATCTTCCTGGACAATGTGCGCAGCGCCCCTCAGTTACGTCCCCTGCTTCCCGGCACATCAGGGTCCTTGATACTCGTGACCAGCCGAAGCCAGCTATCCGGTCTTGTCGTCCGCGAGGGAGCCCAACGTATCGTCATCAACCCACTCGCCCCCCAGGATGCGACTGATCTGATGCGGTCCATCCTGGGCAGGGAACGCGTCGATGCAGAACCCGTGGCGTCGGCCAAACTGGCGAGCCATTGTGCCCACCTCCCCCTGGCCCTGCGCATCGCGGCCGAGCGGGCGGCAATCCACCCGCTTTTGCCCATCGAGGCCCTGGCTTCCGAACTCAAGTCCGGAAGTCGGCGGTTGGACGTCCTGACCACGTACGACGACGACGAGACAACGGCGGTCCGTGAGGTGTTCTCCTGGTCGTACCGCGTTCTTTCCCCAACGGCTGCGCGCTCGTTTCGCCTTCTCGGACTGGTTTCAGGACCCGAGATCAGCGTGCTGGCAGCCGCGGCTCTCACCGGACTCCCGCCCGATCAGGCCGCCCGTGTCCTCGGCGGGCTCGCCAGCTTGCATCTCCTCGAGGTGGCGGGCCCGGACCGCTACCGGTTCCACGACCTGCTGCGTGACTACGCCCGCGAGCGTGTGTCCGAAGATTCCGAGCAGGACCGCTCGGCCGCTCTTCGAAGGCTGCTGACCTGGTATCTATTCACAGCAGAGGGGGCCGCTGCGGCGCTCGACGTCCGCAGGGGACCGACGCCTTTCGACCGGACGCCAGTCGACCGTCCTCCACCTGCGCTGGCCATCGGCTTCCCTTCCCGCACCGCGGCGATGAACTGGTGTGAGACGGAGTTCGTGAATCTCCTCGCAGCCTGCCGCCAGGCCGCCGAGGTGGGCGAGGACGTCATAGCGTGGCAGTTGCCGATCGCCCTCAGGTCCTTCTTCCAGCTGCGGCGGCCGACCACCGACTGGATCACGGCCTCTGAGACCGCTGTTGCTGCCGCCCGTCGCCTGGGTGACGCACATGCTGAGGCGATCACCTTGCGGTCTCTCGGGGCCGCGCTCTCCTACCGCGGGGCGTACGAGGAGAGCCTGCAGCGCAACCGTGAGGCCCTCACAGTCAGCCGAGAGAGCGGCGAGGACGAAGGGTGGTGCCTCAACAGCATCGGAGACTGCTTGGTGTCGCTCGGTCGTTTCGACGAGGCGATCGACCTGCTGGGCCAAGCTCTGATCGCCGCCGAACGCAACGGCGATACTTCTCTGGCCGCCCACTCTCTGGAGAACATCGCCCCCGCTTACAGTGCACTGGAGCGATATGACGAAGCGATCGAGTCCCTGCAGCGGTCCTTGACGATTTTCCGTGACCTCGGTCGTGCTTACGGGGAGGCGTTGGTACTGGACAAGCTCGCCGACACTTATCTCTCCCAGGGCCGCTTCGACGAAGCGGTCCACTTCGCCTCACAGGCGCTTCCGCTACACGAGGAGCTCGGCAATCGCCTCAGCGAGGCGGCCACCTTGCGTATTCTCGCGCGAGCTTTCAAAAGCAACGGCCGAGTCGCCGAAGCCCGGGACCACTGGCTCCGCGCGCTCGTGACCCTCGAAGACCTCGGTCACCCCGACGCGGTTGACGTGAGGGGCGACCTGCTCGGCCTTTGATCGGGATCCGGCTGGCCTGCCTGGATGAATCGGTCCGATGTCTGGGGCGGCCGCGCCTACGGCGAAGGGCGGCCGTCCCCTCGTCTGTGACGACAGATCTGGACGCGCTTCTCCTCGGACACGAGGCAGCGGACGAAGGCATGACAATACGACTGGACCTCACGCGACGACGCCACGTCGATCCCGCGCGCGAGCGCCTCCTGTTGTCCCGTGCCCGGAGTCGGCACCCTTGTCGGCCACCGATAAGGCCTTCGCGGGCCGACAGCCCTCGTTGGCCTCGTGCCGCTTCGGGCAAGGTGTGCATTCCAGCGCCATCTCCAGCACCTGCGGGGCCGCTTTCAGTTCGGGCCGTTACGTGACGCCCCATCACAGCCGAGACCCTCACCGCCAGCCCCGAGGCCATGATCCACATCGCCTCGATCGACAACCTCACCAGGCGCATAACGGACGAGACGACACCCACCTGGCGAGGAACGTACTAGGACGTAAACGGCAAGCTGCCCACTTCAAACGCCCTCTTAGCGGTCGGCTCCGGAAATCCTTCGGGGGTTGACTCCGGCGCCAGGGCCGTGCATGCCGGTGCGTTAGTTGTCGGGCGCGGCGAGGTAGAGACCGCGCCGAACGGGCCGGCTCCCTCCTCATCCGCGGTTGAGCCGTTACGCCCGCTCCTCCAGGCGCCAGGTCAGCCCGAGTCGGCCGATCAGGTCGACGAACAGCTCGAAGCTGCGGTCGACCCGGTCCCGGTCCGCGGTGGCGAGCAAGTCGAGTTGGAGGCCGCGCGCCTGCGCCACGATCATTGAGGCCACCAGGGGCACCTGATCGGCCGGGCACCCTTCGGCCACCACCAGGCTCTCCATCAGCGCGAGTGAGTCGTGGGCGGCCCGCTGAAGGTAGCGGGTGTAGCGTTCGGGCTCCCGTACCGCCAGGGCGTGCACTTCGAACAGCAGTCGGTAGACGGCCATGTCGTCCGGGGCGGTCGTGGTCCGCCACCAGCGCGTCAGGCTCGTCAGATCGCGCGGAGAGTCGGCGAGGTCCGCGGTCTCCGCCAGCCGTCGCCGGAGGAGCTCGATCACCTCCGTGAGCAGGTTCTCCTTGGAGCCGAAGTGATGCAGCAGCGTCCCATGGCTCACCCCGAGCGCGCTGGCCAGCGGCCGCATTGCCAGGCCGCTGACGCCGTGCTCCAGGACGTAGTCAGCGACAGCGCCTAGGAGTTCAGGCCGCCGGTGCTGGTAACGAAGGCTCCGACCGTCGATGTGCTCCGTGTCCACCTGGCCGATGGTACGCGAGCGGCAAATAGATTGACCAAATGGTTGAGCTATTTTTACGGTGGTCGGCATGAGCCACGACATCGGACGTCTGCACCACGTAGGCCACGTCGTCAGCGACATGGGCGAGGCCCTCAACCTCTACCGGCGGCTGGGCTTCACCCTGGCACCGCCGGCCTACCCCGCGATGGCCCCGAGCAAGAAGGCCGCCCCGGAGCCGTTCGGCGCGGCGAATACACACGCCTACTTCCCGCGCAACTTCGTCGAGATCGTCACCTGCGCGCCGCAGGGAGGGGCCACCCGGGTCCCCAGCGAGGCGAAACTCGTCCCCCTGCGGGCTCCGGCCGAGTTGCTGCCCCAACTTATGGAACGCATCAGCAGCACCAGCGCCAATATCGCAGCGTCCCTCCAACGCTTCGAGGGCCTGCACATCCTCATGTTCTCCTCGCCCGACATCGACGCCGCCGCCGCACGACTGAGCGCTGCCTGCGTGGCGCACGGCGGAGTCAACACCGTCCACCGTGCCGTGGAGACCGTCGACGGAACCCGCACGGAGTCCGTCCGCTATCTGGAGATCGACAGCCGTGAACCGGCCGTGAAGCCGGGGGCGGTGACCGAGGGAAGGGTGGGGGTCGTCGCCGACCTGGACCCGCTGGTGCAAGCTGCTCGGCAGATGGACCACCCCAACGGCGCCCTCGACCTCGTCGAGGTCGTGACCTGTGTGGCGGAAGCCGACCTCGACGCCACTGGGGCCAGGTACCAGGACTACCTCGGCAGCCCGGCGCAGGCCGACGGGCCGTCGCGGTTCTTCGACCTTGACGGCGCCCGGCTGACGCTCGTGCCCGATTCCGAGCTCTCCACGGTCCTGCCCGGCGAACACGCCCCCGCCGTCCCCGCGTTCGTCGCCTACGCGGTCGCCGTGCGCGATCTCGCCGCCACCCGGAAGCTTCTGCACGACAACGGATTCCCACTCAGCCGAACCGACTCAGGCAACATCTTCGTACCCGCCGTGTCCGCGCTCGGCGCCGCGATCATCTTCCGCGAGGCGAGCCAGGTACGCCGGTGACCACTCAGCACGGCAGGACGGCCCCGGTGAGCGGCCTGTCGTGATCCACTTCTCCCGATTGACCTTCGCCTGATGCCCGTTGCTCTGGCCCGCCCGATATCCCTGACCGCCGCCGAGCGGCACCGGCTGAAGAAGGCGGCCTGCGGTCAGAAGACCGAGCACCGGCTGCGGATGCGCGCGCAGATCGTGCTGCACGCGGCGCGTGGACGCTCCACCGCGCGTATCGCCCGTCAGACGGGACTGCACCTCGACACCGTGCGCAGGTGGCGGGGCCGGTTCGCCCAAGCGCGCCTGGAGGGTCTGGCGGATCGCAAGCGCTCCGGCCGTCCCGGCGCGTTCACCGCATTACACGCCGCTTCGGTCACTGCACTAGCGTGCCGACTGCCCGCCGAGAGCAGGGTACCGATCTCGCGCTGGTCGGCGCCGGAACTGGCACGCGAGGCCGTCGCCCGCGGCATAGCGACCTTCCTGTCCGCCTCCACTGTGCGCCGATGGCTCGCTCAGGATGTGCTCAAGCCCTGGCAGCATCGCTCCTGGATCTTCATCACCGACCCCGACTTCCGCCCCAAGGCCCAGCGGATCCTGGAACTGTAGGCCCGCACCTGGCGCGGCAGACCGCTCGGCGAGGACGAGTACGTCATCAGCGCGGACGAGAAGACCTCCAGCCAGGCCCGCTGCCGCTGCCATCCCACCCTCGCCCCCCGGCCAGGCCCGCGCCATGCGCGTCAACCACACCTACGGCCGCGGTGGCGCGGTGGCATACCTGGCCGCCTACGATGTCCACCACGCGAAGGTGTTCGGCCGCACCGAACCCCGCACTGGCATCGACCCGTTCATGAATCTGGTCACCCAGGTCATGAGTCGCGAGCCCTACGCCAGCGCCAGGCGCGTGGTGAGCGTCTTCCCGATCTGCATACGGCCCTCGTTGAACCCGTCGACCAGAGCGGCGAACGCATCGACCTCCGCCTGCCACAACGCGTCTTCCCGCTGCCCCGACAGCTGCAGCTTGACGCCCTCCACTGTGGCCTTGCCTTGTGCCCGCCCGGCCAAGTACCCGCCGATCGCGCCGATCGTTGTACCGATGACGCCGATTCCAGCAGCCCATACGGCCGCATTGCCTTGGTCCATGAGCGGATTCTGGCACTGGCAACCACCACACACGGATGCGGCGAGCGCAGCGACCGGGCGGCGGTCCCGACGATCCGTCACAGACGGGTTGCAGCACCCCCGCACCGGCCCGTAACCCCCTCACGTACCGACACCCGTGCCCGCATGCGCGTCAGACACACGGCCACCGCCCTCACCACGGCCGCCCTCCTCGCCCTCACCGCCTGCAGCAGCGCCGACACCAAGGACAGCAGCAGCGGCAACTCCTCGGCTGCAGCCCGCCAACTCGACACGGCACCGAACATCGCCGCAGCGCTCAATGACGCAGGCCTCACCGCGTCCACGCCCCAGGAGCAGACCGAAGCGTCGTACATCACCAAAGTCGGCGGCACGGCCTACGCCCTGACGATCACAGACAAGGTTGGTTAGCCCGCGGCCGGCGACAGCGGCATCAACATGTTCCCGCGCTGGCAGCTCCCCTGACGCCCCGACTACTGCCGGGCACTCCAAGCCCCCTTGGGCGACGAGGTGAGGGAGGACGCCGCGCCCGGGAGACCTGAACTCCCGGGCGCCGTCGGCTGCTACAAGGAGACCTCGTCGAGGTCAAGGTCGACCCGTGTGGACCGGTGCAGGGGTACGGGACGCGCGGCCGGTTGCCGCAGCCAAGCCGTGCCGCCCGCTAGCGGCGCAGCGGGCGAGGTCACACCGTTCGTGATGAAAGGTCTCCGGGAGCGACGTAGCAGTCGGGGCCAGAGGACTGAGCGGTTGGGATCGGTAGTCACTTCTGCCTCTTCTTCGGGGTTCGAGGGGAAGCCGGTTTCCGTGCAGTGGGTGTTGTGGTCGGCACCAAGGGGCCGATGGAGTCGGTGTGTGCCGGTTTCCGTTCGGGCGTCGGAGCCGGCTGGAGGATGAGGACATGGCGCGGCTTCTTCAAGAGCGCCCGGATGTGGAGAAGGGCTTGTTCGAGGTCGTCAACATGGTTGACACGAATCGTGAGGTGCCAGGAACAGCCTTCCTGCAGGGGTGCGTTGCGTGCGGTGACGGCCCTGGCGTCTTGCCTTGGATCGCCGGTTTCAGGGAGGTCAAGAAGGGGGCCAGCCGTGATCCAGGTCTGCAGGATCGGCCCGATGAACCGGATGATGAGTCCGCGGCTCTGCTCGACGCCGAGAACGCGCTCCTTCCCTAACCAAGGAAGCTCAGGCGAACCCGACGGTTGACATTGTCGATGTTGGTGTCCACCAAACTCCGCAAAGACAACCCGCAGCATAGCCAGGGGTCTCTAGGCCCAGTCCTGGTGGGGCGGCTCAGCACAGCAGTACGCGGGAAACTGTGAGCGCTGGCGAGTGCTCGACCTGTTGCGGATTGGCCCGAATCGCATTGCCGCCGCGCTCCACGCCCTCCTCTTGTTCACACAGAAGCGATAAGCGGACGAGCCCGCGCCGAAGCGAGCGGGCCACCGACTCGTCGTCGTCCACCAGAAGTATGTGCACGAGCGAACACCATGGCGATCGCTCAGCTATTTCAAAGTTGACGTAATTCATGGTCGCACATGAGTCCACCAGCAAGGTTCGTCGAGCTGGCGCCCGGCGCTTGGTCACACCGGGCGTCTGCTCCCCTTGCCGAGGTCGGCAACAGCCGGGTGTCAGGCGACCGTCACCGTCACCGGATCGGAGTGCGTCGATCCCTTGGCGTTGGTGAGGACGACCTTCAGGGTGTGCTTGCCCTTCGCCACTCCGGACAGAGTGACCTGAGGCGACTGGGCGTTCGGCGTGTCAGCGGTCAGCTGCCCCTCACCGACGACCGCTCCGTCCAGGTAAAAGGCGTAGGACGTGGCGTTCGTGCCCCACCACAGGTTCGCGGTGGCGGTGAAGGTGCCGTCCTTGTCCCAGTTGTCATGGCTGACCACGGGCTTGCCCGGTGCGGCATCCGCAACCGTGACGGTCGTGGTGTTCGTGGACGTGATGCCCTTCGAGTTGATCAGTTCGGCCCTGTACACGTAGGTGCCGTTGGGCTTGTCCTTGAATTCGGTCACAACTGACTGCGATGTGCCGCTGACCGTCGCGGGCACCCGTGCGGCGACGAGCTTGTCGTTCTCGTACAGACGGTAGAAGCTGCCCGGCGTGCCATGCCAGAGGTTCATCTTCACGCCGTAGTTGCCGTCATGGAGCCCGTGCGTCCACCCGCTGGTGTTCGACAGGATGCCGGCACCAGGAGCCGAGGACGCGGAGACAAAGTTCCGCAGAGCGTCGCGCGTGGCGTAATACGCGGGCTTGGGGTCGTACTCCTCGTCGAACATGAGCGGCTTCGCGCCCGGCAGCCACGTGTAGGCGTGCTTGTCGGTGAAGCCCCAGAAGCTGATGTCCCGGATTCCGGCCGCCAGCGCCTCGGCCATGACGTCCCCGTAGATCTGCGTCTGCTGATCCACGTCGTACGTGTGCACGTCGAGCTCGGTGATGGCGACCTCGAGTCCGAGCTTCTGGTAGGACTTCGTCATCTCCGTGATGACGCCGGGCTCGGGCCCCGCCTGCGTCTCATGCATCTCGAAGCCCACCCCGTCGATGGGCACACCGTCGGCGACCATGTCGGCCACCAGGTCGTAGAGCTCCTGGCGCTTCGCCGGGTAGAACTCCACCAACGATTCGTTGATGAACAGCTTCGCCTCGGGGTCAGCGGCGTGCGCGATCCGGAATGCTTCCGCGATGTAGTCGGAACCGAGCACCTCGTAGAAGTGGTTCGGCGCGAGGCCGGTGCCGCCGAAGGTCGAGAACGGCTCGGTCATGACGTCCCACCGGTCCATCTTTCCGGCGTAACGATCCATGATCGTGTTGAAGTGAGTTTTCATGACCGCGCGCAGCTCGTCCGGCTCGGTGATGTCGGTCACGTATTCCGGGGTGCAGCACTGCGAGATGAACCCGTGGCCCTTGACCACCATGTCGTGGTCATCCGCGAAGTCGACGAGCCGGTCGAGGCCCGCGAACTCGAAGTCGCCCTCCGTGGGCTGGACGAAGTTCCACTTCAGCTCGTTCTCGGGCGACAGGCTGTTGAACTGTTCCGCCAGCACCTCGCCGAACTCCGGTTCGTCGAGATAGTTGGGGTTGGTCGCCCCCGAGCCGATGAGAATTCCCTCCTTCGCTGCCAGTTCGCGGAGGGTGGCGTTTGAATCTGCTGAGGCGCCGGTGGCGGGGAGGGCCGCGGTCATGAGCCCTATGGTGACAGTTGCGAGCGCCGCGCCGATGCGGTGCATTCTCATTGAATGGTGTCTCGCTTTCCTGTTGAAGGGTGGTCCGAGGGCACGCCGCGGTATCCGGAGGACGTGGACCTGCGCCGTCTCCCGGTGGCCGCAAGCGCGGCTCGGCCCGAGACCGCCTCTGCGGTGTGCAGAACGCGGAAGTTGAGGGCGGTCGCTCAGCGGCCGACGAGGGCCGGTACGACCTTCGTGGCGCACAATTCCGCAAACCAGTGCGCGCTCAGTTTCGGAATCCGCTCGTAGGTGTCGTAGTCCACGCGGACGATGCCGAAGCGCGGGCCGTAACCCATGGCCCATTCGAAGTTGTCGAGCAGCGACCACACGAGGTATCCGACTACGTGGGCCCCCCTCTCTCGAGCACGATGAGTCGCCGTGACGTGATCGATGAGGAACTGCGTACGGGCGCGGTCGACGACCACGCGCCGGCCATCCGACTCGTCGACCATGTCCTCGAAGGCCGCTCCGTTCTCCATCACCATGATCGGCAGGTCGGGGAACTCCTTGGAGAGAGCGACCAGGTGGTCCTCGAGGCCTCGTGGTTCGATCCCCCAGTCCATCGCCGTTCGCGCCAGTTCGTCGCGGCGAACGAACTCGATGCGCTCCGAGCCCGGGAAAGGCATGCCACCGGAGCTTTCGGTGCTGGGGTCGAAGTCCTGGTTCAGACGTACGTGCATGACCTCGTAGTAGTTGACCCCGAGCAGGTCGATGGGTTGGTGGCAGATCTCCAAGTCGCCCGGCAGAACGAAGCTCCAGTCGGTGAAGGCTCGGGTGTCTTCCAGGAGATCCGCCGGATAGTGCCCGCAGAGCATGGGCCCTGTGAACACGCGGTTGGCCACAGCGTCGAACCGGCGCGCGGCCTCGGCGTCCGCGGGGGTCTCGGCTTCGATCCGGAAGATGTTGAGCACCACGGAAATCTGCGCATCGGGGTTCGTCACGGTGCGCCGCAGTGCTGCCACCGCGAGTCCGTGGGAGAGGTTGAGATGGTGCGCGGCCTTCAGCGCATCCGCGTGGCTCTGCCCGCCCGGCGCGAACACACCGCTGCCGTACCCCGCGAAGGAGTTGTTCCACGGCTCGTTGTGGGTTGACCAGATGGCGACCCGGTCCCCGAGCGCTGCCCCCACGGTCTCCGCGTACTTCTCGAAGGCGAATGCGGTTTCCCGACCCCGCCAGCCGCCGTAGCGATCCTCCAACGCCTGCGGGAGGTCCCAGTGGTTGAGCGTCACGATCGGCTTGATTCCGCGTGCGATCAGGCCGTCGACGAGCCGCGAGTAGAACTCCAGCCCCTCCGGGTTCACTTCCCCCTCCCCAGTGGGCATCACTCGAGGCCAGGAGATGGAGAACCGGTAGGCGTCGAGGTGGAGCGAGGCCATCAGGTCAAGATCGGCGTCGACACGGTGATAGTGGTCCGCGGCGACGTCCCCCGTCGCACCCTCAGCGGTCTTCCCCGGGGTGTGACTGAACGTGTCCCAGATGGACGGGCCTCGTCCGCCCTCCCTCGCGCCACCCTCGATCTGATACGCGGCGGTCGCGGCGCCGAGGATGAAGTCGGGCGGGAACGCCAAGCGCCCGCGGTCGATGGAGTCGCGATACATGGATCAGCCTCTCTGGTGACGTGGCGCCAAAACCTATCAGCTGAACTGTTATCGGCACAGTGTCGCGTCACGGTGAACTGCGACTTCACATCCGCGACGAGTTTCGCTGCCGAGCATCCAGCCTGACCAGGGGGAATCGGCGATCGACCGATGCCGGGCGGGCTGCGGCATGGGGTCGGCCGCTCGGCGCCCTTCCGACCAAGCCGTGTTGTCCACGCGGCGGTTGCGGGTGCGTACGGCAACGACGGCAGCCGGCGAGGCGTTCACCAACGCTGACCGGTGCGGTGCTGACTGAACTTCACTGGCCCTCGCCCCCCATGACCCGTATCTGCGCGGTCCGTGGGCTGGCGCCGTCCGGCGTGAGGTTCCCAATACACCCCGAACGGGCCCGCACAGGCGCTTGTCGCGGGGACGCGGCAGCACGGTGTTGCTGTACCTGCCGGACTTCCCGCCGAGCGCGATCGTCGCCGATCTGGTCGTCGAGCTCGATCGGGGGTTGGCCGCGCAGGGACTGATGTTGGTGACCCATACGGCGGGCCCGGACCGTCAGCCGGAACTGTCGCTGGCCGCCGCGGTCGCCCCGGTGAGCTGCGGCGATCGCCCCAGCCCTTGCCGCAAGCGCCCTCACCGTCAGCACCGCCCACCCGGCGGCCGCCGCGCCCTGCGCCGACGTCACCTACACGGGCGGCACCGTGTTCGACAGCGACGGCACCCCGACGAACGCCCTTCCCGATTCCACGTACGAAATCCTCGCGGCGGCACTCAACGGGCCGGCCCGCGGACACGACCATCTCCTACTACCGCGTGAACTACCCGGCCAGCCTGGAACCCTGGTCCGCATCCGTGGACGACTGGGACCTGGTGTATCGCCTCAAGACCCAGGCCGCCGCCAGGCACGCACGCTCGACGACTGCGCGACCGGCGACCCGACATGCGGCGGCGGGGCGACTCCACCGCCCACGGCGCCTACTCCCCACCGCAACACAGCGACCCCGCCGCGGAGTTCATCGCGGCACGCATATGACGCAGCCCCCAGCATCCACGGTCCGACAACGGATGCGAGTCATGAGCACCGCTGAGCCCACCGCCTGACGGCCGATTGCGCCTCCGGCTTCGCGCCCGAGCGAGCGAAGCCGGAGACCTTCATGAACCCGGCGGACGTGAACGATGTTCAGTCGGAGACGCCGTCGCCCACGTCGGAGTCGTCTGAAGCCGACTGCTGCACCCAGTGCGCCCGAGCAGCAGCCACGAGCCGCCAGAAGGCGTCAACGGCCTCGACGACATCCAAGTCGTCCCGGTATCGCCGCTGGATCTGGAGCCCGTCCTGCAGGGCGGTCCCCAGCGTGGCGATCATCTCCGGGCTGATCCCCGTCGGCGCGCCTTCCGGCGTCTCGGGGCCAGGGTCGAGCGTGAGTGTCTGGGCAGCCTGGTAATGCTCGACGAAGTACGGGTGCGCCGGATGATCGCGATCGATCGCCTCGGCCGAGAGGATGATGTACAGGGACGTCAGTCCCTCGTGTTCCGCGGAGTGGCGTGCGACCTCGCGCGACCGCGTCGCCACATCGGTGGCGTGCTGCTCCGACAGGTAATCGGCGACGGACGAGTCGCGCAAGTTGAGCACTTCGACCAGGAGTTCTTCCTTGTCGGCGAAGTGGTGGAGGAGCCCTGTCTGCGTCAGGCGCATCCGCCTGGCGAGCTCACGCATCGACGAGTGCGCGTATCCGGATTCGGCAAAGAGCTCGGCAGCAGCGGCGACGATCTCCCGGCGGCGCTGGAGCCCCTTGCGATAGGGCCCCCGAGGCCCGGTGCTTTCCGCCATGCCTTCAACATACAGCGACGCGGTGGCCCGTTTGACCTGGGTGTGGGCGTGACGATGAAAACTCCACGAAAACTTGTCAGGTGAACTGTGTTACGTGATACTGACGGCCACCATCACTTCCGAGACAACATCTCAGCCAGGGACGCAGCGGCATACACGACGTTCGTGTGACGGGGGTCGCGCACGTCTCAGGAGCGTGCAGTGGCCGGGGGGCGGCTCCTTGTCGCCGCAACATCGCGGCGCACCGCCTGGAAAAAGGAGTACAGATGCGATCCATTCGAAGGTCCCTCGCTGTGCTTGCGGCGGTCGCATTGACCGCCCTCTCTGCTGGGTGCGGATCCAGCGACGAGGGCGACGCCGGCGGCAAGATCACTCTCAACGTCTCGACGTTCAGCGAGTGGGGTTACAGCGGCCTGCTGAAGGAGTACCAGAAGCTCCACCCCGACATCACGATCAAGCACAACCGCTTCGCCACGAGTGATGAGGCCAAGGAGCAGTTCCAGACCGCGCTCGGCGCGGGCTCGGGTCTCGCCGATGTGATCGGTGTCGACAACAGCTGGATGCCGCAGATCCTCAAGCACCCGGACAACTTCGTGGATCTCTCCTCCCCGAAGGTCGAGGGCCGCTGGCTGGACTGGACCACGAAGATCGCCACCACGGACGACGGCAAGCTGCTCGGATACGCGACGGACCTGGGACCGCAAACCATCGCCTACCGCGCCGACCTGTTCGAAAAGGCCGGCCTGCCGACTGATCGCGAAGAGGTCGCCAAGCTCTTCGGTGGCGACAACGCGACGTGGGACGACTTCTTCGCAGTCGGCGAGAAGTTCATGTCTGCCAAGACAGGTCCGGCGTTCTACGACGCCTCGGCCTCGGTCGCGACCGGCTGGGCCGACCAGTACGAGGTGCTCTGGGAAGACCCGAAGAGCGGCGACATCATCGCCGGTGAGAACAAGGACCTCCGGAACATCTACGACACCGTGATGTCGCATGAGGACCTGTCGGCCCACCTCACGCGGTTCAGCGAGGACTGGGTCAGCGCCTTCCAGAAGGACAAGTTCGCCGTCATGCTCGCGCCGTCGTGGATGCTCGGCGTCATCAAGGGCAATGCGGCCGGGGTCAAGGGCTGGGATATCGCCGACGTCTTCCCCAACGGCGGCGTCAACAGCGGCGGTTCGTACCTCAGCGTGCCGACGCAGTCGAAGCATCCCAAGGAGGCGCAGGCGCTGGCCGAGTGGCTCACCGCCCCTGAGCAGCAGATGAAGGCGTTCAAGGCGACGGGCAACTTCCCCAGCCAGGTCGAGGCCCAGAAGAGCCCTGAGATGCAGAAGGTGACCGAACCCTTCTTCAACAACGCGCCCGTAGGAAAGGTCCTCGCCGAGCGCGCGTCGAACATCAGCGTGGTCCCGTACAAGGGCGACAACTACTTCGCGATCACAGCGGCGTTCAACGACGCGATCAACCGTGTCTCGGTCGACAAGACCCACTCCGCCAAGGAGTCGTGGGACATGTTCGTCGAGGGACTGGACTCGCTGAAGTGATCGGTTCGTCCGCACACTCGGGGGCGCCCTCCGCGGACGGCGCCCCCGAGGCACCTTCGAAGGAAGAACGCATGGTCCGTCCGGCAGCGAGCGCGTCACCCCGTGGAGATGCCTCACCTCCACGCACGCCGTCGCCCTGGCGTCAGCGTCTGGGCCGCTGGGACATGAAGGCGTCGCCTTACGCCTACATCTCCCCGTTCTTCATCCTGTTCGGGATCGTCGGCCTGTTCCCGCTGCTGTACACCGCCTACGTCTCGCTGCACGACTGGGACCTCATCGGCGGGCAGGGCCAATTCGTCGGGCTCGACAACTTCACCTTCATCCTCGACCAGCCGGTCTTCTGGGACTCGCTGGGCAACACCGTCAGCATCTTCCTGCTCTCGACGGTCCCCCAGATCCTTATCGCTCTCATACTTGCCAGCCTCCTGCACGCGAACATCCGTGCTCGCACCTTCTGGCGGATGGGGGTGCTGCTGCCGTACGTGATCGCTCCGGTCGCCGTGACGCTGATCTTCTCGCGCATGTTCGCGGACCAGTCCGGTCTCGTGAACGCGCTTCTCGAGCAGCTGGGCATGGATCCGATCGGCTGGCACCGGGACAGCCTGCCGGCGCACATCGTCATCGCCAACATGGTCAACTTCCGGTGGACCGGCTTCAACACCCTCGTGCTGCTGGCCGCCATGCAGGCGATCTCCCGTGACCTGTACGAGGCGGCGATCCTCGACGGCGCGGGACGGATACGGCAGTTCTTCTCCGTCACGGTGCCGTCCGTGCGTCCGACGCTCATCTTCGTCGTGATCACGTCCACGATCGGCGGCCTGCAGATCTTCGACGAGCCGCGTCTGTACGACACACAAGGGCTCGGCGGCAATTCAGGGCAGTGGAAGACGATCACTCTGTACCTGTACGAACTAGGCTGGAACCAGCAGCGGCTGGGCCGTGCAGCGGCCGTCGCGTGGCTGCTCTTCCTGCTGATCATCGCGTTCGCTCTGGTCAGCAACTGGCTGTCGCGCCGCATCGCTTCCGGAGACGACCCCGTGGCCGGCTCCCGGAAGACGCGTCGTGCCGCCCGACGCAGCGCAGCAGCTCGTACGCCCGACTCCTCCGCACCGTCCGGTGCCACGCCCGGGAGCAGCACGTGACCCCTCCTTCCATCCCGTACATCGAGCAGACGTCCGGTCGTGGAGCCGCCCGTGCGGCGCGCCGCCGGCGCGGACGGAACGACGGCGCTGTGCGCCGACCAGGAAAGACGACCTACGTCATCCTCACTCTGGTCGCGCTCATTTCGATCTTCCCGCTCTACTACGCGCTGCTGCTCGCGTCCTCGACGTCGGCAGAGGTCGCGCAGAACCCGATCCCCTCGCCGATCCCGGGCGGGCAGCTGGCAGACAACCTCACGCGCGTCTTCGAGTCCGACATCGACCTGCCCCGCGCGGCCTGGAACTCGGTCTTCGTCTCGGTGACAACGGCCCTCGCCGTCGTGTTGCTGTCCACGCTGGCGGGCTTCGCCTTCTCGAAGCTCCGGTTCAAGGGGCGTGCCGGCCTCCTCACGTTCGTGGTGGGCACCATGGCGGTACCCACTCAGCTCGGCGTCGTGCCGTTGTTCATCGTCATGCGGGAGATGGGCCTGACGGGGAGCCTCTGGGCGGTCATCATCCCCGGCATCGCCTCCGCCTTCGGCGTGTTCTGGATGACGCAGTACCTCCAGTCGGCGCTGCCCTATGAACTCATCGAGGCCGCCCGCATCGACGGGGCATCAACGTTCCGGATCTTCCGCTCCATCGTGCTGCCGGCCGCCAGGCCCGCAGCCGCCATGCTGGGCCTGTTCACCTTCATCGGGGCGTGGACCCAGTACTTCTGGCCGTCGATCGTGCTCGGCACGACCAACCCGACACTCCCCGTCGCGCTGCAACTGCTGCAGGCCGGGTTCTTCAAGGACATCCCCCTCATCATGACCGGTGTTCTCGTGTCCGTGATGCCGCTTCTCGTGCTGTTCGCCCTACTCGGCAGGCAGCTGGTCGCAGGCGTCATGCAGGGAGCCGTCAAGGGGTGACCCACCCGCACCGCCCTGCCGGACCGGGACATGTGCCGGTGGACTGACACGGTGCCCGGCCATCGACCGCCCCGACGTGGCCTGCACCCAGGCCCCGGGGACGAAATCGAGAGGAACTCTCACCACTCATGCATGCGACGACCGCATCGGGCAGTACCACCTTCCGCGATCTCAACGGCAACGGCCGCATGGAGCCCTACGAGGACCCGCGGCTCGGCGCCGAGGAACGCACCGAAGATCTGTTGGCAAGGCTCTCGCTCGAAGAGAAGGTCGGTCTGCTCTTCCACACGGTCATCGAGATGGGCCCGGGGGGCACCGTTCTCGAAGAGCCCGGCGCGATCAGCAAGTCGCCCACCAGCGAGGTGATCCTGGGCAGGGGGATCAGTCACTTCAACACGCACCGCATCGAAGACCCTCGGGCGGCCGCGCGGTGGCACAACGCGATCCAGCGTCTGGCCGAGAAGACACCGCACGGCATCCCGGTGACGATCTCCAGCGACCCTCGCCACGGATTTCTGGAGAACGTCGGGGCGTCCTTCACCGCAGGCCCGTTCTCGCAGTGGCCCGATGCCCTGGGTCTCGCGGCACTGCGCGACCCGGACACCGTGCGCGAGTTCGCGCGCCGGGTGCGCGAGGAGTACCGCGCCGTGGGCATCCGCATGGCACTGCATCCTCAGGTCGACCTCGCCAGCGAACCCCGCTGGGCACGTCAGCTCCAGACGTTCGGTGCCGACACCGATCTCGTCGTCGCGTACACGCGCGCGTACCTCGAAGGCTTCCAGGGCGCGGCGCTCGACTCGACGAGCATCGCCTGCGTCACCAAGCACTTCCCCGGCGGCGGCGCGCAACTGGACGGCGAGGATGCGCACTTCCCGTACGGTCGCGAGCAGGTCTACCCGGGTGGTGCGTTCGAGGAGCACCTCCGTCCGTTCATGACCGCCGTCGAGCACGGCACCGCCGCGGTCATGCCCTACTACGGCATGCCGGTCGGTCTTGAGATCGACGGTGAACCGATCGAGGAGGTCGGGTTCGGGTACAACAAGCAGATCCTCACCGGGCTGCTGCGCGAGCGGCTGGGCTTCGACGGGCTGATCGTCACGGACTGGGAGTTGGTGAACGACAACCACGTCGGAGACCAGGTCCTGCCCGCGCGCGCGTGGGGGGTCGAGGAGCTGGACGCCCGCGGGCGCATGGTCAAGATCCTCGATGCCGGCGCGGACCAGTTCGGCGGTGAGCAGTGCACGGATCTCCTGCTCCAACTCGTGCGGGATGGTGTCGTCCCGGAGAGCAGGATCGACGAGTCGGCGCGCCGCGTCCTGCTGATCAAGTTCCGGCTCGGCCTCTTCGACAACCCTTTCGTCGACGTGGATGCTGCCGTGGCCGTTGTGGGCAACGCCGAGACCCGGCGGGTCGCCCTGGAGACACAGTCCCGTTCCGTCACCGTGCTGAAGAACTCCGTGGTCGAAGGAACGCCAGTGCTTCCGCTCGCCGTGGGCGCGCGCGTGTACGCGGAGGGGATCGATCCGGAGGTCCTCGGCCGGGAGTTCACCCCCGTGACGACGCCGCAGGAGGCGGACCTGGCCGTCGTGCGCATCGACGCACCCTTTGAGCCGCGGGACGACCTGTTCCTGGAGTCGTATTTCCACCAGGGGTCTCTCGATCTGTCCCCCGGCCTCGTGCACCGGCTACGCTGGATCGCTCAGCACGCTCCGCTGATCGTGGATGTCGCCCTGGACCGCCCGGCCATCCTCACTCCGCTCGTCGACGCGCTCGCCGGATTGACCGTCACCTTCGGTGTCTCGGATGACGCTCTGCTCACCGCCCTCACCGGCCGCATCGCTCCGGAGGGCCGACTTCCCGTCGAGCTGCCGCGTTCGATGCAGGCCGTGCGGGAGTCCGCGCCGGACGCGCTGGCGGACACCGTCGACCCGCTGTTCCCCCTGGGATCGGGGCTGGAGATCTGATGTCCCGTTCGTGGAATCCGCGCTCGCACAGAAGGATCACGTCATGACCGACGCACGTTCCCGCGCCATCGAGTTGCTCGGTCGCATGACCCTGCAGGAGAAGGTCGCGCAGCTGACGTCGCTCATCCCGACAATGCTCTTCGACGCCAAAGGCATCCGTCCGGACGTCGCCGCGGCCAAGCTGGCGAACGGCATCGGCTACATCGAACCGCACATGGGGGGCTTTCCGGCGAACGCGGCCGAACTCGCCCGGCTCAACAACGCGGTACAGCGCCACCTGCTCGAGAACACCCGCTTGGGCATTCCCGCGATCATGCACATCGAGGCGCTCAACGGTGTGAACGCCCCCACCTTCACCTCCTTCCCCACCGCGATCGGTCTCGCGGCCACCTGGGACACCACCGGGGTGGGCGAGATGGCCGCACTGACCCGTCGACAGATGCGATCCGTGGGCCTGCACCACGCCCTGTCGCCGCTGCTCGACATCGCCCGCGACGCGCGATGGGGCCGGGTTCACGAGACGTACGGCGAGGATCCGTACCTGGTCAGCGCGCTAGGAGTGTCCTTCGTACGCAATCTGCAAGGCAAGTCGCTGCTGGATGGCGTCATCGCCACCGGCAAGCACTTCCTCGGCTACGCAATGAGCGAGGCCGGTCTCAACATGGCGACCGTGCCGATGGGAGCGCGCGAGCTGCGGGAGGTGTACGCGCGCCCCTTCGCCGCCGCCATCCAGCTCGCGGGACTGGGCTCGATCATGAACTCGCTCGCCGACTGGGACGGAGTGCCCGCTGCCGCCGACCCTCGGGTGTTCCGCAAGATGTTGCGCGACCAACTCGGGTTCACCGGCACCGTCGTGTCGGACTGGCTGTCGATCGAGAACCTCGTGACCCACCATCGCGCCGCGCGCGATGCACGCGAAGCGGGCGTGCTCGGCATGCGGGCCGGTATCGACGTGGAGATGCCCGAGCCGTTCGGTTACGGCGACAGCCTCATCGAGGCCGTCCGCGACGGCGAGATTCCCGAGACGACCGTCGACGAGTCGGTGCTTCGCGTGCTGACGCACAAGTTCGAACTGGGCCTGTTCGAGAACCCCTACGTGGAGACCGCCCCAGGGGAGATCATGTCGGTGGCGCAGGAGGGCCGCGACCTCTCCCTGCGTCTCGCGCGCGAGGCGGTCACTCTGCTCAAGAATGCCGACGGGGTGCTTCCACTCGGCGGCGCCCCGCGCATCGCGGTCGTCGGACCTCATGCCGAGGCGGTGGGCACGGCCTTCGCCCCGTACACCTTCCCCTCCTTCATCGAGCTGACCCGAGCCCTGCTGAACGGCAAGACGAGTTCCATGGTCGGTGTCGAAACCCTCGACTCCTTCGGTCCCGACGACGCCTACGTGCACGAGGAGATCGGCGACCTGCTCGCCATGAGCGAGGACGAGTTCGCGAGGTCGCGCTACGAAGCGGTGTCCCTGGCGGACGCCCTCCAAGCCGCGGTACCCGACTCAGAAATCCTCGTCGCAACTGGATGCGGAGTCACCGACGGGGCCGAGGGAATAGGCGCGGCAGTCGACGTCGCACGTGATGCGGATGTCGTGGTCCTGGCACTGGGCGGCGTGGCGCGATGGTTCTTCGGTGAACGGACGGAGGGTGAGGGTGCGGACACCGCCGATGTGACGCTGCCGGATGTACAGCGCCGGCTCGTGCACGAGATCGCCGCGCTCGGCAAAACGACCGTCGGCGTGATCTTCTCGGGCCGCCCGCTCGCCCTCGGCGACGTCGAGCCCGAGCTCGACGCCATCCTGCTCGGGTACTACGGCTCGCAGTTCGGCACACGCGCCGTCGCGGAGATCCTCACCGGCACGGCCGAGCCGCAGGGTCGCCTGCCGTACACGATCCCCCGCTCCAGCGGACAGGTTCCCCTCCACGCAGGACAGCGGTTCGGCAGCGGCTACCGCCGTCGGGAAGGCGATCCGCACGGCGGTTACGTGGACGAGTCCGCCGCACCTCTCTACCCGTTCGGCCACGGCCTGACGTACACCGAATTCGTCTACTCCGACCTCCAGCTGAGCAGCGCGTCGGTCGCACCCGACGGCACAGTCGACGTCACCGCTACCGTCACGAACACGGGCGACCGCCCAGGCGTAGAACTCGTGCAGCTCTACGTCGAGGACGATGCGCCCGGCGTGTCGAGGCCGGCGCTCCAGCTCGCGGGGTTCCATCGCCTCGAACTACAGCCAGGGGATCAGGCGACGGTGAGATACGCTCTGGAACTCCCCCTGCTGGCCTACCTGTCCCTGGACGACAGATGGGTCGTGGATCCGGGCCCGATGTGGATCTCGGTCGGCTCATCGTCGAGTGACCTTCGTCTGCGCAGTCGCCTGGACGTCGTCGGTGACACCGTGGACGTCACGCGGCGGAGGGTGTACCTGACCCACTCCGCACGGATCGCCCCGTACGACGAGGACGCGTCACGCGAGTCCGCCGACCCGACGGGTACGGCGTAGCCCGCCCCGCCAGCAGCCCGTGGGGAGCGGACCTGACACCGCTCCCCACGGGCCTTCGCCTGGACAACTACCCGGCACCGCGCCGCACCCCTGGGACGGCGATGGCGGCGGATGCCGCCCGCGGCCGGCCGCCATCCGCCGCCCTCGCCAGAAGACACCGCTCACCCAGAAGATCTCGAGCGTGCCGAACGGATCGGAGTCCGCGAACATCGCCGTCGCCGGCGGCGGCGCGCCAGAGGTGTTCCCCAGTGGGGGCCGCTACCGCATGTCAGCGCCGCCTGGAAGCTGGCCGCTCCCTCGCTCGCGTTCCTCGCGCCGCAGGCGGACGAACTCGTGGCAAGCACAGGCCGGCTCCGTCCGCGAAGGCGCCTCAACGGTGACGAGACGTTGTCCGGCACCGGCATCAGGATCGCGGAGCACCCGGCCCCGATGCACGGTTTCATGGCCACCAGCGGGATCCCGTCAGGGGTGCTGAGGTTCTCGCTGTACTTTCCCGGGGCGCCGAGGGGAACCGCCGCCCCGGACTACTGATGGGTGCCGCCGTCAATACGTATCTCCGTGCCGGAGATGAAGGCGCCGTCGTCGGAGATGAGAGTGGCCACGACCGCTGCCACCACCTCCGGCGACCCGTACCGCTCACGGAGTGCCGGAGTGAGCTTCGCGAACAGGCTCCAGTCGGTGTCCTCCGGCACCAGTGACGCGAAGTTCTCGGTCATGGCGCTGGCGATGCCGCCAGGGCAGACGTTCACCGCGCGGAGGCCCTGCTTGGCGTACTCCTGGGCGATGCTGTGCGTGAGGGACAGGATCCCGCCCTTGCTCGCGGAGTACGCGGCCAGGTACGGATGGGCGAACTGTGCTGACGTGGAGCTGAAGTTGACCACGACACCGTTGCCCGTCTCCAGCAGCGCGGGCAACGCGGCCCGGGTGACCAGGAACGTGCCCGTGAGGTTCACGGCAAGGACGCGGTTCCACAGCTCGAGCGAGCACTGGTGCGTGTGCGCTCCGCGCAGCATGCCGGCGATGTTCACGAGCGCGTCGAGCCCGCCCAGGGTGGCAATCGCGTCACCGACGACGGCGTCGACGGCGTCCGCTTCCGCCACGTCCAGCGCCGCGGTGACGAGCCGTTCGCCGGTGCCGGCCTTCGCGGCGAGGTCGGCGGTCCCGCTCAGCCCTTCTTCCTCGATGTCCGTTGCGACGACCGCCGCTCCTTCCTCGAGCAGCCTCAACGTCGTCGCGCGACCTATGCCCGACGCGGCTCCGGTGACGAAGACGCGTCTGCTGCTGAGTCGTTCCATGAGGGTCCTCCAAATCTCGACGGTGCGCTTGCCCTGGCCGCGAATCTCCGCCCGCTCATTCCCGGATCGGTACCTGGCGGTACGGCGCGATACGGACCGGCCCCATGAGGCCGTAGTGCTGCCGGGGCTTCTCGGCCTGCCCCGGAAAGCCTTCCGTGACCCGAAGGCGATTGCGCAGCGGTGTCGCCACCCGGACCGTGATGCTGTTGTCGCCTTGCTTCACGTAGCCACTGAGATCGATCCGCCGGCTGACCTGGTCGGACGGTGGCAGCGTCGTGCCGTTGACCGTCACCTCGAAGGTGTCGGTGACCTGTCCGAGGTCGAGGTAGGCCCCGTCCAACCGCGCGAGCCGTACCGTGGTGCGATAGGTGCCGACCCCGGAGACGTCCTCAAGGCCGGGGATGGCGGACCAGGGTGCAAGGCGGACCAGGTGATGCTCGTGCTCGCTGACTTCGAGTTTGCCGTCCGGGCCTCGGTGCCAGTCCTCGACGGAGAGCTCCCACACGTTCAGCTCCTGGGCTGCCCCGGCGGGGGGAACGGTCACCCTCCGTTCGGAGCCGTCGTCAAGCTTCACGGTGTACGAACCAGCCGTTGAGCTCCGCAGGAGCAGGCCGCCACCGGGCGCCGTCACGACCTCTCCGCCCGTGGTGGCGACCACATGACGGGCACTGCCCGAAACGAGAACGATGATGGTCGATTCGCCGGGTGCGAGCCGCACCGGGACTGTGATCCGCCCGCGTTCTGTTCGGTACTGGGCGACTGAGGCGACCGTGCCCGTCCAGGCATCCAGTTCGTAGGGGGTGCCTCGGCCCTCCAGGGCGACCTCCTCGGACACGGCTTTTTCCGAGGAGTTGTGCAGGTGATACAGCGCGCCTCGCGACAGTGTGCGACGCAGGGCGAGCACGGCGGGAGCGACGCGCGTGTCCGCTGCGGGGCGGATGCCGAGCTCCTCCAAGACGGCGGGCAGCCCGCTCGGTTCGGCGACGTGGCGTACCGAGGCCTGCTTGAGCAACAGGTCCATCAACTCGGCCAGTGCCGGATCCTGCCGTGCAGCCTGGTGGGCGCCAGGCGTGCGGGTCGGCGGCGCACCGACGATCACTATGGGCAGGCCGCTGCGGGCGTGCGACAGCAGCAGTCGGGCGGTGGCTATGGGCAACGTGGGCTGGCGGTCGAGGATCAGCGCACGATAGGCGGGGCCTTCCGGGGCAAGGCGCCGGTCACGTACGCGGGTTCCGTCGAGTTGTGCCGGGCCGGCGAAGTCGTAAGTGAAGCCGTCCAGTCCGGCCGGGATGCGCATGCCGGTCCCGTAGGCGTGGCGGTAGACGACCAAGTCCACCGAAGGCCTGCCCTGGCGCAGGGCGAACTGCGTGCGCGCAGTCCAGTCGACGATCTTGCCGGTGTCGTTCCACGTGGGCTGGCGCGGCCCCCATGCCTCGGAGAAACCGTTGCCGCCCTGAAGGGTGAACGGTGAGAAGCCGGGCCAGGTGGTTCCCAGGCCCGCCTCGGTGGCGAAGCCGTGATAGACGACCTGGTTGACACCGTGGGCGAACGCGGCGTTGAAGTGCTTGAGCATCTGCGGCCAGGTCTGCGCGTACGCCTCGCCGTAGATCGCGCAGCCTTCCAGAGAGAACACGCGCTGTCCGGACAGGTGCACCGCACCGGACGACAGCCATCGGTATGGCTCGTCGGTGTAGTCGGGGGCCGCGCCGAGCGACTCGGTCTCGTTGATGTCGAGGGCCGCGCCGATCGTGGGAACATCCGTGGTGGTGCCGTAGGGCTGGGCCCGCAGTCTCAGGCCCAAGGCGTGCGCCCAGGACTTCAGTGGCTCGACGTGCTCACTGATGTACAGGTCCGTGAGCGTGCGGTAGTAGTCGTCGCGGACGCGGGCGCCACTGTCGTCGGTGAACGCGAAGTCCGGGGTGTCGTCGGGTGTCACGCTCGTGTACTGTCGGTGGATCCGGTCGATGAACAGGACCGGCAGGTTGTCGATCAAGGAGTAGCCGCGCAGCTGCTTGAAGCGCGCCGGAAGTTCCCGGGTCCAGTGCTGGGCGGAGTCCAACTCCAGGGAATCTTCGAAGAGATCCCCTCCGTTGTCCTGCAGCAGACTGCGCAGGCGGGGCGTCAGGACACGCTTGTCCCAGTAGCTGGTTACTGCCCGGGTACCGGCGGCACTGAAGTGGTCGACGACATACGCCGCCTCTGTCGTGGCGGCCTGGCCGACGACGGCGGCCTGGCCGGTGCCGCGCTGCCAGAACGCGAACAGCAGCCACTGCCCATCCGCTGGGGCGGTCCAGGCGAGGGCGCCGTCGCTCACCCGTCCCGTGAGGTCGATCCGGGAATTCCGCTCGAGCAGTACGGGCTTCGCGTCGGCTGGGCCCGCGCAGCGGAACGCCTGGACCGCTATCAGGGTTTGCTCGGTGACGCCCGCGTGCGGCTGCGGGGCCGCCGGCACGGGCCGGTCGTATGCTTCGCCGCCCGCCAGGACCGCACGCCCGTAGGCGATCTCCTGTGCTGCTTCCGGACTGTCCGGCGACAGCCCAGGCGCCACCAGCGGCCAGGCCGGGCCCACGGTGAGGTCGATGCGCACCCCGTGCTTGTGACCGACGGCGACCGCCTGCTCCAGGCGCTCGGTGAGCACAGCGCTGCCCCAACCGTATTGCCGCGGGTCGGCGGTGACGATGCACTGGATCTCGGCGGCTCCGAAGCCCCGGCCGGCGATCGCCTCGATCTCCGCGTCGATGGTCGCCGCCGCGATCTCTCCGCACGGCCACCAGTAGCGGATCTTCGGTCGGGCAGTCGCAGGCGGGTGAGCGAACCCCCGGACGAAGCCGGCATCCAGCCCGGTCGTCGAAGAGGCAGCAACGCTGGCGGCTGCCTGTGAAGCCACCGTGGGGGCCAGCGTCACCGCTGCCGCGGTCGCGCAGAACTGTCTGCGGGAAAAGCGGGACACAGCGGCTCCAGATGAAGTGATCCCCGGCAGTCGGAAATTGATCTGCTGGGCACCCTTTCATCGCCGTGACCGTGCGGCGTCGGCGAATCCCGGTGACCGGGAGCGCCCCACGTGGCCCCTCAACCCTCAGGAGGGGGCAGCAGTCCGGCCGTCAGCAGGGTTCCGCCATCCAGCGGGGCGTTCAAACGCCCTCGCCGCCGTCGAGCGCCTGGTGCAGCCAGGCGCGTTCGGCCTGGCTGGTGCTGCGGGCCATGAGTAGCATGCCGCGGCGGTAGGGATCGGCGGTCTCTTCCGCGGACAGCGGACGATCACCCTCGTAGAAGAAGCTCGCAGGAGTCTCCAGGAACTCCAGCCGGCGCCGCAGCACGGCGTGCTGCTCTCCGATGTCGGGCAGCAGGGACAGGAACGCCAGGATCGTGAAGAACCGGGTGTGATCGGTGATCTCCTGCTGGGCCGGCTCGCGCAGACGCTCCAGCAGGGCGGAGCGCCCGGCCTCGGTCAGCGTCAGTACCGCTGGGCGGCAGCAGCGCCGGGTTCAGTGTGCCGGGCGAGCAATCCACGTTTCACCAGGCGGTTGATGGCGGGATAGAGGCTGCCCTCGCTGACCGGCCGGGTGTGGCCGGACAGCTGCGAGACGCGGCGGCGTAGCTCGTAACCGTGCAGCGGCCCGTCGGCGAGATGTCCAAGTCCACGCTGCGGATCACGCACACCGCACTGGCCGACCTCGCCTACGGAGCATCCGCCCTCGACGACATCATCACCGAGGACACCGCCACGGTGGACGGCGACCGAACGGACATCGACACCCTCCTCAGCCTCCTCGACACCTTCAACGGCACCTTCGACATCGTCGCTCCGAACCTCCGACAGGAGCTCGTGCGTGATGGTCACGCCGAGCACAGTCTTGCCACCGCGCTCATGGCCAAGGACCACGACCGCCGACTCGGTGAGGCGATCGAGGATCCGGAAGGCCATTCCCATTGGGCGGGAAGACTGTTGGAACGCGCTGCCTGAACGGTCACAGTGCCCCTGCAGCCTGTGTGGACAGACGACATGAGGGAGACCGCCACCATGACCGACGAGCGCAAGGAACCCCTGGAGGTCGATCCCGAAGTGCACGGCCCATGGGCTGTCATTGCCGGTGGGTCGGAGGGTGTGGGTGCCGAGCTCGCCGACCAGTTGGGACAGCGCGGACTCCACATGGTGCTGATCGCGCGGAATCCGAAGCCGCTGCTGGACACCGCCCGGCAGGCCACACAGCGCCACGGGGTGCAGGTCCGTACTCTCGCGGGCGACCTGCTCGACCCGGCCGTGGCTCAGCGCATCCGCGAACTCTGCGCGGACCTCGACGTCGGCACCTTCATCTACAACGCGGGCGCCAATACCTACGGAGCCGAGTTCGCGGACGGCGCCCTGGCTTCGTTCCAGAAGGTCATCGACCTCAACATCACCCGGCAGCTGGAACTCACCCAGCACTTCGCCGGCCGCCTCAAGAAGCGGGGCAAGGGGGCCATCGTGCTGGTCGGTTCCCTTTCCGGGTACGTCGGCCACGAGCGGATCGGTGTCTACGCCGCCGCCAAGGCGTTCACCCGGATCTTCGCCGAGGGCCTCTGGGCGGAGCTGCGACCGCACGGGGTGCACGTTCTGCATCCCGTCCTGGGTCTGACCCGCACCCCTGCGATGGAACGGCTCGGTCTGCGCATGGACCTGCCCGGCATCGAGGTCTCCGATTCCGCGGATGTCGCCGGGGAGATCCTCACCCATCTCCATCACGGGCCGGTGTGGATCACGGGTGCGAATGCGGCACAGGCCGAACGCAACAGCGGTCCCGACCGCGCTCGGCTGGTCACCGAAGTCAGCGCCGGCATGCGCGCGATGAGCCGCTCGTGAGCTCGGACGGCCAGAGGCTACGGGTCGGTCTGGTCAGCCCGGTGGTAGTTCGAGTCCCGGGCGCACACTCGCCATGGGAGGCGGAGGCCGGCATCGCCGAGCTGGCCACCGTGGCGCAGGCCGCCGACGAGCTGGGCTACGACCACCTCACCTGTAGCGAGCACGTGGCCGTCCCCTCCGGGCAGGCGGCCGGGCGCGGCACCGTGTACTGGGACCCGCTGTCCACTTTCGGTTACCTCGCCGCACGCACGCACCGGATCCGCCTGGCGACGCACGTGCTCGTCCTCGGCTATCACCATCCGCTGGAGATCGCCAAGCGCTACGGGACGTTGGACCATGTCAGCGGGGGGCGGCTCGTTCTCGGCCTCGGGGTCGGCACCCTCGAGGAAGAATTCGAGCTGCTCGGAGTGGAGTTCGCGGACCGTGGCACGCGGGCCGACGACGCGTTGGCCGCGCTGGGCGCCTCACTGTCCTGCGCCGAGCCCGAGTACCACGGCACGCACTATGACTTCGCCGGCATGGTGGTCCGGCCGCACGCGCTGCAGAAGCGAGTGCCGCTGTGGATCGGCGGCTCCACCCCGCGCTCTCTGCGCAGAGCCATCGAGTACGGGAGCGGCTGGGTGCCGTTCGGACGCTCCTTCACCGACCTGGCCGGGATGCTGGGCGCGGCGAAGCTGCCGCACGGCTTCGAGGTCGTCCTCACCATCGCCGACCCGCTGGACCCCCGCGGTGACCCGCAGACGGCCGGATGCCGGCTCCGGCAGGCACGGCAGGCGGGCGCGACCCTGGTCGACGTTCGCATCGCGGCCGACACGGCCGACCACTACTGCGCTCAGCTGGAGACACTGGCCCGTATCGCCGGGCGTGACACCTGACAGGAGCAGACCGGATGACTGATCCGCCCACCGACGGCGACCGCCTGGCGCGACTGGAGCAGCGGCTGGCCGCGCTCGAGGACGAACAGGCCATCGCCCGGCTCATCGCCTCGTACGGTCCGCTCGTCGACAGCGGCAGCGCGAGCGAAGTGGCCGCCCTCTGGGAGCCCCACGGCGAGTACGACGTCGACGGGCTGCGTATGACCGCAGACACGGCGATCGGCGCGATGGTCCGCGGCGACCACCACCAGGCCATCATTGCCGACGGCAGCGCCCACTTCCTCGGACCGCACCAGATCACAGTGGACGGCGATACGGCGGTGGCGGTAGGCCACTCCCTGCTGGTGCGGTGCAAGGACGCACGCTTCGTCATCGCCCGTGCCTCCGCCAACCATTGGCGGCTGCGCCGCGGGACGCAGGGCTGGCGGGTGGTCCGCCGTACCACCCGCGTGCTGGACGGTGGCCATGAGCCCCGCGCACTGCTCGCTCTGGCGGCGGCCGCGTCCGGCACGATCCCTGCGGACCCTGGGAAGGAAGGTGACGCGCGATGACGGCGACCGGCGTATCGATGACCACTGAGGAGACCGCGCTGCGCTCGCTCCTGGCCGGCCGGCGGAGCTGCCGTGCGTTCCTGCCGACGCCGGTGCCCGAGACCACGGTCCGTAGCCTGCTGACCATGGCACAGCGCACCCCCTCGTGGTGCAACTCCCAGCCGTGGCAGGTGCTGATCACCTCCGGTCGCGAGACGGAGGCTTTCCGCGCCTTCCTGGCACAACGCGTCGAGACGGCACCCGGCGTCTTCGACGTACCGCCACCGCGGAGCTACGAAGGCGTCTACCGTGAGCGCCGCCGGGCGTCCGGTTTCGCCCTCTACGACAGCGTGGGAATCGCGCACGGCGACGCCGAAGGACGCCGACAGCAGGCCATGGAGAACTTCCGCTTCTTCGGCGCGCCGCACGTCGCGATCGTGACCAGTGAGGCCGAACTCGGCCCGTACGGCTATGTCGACTGCGGAGGCTACATCTCCACCTTCTTGCTCGCGGCGACGAGCCTCGGCATCGCGACGATCGCCCAGGCCGCCATCGCCGGGTATGCGGATGCGGTACGGGAGCACTTCGGGCTCCCGGCGACGCGTCACGTGTTGTGCGGCATCTCGTTCGGCTACGCGGACACCGCCCATCGTGCGAACGCCTTCCGGACGGAGCGGGCCGACCTCGAGGAGGTGGCCGATCTCCGTGGCTTCTGAGATGTCCCCGGCTGTGCTGACCGAGCTGAGCGAGCACATCCTGCTCGTCACGATCAACCGCCCCGACGCCCTGAACGCCGTCAACCAAGCGGTCTGGGACGGACTCGGCGACGCCCTGGACCGGGCCCAGACCGATCCGGCTGTGCGTGTCGTGGTGATCACCGGCGCGGGGGACCGGGCGTTCTGCGCCGGGGCAGATCTCAAGGCCATCGCCCGCCATGAGTTCCGCACTGTCCCTCATCCCCGCTACGACGCCTGGGGATTCGCCGGCGTCGCCACCCACCCGATCGGCAAGCCAGTCATCGCGGCCGTCAACGGCATCGCGTTCGGCGGTGGTTGGGAGATCGCGCTCGCCTGCGACATGGTGGTCGCCGCCGACACCGCGCGTTTCGCGTTCCCTGAGGTCAAGCGCGGCCTCGTCGCCGGCGGAGGGGGCGCGCTGCGTCTCCCACGCCGCCTGCCACCGGCCCTGGCCATGGAGATCCTGCTGACCGGAGACCCCATCGACGCACAGGACGCTGCCCGTTGGGGTCTCGTGAACGCTGTGCTCCCGCAGGTTCAGGTGCTCGCCGGAGCGCTCGACCTCGCCGGCCGCATAGCGGCGAACGCACCCCTCGCCGTGCAGGCCACCAAGCGAATCGCGGCCGGTATCGAAGGCGACCGCGTGCCCGCCGAGGATGCGGGCTGGCACAGCAACGCACACGAACTGTCGCTCGTCCTGCGCTCGGAGGACGCGGCGGAGGGCCCGCGCGCCTTCGCTGAGAAGGGGACGCCGGTATGGCAAGGCAGATGAGCGAAGCGCAGACGGAACTGCGGCTATGGGCCGCATCCGGAGCGATGGCGCTGACCGGAAGGCGCGACGGTCCGCCGGCCGCGTCGCCGGGGCGCCCGGCAACCGCTGTCGCCGAGGCACTGCGCAGAATCCAGGCCGTACACCCCCAGGCACCACTGCCCGACATCCGGATCCTCGGGGAACGGGCCGCGGCCACCGGGATGAGCCGCAACGCTCCGTGGTCCTGCGGTGGGGCGTTTCGCGTATTGCCCACCCGCGACGGCCACGTCGGTCTGTCACTCCCCCGCGCCGAGGACATGGACATGATGCCGGCTCTGGTAGCCGGCCCGGTCACCGGCGACCCGTGGACAACGGTCGAGCACTGGGCCGTCGGCACCACGACTGCCGACGCGGTCGAACGCGCGCGCCTGCTCGATCTGGCCTGCGCACCGGTGACGGCGCGGCCCACGCCAGTCGTCCGACCGGCCGCGCTGGTCTCACCGCTGGGAACGCGGGCCCTCAACGACCGTCCCTTGGTGGTGGATCTCAGCTCACTGTGGGCCGGGCCGCTGTGCGCGCATCTGCTGTCCTTGTGCGGCGCCGAGGTGGTGAAGGTCGAAGGGAGCCACCGCTTGGACGGAGCCCGCGGTGGACCCGCCGTGTTCTACGACCTGCTCCACGCCGGACATCGCTCGGTCACCGTAGCCTTCGACGCACCGTCAGATCTTCGGCGGCTGCGCGTGCTCCTCGCATCGGCCGACCTGGTCATCGAGGGCTCGCGGGCTCGGGCGTTGCGCCGACGGGGAATCAGTGCCGAGGACATCGTGGCGGCCGGCACCAACTGGCTGTCGATCACCGCGTACGGTCGCGACGAGGATCTGATCGGTTTCGGTGACGACGTGGCGGCCGGTGCCGGACTGGTCACCCCCGAGCGCTTTCCCTGCGGAGACGCACTCGCCGATCCGCTGACGGGAGTGACGGCCGCGGCCTGCGCCGTTGAAGCCCTCGATGCTCGCGAGACCGTCCTCATGGACGTCTCGATGCACGCCGTCGCCGCAGCCGCCGCCCAGGGCGCCACCGCACCGCACGAGGTGGTGCGGCGGCGCGGTACGTGGTGGGTCGACTGCGCCAGCGGTGCCTTCGCCGTCGCGCGCCCCTCGATGCGGCAGCCGTCCGGCAGGGCTCCGGCCGCCGGGCGGCACAACCACGACGTGCTGTGGACTACGACCTGACCGACTTCGCTTTACGGAAATTCTCCTCCACCTCTTTGCGCCAGAACTCGTTGGCGCGCCCGGTGTCGATCTCGAACTCGAAGCGCCGTGTCATCTCGGGCTCCACCCGGTCCGCGTCGACGTAGAACTGCTCGTACCACCGGCGAAGTTGGTAGACGGGACCGTCTTCCTCGCACAGCAGCGGGTTGTCGATCCGGGTCTTGTTCTTCCAGATCTCGATGTCCTGCAGGAAGCCTGCCTCGACGCCCTTGGTGTAGCTGGCGGCGATCGTGTCCGCCACCTCGTCGGACATGCCTTCGGGTTTCTTGACGATCACGCCCCACTGGAGCACGAAGGATGTCGGCGTCACGGGGTAGTGGCAGTTGATCAGGACGATCTCCATCGTCTTGCCCTTGGTGGTCTGCCACAGGTAGTCGATCATGTACGAGGGGCCGTAGTACGCCGCCTCCGACCGGCCCTCGGACTCCCCTGAGTCGTTGGTGCCCAGGCGGACGTCGGGGCGGCTGCTGCTCGTCATGTACTGGCCTGCGATGTGCCCTTCGAAGACGTTCTTGAAGTACGTCGGGAAGGCGAAGTGCACATAGAAGAAGTGCGCCATGTCGACGACGTTGTCCACGATCTCCCGGCAGTTGGAGCCGTCGATCCGGACCTGGTTCCAAGTCCAGGACGTCCACTGCGGGTCGCCGGCGCCCGCAATGGCCGGGATCTCTACGGCGGGATCGGGGGCGTTGCCCTCGTGGTCGTGCCAGACGAACAGCTGTTGGTTCTTCTCCAGGGTGTGCCAGGTCCGGGTGCGGGCGCGCAGCGGCACGCGTTTGGCGTAGGGGATCTGCTTGCAGCGGCCGTCGCCGCCCCAACGCCAGTCGTGGAACGGGCAGGCGACCTGATCGCCCTTGATCTCACCGCGGCTGAGGTCGCCGCCCATGTGACGGCAGTACGCGTCAAGTACGTGCAGCGCGCCGTGCGAGTCGGCGAACACCACGAGTTTGGTGCCGAATGCCTCGATCGCGTGCGGCTTGCCGTCGCGGAAGATGTCGGCGAGTCCCAGGCAGTGCCAGCCGCGGGCGTAGCGCGTGGGGGTCTCCTCGGCCTCGATGGTGCGGATGGGCTCTGCTGGGGCTGAGGTCATGACGGGCTCCCTTGGCGTCCGGTGAAGTCCCACTGGTGGCCCCAGTAGCTGTCGGCCGTGATCTCTTCGGCCGTGTACGTGGCGTCGTCGACGAGCAGCCCCGCGCAGCCGACTTCGAGGTCCCAGCCCCCGGGCGTGCGGACGTAGAAGGAGACCATCTTGTCGTTGGTGTGCCGGCCGAGCGTGGACGAGAGGTGGTACCCGGCGCCGGTGACGCGGTCGAGCGCACGCCCGACCTCGTCGAGCGTTTCGCACTCGACCATGATGTGGACCAGTGCGGGGGCCTGGAGCCGCGGCGACGGCATGATCGCGAGGCTGTGGTGGCGCGCGTTGACGCCCATGAACCTGATCCGTGCCGGGGGCTGGCCCGCCGGTCCCGGAAAGGCGAAGGCTCCGCGGGGCTTGAAGCCGAGGACCTCGGCGTAGAAGGCGAAGGCCTTGTCGGGTTCGTCGACGGGCACGACGACGTGACCGAGGCCGAGGGGGCCGGTGACGAAGCGGTTGCCGTACGGCGTGGCCAGCGGGCTGTGGTCGAGGCGGGCGCTGTGGAAGACCTCGACCGGTGTGCCACCAGGCGCCTCGAACGCGATACCGGCTTCGACCCGGCGGATCCGGAGGGTCTCCGCTGTCATCGGCTTCACGGCGATCCCGGCGGCCTCGACGGCCTTCTCGATCCGGGCGAGCGCCAGATGATCGGCGGCCTCCCATCCGACGGCCTCGACCCGGTCCTCATCGCCGGGCACGAGGACGAGCCGGGCGTGCCGTTCGTCCATGCGCAGATGGAGGGCTTGGTCCTCGGGTCCGATGCCCTCGGCGAAACCGATCGCGTTGTACGCGAAGTCCCGCCATGGGGCGACGTCGCTCGCGCTGACGCGTACGTAGTTGAGTCCGCGGATGTCTGACATGGGTTCGTCGTCTCCTGCCGTCGTACGTTCGCGTGGAGCGGTCAGATCATGGCCCGCAGGGCGCCCGCGGGTTCGAGTCCCAGGTGGGTGAGCGCGGCTGCCTGGTATGCGTTGCCGGGCACATGGATCGCGTGCTGCAGCCCGACGTGGGCATCGCGCCAGAACCGCTGCAGCGTGTTGTTGCGGCGCACGACATTGCCGCCGGACCGCGCGAAGATCTCGTCCACGGCGGCGACCGCCCGCCAGGCAGCGCGGATCTGGTTGCGGCGGGTGGTGGCGCGATCGGCGAACGTGATCTCCTTGCCCGCGTCGGCAAGATCGTAGATCCGGCTGATGCCGTCGAGGAGTTGGGCTCGTGAGGCAGAGATCTCGGCGGCCGCCTCGGCGATGGCGTACAGCGTGGTCGCGTCCTCCCGGACCTTGGCGCCCGCGGACGTGACCCGGTCGCGCTGGTAGTCGAGATGCGCGGCGACGGCGCCCTCCGCGATGCCGATGACCGCCGAGGTGATACCGAGAGGGAAGAGCGTCCAGAAGGGCAGGCGGTAGACCGTCTCGGTCCGCCCGGCCAGCTCCGCGGCACCGCCGCCCTCGGTGACGAGGGCGGCGTCGATGGTCCGGTAGTCCGGGATGTACGCCCCCTCGACGACGATGTCCTTGCTGCCGGTACCGGACAGGCCGATGACGTCCCAGGAGTCGTCCACGATCGTGTAGTCCGAGCGCGGGAGCACCACGTGCAGCGCACGCACCGGTTGGACGGGCTTCCCGCGGTCGTCGCCCACCAGCGCGCCGAGGAAGATCCAGTCGCAGTGGTCCGTGCCCGAGGAGAACTGCCAGCGGCCCCTGAGGACGTAGCCGCCGTCGGTGGGGGTGGCGATGCCGCTCGGCATGTACGGCGAGGCGATCCAGGTGTCGGGCTCCTCTCCCCAGACCTCGTCCTGGACGCGGCGGTCGAGGAGCGCCAGCTCCCAGGGGTGCACGCCACCGACACCGCACACCCAGCCCGTGGAGCCGCAGCCCTTGGCGACCTCCATCACGGCCTGTGCGAAGTCCGCGGGGTGCGCGGCGAATCCGCCGTACTCGGTGGGCTGCAGGAGGCGGATGACACCGGCCTCGCGGACCAGCTTGACGCTGCGGTCCGAGAGCTTGCCGGACTTCTCGGTCTCCTCCGCGAGCGCGGCGAGCTGCGGGGCGATCGTCTGGGCTCGTCGGACAACGTCGTGCATCTACGGCCTCCGGACGGTGGTGGAGCAGGTCCGGCGCCAGAGGGCGGCGCCGGCTCGCTGCGGATTCTTCGACGCTATTGAGGCCCCGGATCGGAGGCCGGGAGGTTCCCGCTGATCGGGATCGCTGCGGGGTCGTTTCCCACCAGCAGACGCCCCCTGCGTACGGCGCTTTTGATGCTGTCGCGTAGAAAGGGGCAGGTGGCATCGCCCGGGACCAACTGCGTGCAGGTATCCGTGGCGCTGGTCCACTGCACCATCGTGTGAGCGAGGCTGTTCTTCCTGACGAGCACCTCCACGGCGCACCGGTCACAGCTCACAGGCTGGTGCGGCGTACCGCGTTCATCCTCGAACACTGCTTCCTCCTCAGGTTGTGCCACTCGTGGGTGCGAAGACGAGGGCGGTCCCGAGCCGGATGTGGTCCTCGGCCTGGGCCTGTGTCATGTGGTCGCTCAGCCGGGACATGACGATCCCCCACCAGGCGAACGTGAGCAGGCGGACCTTGTTGAGGTCCTCCTCCGTGGGCTGCTCGATGCCGAGCCGGCCGAGGATCTGCGGCGCCATCAGGACGTCGATGTCGTGGGCCTGGGCCGACTCGCTGGAGTACGTCGCGAGCACCGACCGCACCATCACCAGGGCGAGTTCGGGGCGCCGGGTGAAACGCCGTGTCCAGCCGACCAAGAGGTCCACGACGTCGCCGGCAAGCTCGGCGTCACCCCGGTTCCCGGTGCGTCCCCTCCCGCCGAACACCTCCTCCGACATCACCGCCATGAAGAGCTGCGTCTTGGAGGGGAAGTACCTGTAGAGGGTCCCGAGGGCCACGCCGGCTTCTTTGGCCACCGCCTGCATCTGGACCCCGTCGTATCCGTGGACGGCGCCCAACTCGGCGGCGGCAGTCAGGATGCGGGCCCTGCGGACCACCTGGCTCTGCGCGGTCGGCGCGGCCGGCGATCGGCGGGCGGGAGCTTTCGCCACGTTCAGCTCTTCCTCTTCGCCGACGCGTCTGTCGGCGCTCCGCCGGCGCGGCCGCACATCAGCAGAACGAGACACCGACCGCGCCCAGGCCCGTGAACTCGGCGTGGAAGACATCGCCGGGGCGGGCGTCGAGGGCTCGCGTGCAGGAGCCGGGCAGGATCACGTATCCCGCCTCGAGCCGGACCCCGAACTGGGCGACCTTGCGTGCGAGCCAGGCCACCGCACCGGTCGGATCGCCGAGCACGGCGCTGGTGTTCCCCGCCGCCACCTGCTCACCGTTGCGGTACAGCACGGCCCCGATGTCGGCGAGGTCGAGCGCCTTCGGTGCCACCCTGTCCGTGCCGAGGATCATTCCGGCTGAGGAGGCGTTGTCGGCGATAGTGTCGGCCAATGAGATCCGCCAGTCCTTGATCCGGCTGTCGATCAGCTCAAGGCTCGGCACCACGTGGTCGGTCGCCGCGAGGACGTCCGCACGGGTGCAGCCCTCGCCGGGCAGTGGCGCCCCGAGGACATACGCGACCTCGACCTCGATCCGCGGGTAGCAGAACTGTGCCGCGTCGACGGGCGCGCCGTCGAAGTACCGCATGGTGTCGAGGAGATGACCGTAGTCCGGTTCGTCGACGCCCATCATCTGCTGCATCACCGGGGACGACAGTCCGACCTTGTGCCCGCACACGACCGCGCCGGCGGCTGTCTGACGGCGGATGTTCAGCAGTTGGATCTCGTAGGCATCGACGACACCGATGCCCTGGCAGGACTCGGTGAGCGGGTCGATCGGCACCCGCTCGATCTGGGCGGCCCACAGGCGGTCGGCCGCCGCCTGCCGCTGTTCGTCGGTCAGCATCATCGCTCCTGTCGCCGGCTCGCGGCCCATCCTTCAGTCACCGGCTCGGCCCTTCGGACGGGCTCCCGATCACCGGGAACCTCACTCGTCGTAGCTGACCCGCACGTGCTCACTCATGGGGAGCGCCTGACAGCCGAGGACGATCCCGTCGGCGATGTCCTGCGCTTCGAGCACGTCGTTCCTGCGCATCTTGACCTCGCCCGCCAGCACCACGCAGGCGCAGGCACCGCAGCTGCCTTCCCGGCAGGAGTACGGCGCGGCCAGGCCCGCGTCGAGCAGCACGTCGAGGAGTGGGCGCGAGCGGGGCCAGGCAAGTCGGCGGGTCTGACCGTCAAGGGTGATCTCCACCGTGCCGGCCGGCCGGTCGTCCGCCGCGGCGTCGGGGGCGTCGTCGACCGCGACGGACGGGGTGAAGGGGTCGCTGGTCAGCGACACGAACCGCTCCACATGGATACGGGAGGCCGCGGCGCCCAGCTCGGTGAGCGCATCGACGACCAGGTCCATGAAGGGGCCCGGCCCACAGACATAAGCCTCGCGAGTGGCGTACGGGGACGCGATCGCGCCCAAGGCGGCCGCCGACGGTACGCCCTGGACCGATTCCAGCCAGTGCAGGACGGTCAGCCGCTCGGCGTACTCCCTTTGCAGAGCCTGGAGTTCACCGGCATAGATCACCGCATTCTCGTCGCGGTTGGCGTAGATCAGCGTGACCCGGGCCCGCCCGCCCCACAGACAGGACTTGAGGATCGACATCACGGGTGTGATGCCGCTGCCCGCGGCCACCAGGAGCAGGTCATCGTCGAGGGAGCCCGGGGTGAAGACGCCGCCGGGCCGCAGGACTTCCAGGACATCGCCCTTGGCCACGTGGTCGCACAACCAGTTGGAGGCGTAACCTCCCGCGGTGCGCTTCACGGTGATCGTCAACGGGTCGGGCCGCACGGGCGAGCTGCTGAGCGAGTAGCTGCGTGCCACGCTTCCGGTGCGTTCGGAGGGGACGCGCACCGTCAGGAACTGGCCGGGGCGGTAGGTGAGTTCGGTGTCCACCGGCTCGAGCACGAACGAGCTGGCGTCGGCGGTCTCCTGGATGGTACGCAGCACGCGCAGGCGGACCTGCTCAGCCATCGCGGTGCTCGTCGGGCCGCGTGAGGAAGGCGAGGACGGCACTCTCCCACGCCTGCTTCTGCTCGATCATCGCCCAGTGCCCGCAGTCCGGCAGGACGTGCAGCTCTGCCCCGGGGATCGTGCGCAGCGGAAGCAGTGCCATGTCCAGCGGGCTGACCCGATCGTCCCGCCCCCAGGTCAGCAAGGTCCTGGACCGCACCTTGTGCAGCATCGCCCAGTACGGCGGCTGGTCGGACGCCCGTGCCGCTTGCATCTGCGCACGCATGGCGTCGCGCCCGTACATCCGGCGCGTCGCGGCCAGGGTGGCCGTGTCGGTCGCCTGTTGCCAGCGTTCCTCGACGAGCTCCTCGGTGATCAGGGAAGTGTCGTGGACCATGGAGCGCAGCCAGCGCACGAGCGCTTCTCGGGACGGCTGTTCGGTGAAGTCCGTCAGCAGGTTGAGCCCTTCGGCCGGGAAGGGGCTGAACAGGTTCGCGCCCACACCGCCGACGGTCACGATCCGCCGGAAGAGCTCCGGTTTGCGGATCGCGAGCTGAAGTGCGACTACGCCGCCCATGGAGTTGCCGACCACATCGGCCTGCTGCAGTCCGAGCCCGTCGAGCAGCGCTCGCACGGCCCGTGGCGCGGCCAGCATGGGGTGCCTGTCGGTCGGATCGCTGACACCGAAGCCGGGGAACTCCAGGACGAGGCACCGGAATTGCCGCGCGAGCGTCGGCAGGTTGTGCCGGAAGTTGCGCCAGCCGGTGACACCTGGGCCGGACCCGTGCAGCAGGAGCAGTGGTGGGCCCTCGCCCGCCTCGTGGTACCGCAGCACGCCGTCGGCGGTCGGGAGTTCGCGCAGGGTGTGGTGATACGTCAGCTCCGCCATGGATCGAGACAGTAGGCACGATGACCGCACGGAGCCGGGCTGTTCCCGGACACCGGGAGTCAGCGACGAGCCGGCGAAGGTCGCTTCTACGCTCCAGACATGTTGAGCAAGGTGACCGTTGCTGTGACCGGCGACGCGACAGATCCGACGGATTCGGTCGCATTCCGTCGCACCATGGCGGAGTTCGCGAGCGGCGTCACGGTGGTGACCGCCCTCCAAGGCGGCGGGCCCGTGGGGTTCGCCTGCCAGTCCTTCGCTTCCGTGTCGCTGGATCCGCCCCTGGTGCTGTTCTGCGCCGACCGGCGCGGCAAGAGCTGGCAGTGCATCCGGGCAGCCGGCCGCTTCTGCGTCAATGTGCTTGCCGAGGATCAGGGAGAGCTGTGCCGGAGGTTCGGCTCGAGCCGCGGAGAGAAGTTCCGCGGCCTCGAGTGGGAGCCATCCGCGTGGGGTACCCCAGCGTTGCCCGGGGTCCTGGCACGGATCCATGCGGACATCCACCACGTGTACGAGGCCGGCGATCACGACGTGGTCGTGGGACGGGCGCTGGCCCTGGAACGCCCGCGCGACGGGCGGCCCATGGTGTTCTTCCGCGGGCACTTCGGCATCGACGCAGACGAGTTCGACGCGGACGCCGTGTCGAGCTGGCAGGACGGCTGGATCTGAACTCCCCGGTCGCCGGCAGGGGGACCGGCGGCCGGGGGCCATACTGAAACCGGGCGTTGTGCGGGCACAGGCCTCGCTCAGGCCGTACGAACGCGTGCCGCGCGCACTGCGCTCTCGCCGAACAGGTCCACAGTGATCCGCTGCGCCATGTCGAACACCAGCGGCGCGATGCGCTCCAGTGGAGACGCATGCCCGGCAACCAGGGAAATGGCGCCGACCGGCCCCTCGGGTCCACGGATCGCCGCGCCGACGCACGCGATCCCTTCCACGCACTCACCCCGTTCGACAGCGAGCCCACGCTCACGCCGGATACGGCCCAGTTCACGGTGGAGTGCGGGAAGACCGTCGATGCTCGCACCAGTGGCGGCCGGCACCCCGCCCGCGTACAACTCGTCGATCTCTTCCGGCGGCAACCAGGCGAGCATCGCCTTGCCGAGCGCCGTGCAGTGCGCGGGTGCCCTGCCTCCGACGCGGGACGCGACCGCGGCTGCCCGGCGCCCGCCGACCTTGTCCAGGTACTCCACGTACGTCTCGTCGAGGATGCCCAGATGGACGACGAGGTCGGTCATGACGGAGAGTTCGTGCAGCCACGGCGCCGCGGCCGCGCGGAGGTCCGAGTGCCCGCTCTCGCGCGCCCCCCAGGTCCGCACCCGCCGGCCGAGGTGATAGCCGGAGCGGGTGTGCTCGACCCACTGCAGCCGCACGAGCTGGTCGAGGATGCGGTGCGCCGTCGACCTGGGAAGTCCGGTCTGGCGGGAGACCTCCTCCAACAGCAGCCTGGTGTTCGGTCCGTCGAAGCAGTCCATGATCAACGTCATTCGCTCGACCATCGAGGGCGGTCGCACCGCGACCTCCGGTCGTGACGACAGCGCCAGCGTCATTGTCAGCACCCTTCGGCCACTGGAATTGATTTCAATTCTAGTGACGCGACGGTTACTGCCAAGGGATGTGCATGCCTTTTATCAAGTAATTTCTCGCCCGCTTTCCTCCCCTACAGCACGGAGAAACCGGCCCAAACGACCTCAACTCGAAGACCACGTGGTCGAGATGACTGTATGCAGGCAAGCAAGTCATGCACCTCAGAAGCACTCTGGAGAGCACTCAGTCGGCGGCACCCTCTGCCGCGTGCTCCATCGCCAGGTAGCTGAACACCATGGCAGGTCCGATCGTGGCGCCCGCACCGGCGTACTCGTTGCCCATCACCGCGGCCGACGCATTGCCCGTGGCGTACAGACCAGGGATCACGCTGCCGTCCGGGCGCAGCACGCGGCCCTGGGCATCCGTCAGCACACCCCCCTTGGTGCCCAGATCCCCCGCCTCGATCCGGATCGCGTAGTAGGGGCCCCCGTCGATCGTGTCGAGGTTGGGGTTCGGCAGTGAGTGGTCGCCGTAGTAGTTGTCGTACGGGCTGTCGCCGCGCCCGAAGTCCTCGTCCCTGCCCCTGACCGCGAACCCGTTGAAGCGCGCCACCGTCGCTTCCAGGGCGTCCGGCGGCACCCCGATCTTCTCGGCGAGTGCGCGCAGGGTGTCCGCCTTCGTCACCAGGCCGCTGCGGTGGAACGAGCCGGGGAAGTCCTTGCCCGGGAGGACGCCCGCGAACTGGTAGCGGCTGCGCGCCTTCGCGTCGAAGATCTCGTACACCGGGACATGACCGCCCTCGAACTGGGCGTGCACGAAGTTCACGTACGGGCAGGCCTCGTTGACGAACCGCTCCCCGGCGCTGTTGACGATCACCATGCCGGGGATGCAGCGCTCGGACACCAGAGGAAAGACGCCGCCGCGGGGCAGCGCGATCGACGGCATCCACCACGCGTCGTCCATCAGGTCGAAGGCTGCGCCGAGTCGCTCGGCGAGCCGGTGACCGTCCCCCGTATTGCTGGGCGCGCCGGCGCTGTGGTCGGGCCGTCCCAGTTCTGGCAGGTGCTGCTTGCGCAGCGCCGGGTCGTGCTCGAAACCTCCGGTCGCCAGGAGCACGCCGATCCGGGCCCGTATCCGCAGCGGCTTGCCGTCACTCTCGACGACCGCGCCGAGGACCCGCCCGTCCTGCGTGATCAGTTCGGTGATGGGCGCCTTGGTCCACAGCGGGAGGTCGAGATCGCGCATGGTCAGTCGCAAGCGGGCGACGAGGCCGGCTCCGAGGGCCTTCATGTGGCGGCGGCGGAAGAAGTTGGAGACGACCCGCCAGGCCGCAAGGACGAGCATCCGCCGGGCCTTCCACTCGCGGCGGATCATCATGAGGTTGCGCGCTTCGTAGCCCGTGAACCACAGACCGAGCGGCATGGGGACGTCCAGAGCGAGCAATTTACGCTCCTCGTCGCCCAGTTGGCGCACATCGATCGGGCGCGGCTCGATGGTCCGGCCCGCCGCCCTGCCGCCGGGCAGCTCGGGGTGGTAGTCGGAGTAGCCGGGGCACCAGGAGAACTCCATGTGCCGGCTGACGCGGTGCAGCATCTCGAGCACCTCGGGGCCGCGATCGACGTAGGCGTCGATCCGGTCGGCCGCGACGCGGTCGCCGACGACGGCCCGCAGATAACGCCGCACATCCTCGGGATCGTCCGACTGCCCCGCCTTGCGCAGGGTGGGGTTGTTGGGGATCCAGATCCCTCCGCCGGACATCGCGGTCGAACCGCCGATCCCGGCCGCCTTCTCGACCACGAGCGACGTGAGCCCGAAGGTGTGGGCCGCGATCGCGCCGACCATTCCGCCGGCCCCGCTGCCGCCGATCAGTACGTCGACCTCGTGGTCCCATGTGGTCCCGTCAGTGCTGGGCACCGCTGCCGCCTCTCTGCCACCGCGTGGATGTGCAATGCTTGATAGATGTCCCGTATCTCGACATACGGGCTGACGTTCAGGGAGTCGTGGGGGAAGGGGAGTCCGCGTGGACCAGGTGCCCGAGGAGCTCGCGCTCGAGAGGGCGACGCTCAGGCTCATCAACACGGTCGCCTTCATGTCCGGTACGCGGGCACACAGCCGCAGGCTGCGAGCGGTGACCGGAACCGAACTGTCGCCCTCCGAGCTGCGGTTCATCGAACTCCTCGGCAACCGCGGCGCGGTGCCGACCAGCACGGTGGCACGCGAGCTCGGCATCGATCTCGGCCAGACGAGCCGACAGGCGGCCCAACTCGAGGCTGCCGGACACCTCGTACGCAGCACGGATGCCGCGGATCGCCGCCGGACCCTGTTGGAACTGTCGAAGCCGGCCGCGGCGATGCTCGACCAGTGGCTGCTCGCTTGGAGCCGCGACTACCTGGTGACGGAACCCCAGTGGTCCGCTGACGACATCGCGGCGCTCGCCGAATGGTTCACGCTGGTGTACGACCGGCTGGTGACGGCATTGCCCGACAAGCCCCGGTCCGCGGCCGCCGACCGTTGGACGGAGCTCGCGGGTGACGACTACGACGCCGGAACCCGCGCCTTCATCCGCCCGGTCGTCGGAATCGTCACCTGGGTCGGCCAGTCCGGCGGCTTCAACGATCTGCTGGAACTCATCGACGCACCCGTACGGCAGACCGGGCTGTTCACCCTCCAGGTGATCCAGCGCAGCGGCCCGCTCCCCGTCGCAGAGGTCGCGGCCCGGCTCGCGATCGACCCGTCGCAGGCGAGCAAGCGCCTGCGCCAGCTCACCCAACTCCGGCTGGTGGACCGCGCGGTGGACGGATTCGACCGCCGCAGCACACTGGTCCGCATCTCGCGCAAGGGGGCGGCGCTGCTCACGCGCGTGCTCGAAGTGCAGCTGACGGTCTTCCAGAAGCTGATCGATGACCTCAGTCCCGAGGACCGGCAGCGCTGGACGCCCTTGGTCGAGTCGTACGTCACCACGCTGCTCGACCCGCGGAGAGCGACCGGCGCCTTTGGAGGAGACCTGTTCAGCCGGAGCTGACCGCATCCGCGGACACCGCCTTGAGGAGGGTCTTGAGCGATACGCCCGGGTCCATGAGATCTGACGCCGTGATCTCCACGCCGGCGGCCAGCGCCCTCTTCACGGCCATGAAGTCGGCCGTCGCGTTGACCGCCTCGACTGCCGCGAGCCGCCCGTCCCGGTAGTAGCCGACGAGGCATCGGGCGCGATCGCCGAGGTGGCGGGTGACAGGGGTGTCGTCGCTCGCGCGCAGTCCGGCGATCCGGATGCGCAGGTCGCCCTGATCCGACCAGAACCACGGCACGCACGTGTACGGACGACGCTCGCCGAGGATCGTGGCGGTGGCGGCGTCGGCCTGCTGCACCGCGTGGTCGACGCTCTCCATCCGCACTCGGGTCCCGGCGCGTGCTGCCGGCGTTGGGTCCGGAACGCGCGCACAGTCGCCGACGGCGAGCGCCGTACCGTCCGAGGCACGCGAGAACGCGTCGACCACGATGCCCTGGTCGCACACCAGTCCCAGACTCTCGGCCAGCCGCGTGTGCGGCACCGCACCGATACCGACGACAACCAGCTGCGCCCTCACCCGGGCGCCGTCGGCGAGTTCGACAGCGCTCACGCGTGCTCCGTCAGTGACGATCCGCGCCGGAGCCTCACCGAGCCGCACGTCAATGCCCGCCGAGCGGTGGAGTTCGGCCACGTGCCGGGCGGTTTCCGGGCCCACCGCCCTGCCGAGCAGCTGCGAAGCAGCCTCCAGGACGGTGACCCGTTTTCCGCCCGCCCGCGCGGTGGCCGCCACCTCCAGGCCGACGAACCCGCCACCGATGACGACGACCTCACTCGCCGACTCCAGTGCGACGCTGAGCGCTTCGGCGTCGTCGATGTCACGCAGGGTGTGCACTCCGGCCGCGTCGGCGCCCTCGATGTCCAGTGCGCGAGGCCGGGCACCCGTCGCCAGGACGAGCGTGGAGAACGCGATGGTGCGTCCGGAAGCACAGACCGCCTCACCCGAGCCGTCGGTGTGGCGCCTCACCGCCACCACCCCGTCCCCGAGCACGAGTTCGACGTGTCGGGCGGCGTAGTACCCGGCAGCGCGCAACGCGAGAGCGTCCCTGGTGACAGCGCCCTTCAGATACGCCTTCGACAGCGGCGGCCGCTGGTAGGGCGGGTGCGGCTCGTCCCCCACCAATGTGATCCGGCCGGGATATCCCCGATCGCGGAGGGAGCAGGCCAGCTGCACGCCCGCCTGTCCCGCACCGACGACGAGAACATGCCCGCTCACAGCTGCTCCGGGGGCACCGTGACATGCACGTCGGTACCTGCTGTGAGCCGCAGTTGGCACGAGAGCCGGGATGTGGGCTCCCGGTCGGTCGCGGCGCAGTCGAGCATCTCGTCCTCGTCCGACGAGACCGGAGCGTAACGGTCGTACTCGTCCTCGGCGACGAAGACGTGGCAGGTGGCGCAGGACAGTGCCCCGCCACACTGACCGACGATCCCCCTGACTCCGTTGCGCACCGCTGTCCGCATCACCGAGTCTCCGGGCTGTCCGTCGACGACGACCTCGGATCCGTCGGGCTGGGTGTAGAACACCTTGGGCATCACGTCACCTGACCGCCGGTCACCAGGTGACCGGCATCTGTGTGATGGGCTGGGTGAGGTTGTCCCTGTCGACGACCACGTCACCGGCCAGCTTCAGGTCCGGCAGGCGCTTGAACAGCTCGCTCAGGCCGACCTGCACCTCCATCCGGGCGAGCGGAGCGCCCAGGCAGTGGTGAATCCCATAGTTGAGGGTCAGGTGCGGGTTGTCCTTGCGGGTGATGTCGAACGCGTGGTCGTCGGGCAGCGCGATGCCGTCGTGGGCGGCGGCGCCCGGATCGACGAGCACGGCGTCCCCCTTGGAAACGAGCTGGCCGTCCAGCTCGACATCCTCGGTGGCGACGAAGGGCACCAGGCCACCACCGCCTCCCACCGGCTGTCCGGTCGCGAAGGCACCGTGCCGCAGGATCTCTTCCACGGCGGTGGGTGCGAGACCGTCCGGGTCCGTGAGGAAGAGTTCGCGCTGGGCGGGGTTGTTGAGCAGGGCCATCACTCCGGTGCCCAGGAAGTTCGCCGTGTTGTCGAAGCCCCCGACAATGAGGATCATCGCGATCGGCATGATCTCCGCGTCGGTGAGCGTGTCGTCCTTGTCGCGGGCGTTGGCCAGGCTGCTGAGCAGGTCCTCGCGTGGATCCTCGCGACGCTTGGCCACGATGTCCATCAAGTACAGATACAGCTCGGTCATGTTCTGGGTGCGCTGCTCTTCGTCCATGTTCGCCACCGCGAGGGTGGCGTGTGACCAGCGCTCGAACTTCTCGTGGTCCTCCGGCGGAACGCCCAACAGGTTCGCCAGCATGTGGATGGGCAGCGGCACGTTGTACGCCGTCACCAGGTTGGCGCTGTCGCCGGCCGCGAGCATCCGGTCGATCAGCAGGTTGGCGTACGCCGTGGCCGAGTCGCGCATCAGCTTGACACGTTTGGGCGAGATCGCGGTCTGCACAAGCCGGCGAAGCCGCGTGTGCTGCGGCGGGTCCTCGAACTGGAGGGTGGAGCGCAGGAATTCGGGGAACTCCACGACGAACGGCACCACACGCTCGCCGGTGCGGAACGGCTCGCGGACGAACCGCCGGTCGGACAGCATCTGCCGCGCCGCGGCATTGCGGTGGATCACCCAGGCGTCCCCGCCGTACGGCATGGTCATACGGGTGATGGGACGGTCGGCCGCGATGCGGTGGTATTGCTCGGTGGCTTCGTGCGCCGTCATCGGTCCGAACGGGTACTCGGTGCCGGGCGGGAAGCTGCGGGAGGCGCTCTCAGTCATCGGCCTGCTCCAGTTGTGTCGGTCATGACGCTGCGGGTCACGACGCCGGGATCTCGGGAAGGGCGACCACCTGCGGCTGGGCACGTTCGTCGACGGCCATGACCTGGTCCCAGCCCGCCGCGACCTTCTCGATCGTCAGCTCCGGGTCGTGCAGCCCGGCGGTGTTCACCACGGCCATCCGGTTGACCATGCCGCCGGCGGCGTTGAACACCTCGCCGGTGACCGTGCACGACGGGTGGGCGAGGAAGGCACCTACTGGAGCGACGAGTTCGGGCAGCAGCGCCGTGCGCATGAACTCCATGATCTCCGGCGACAGCGAGTCGGCCGAGGCCTGCGCCATACGGGTGCCGGCGCCCGGGGCGATCGCGTTGACCCTGATCCCGGATTCGAGACCGTCGAGGGCGAGATTGCGGGTCAGGCCGAACACGGCTCCCTTGGAGCTTCCGTAGTGGGTCATGAGGGGATTGCCCAGCATCGCCCCGGAGACGGTGTTGACGATGCGGCCGGCCGCCGAGCGCCCGAGGTGGGGCCAGGCGGCCTTGCACATCCACAGCGAGCCGAAGTAATGGACGTCGAGGTGGCGTTGGTACTCCTCGCGGGACACCTCGGCGAACGGTGCGGTGCGTACGATGCCGGCGTTGTTGATCAGGGCGTCGAGCCCGCCGAAGGCGTCGACGGTCTCCTCGACGATGGACCGCGCGCCGTCTTCGGTGGCGACGTCGGCGCGCAGGGCGATCGCGGTGCCGCCCGCGTCCACGATCTCCTTCACCACCTCGGCGGCGGGATCGCCGCTCTCGAGCCCGGAGCCGTCGGTCTTCGCCCCGAGGTCGACGACGGCCACCTGCGCTCCGCGCGACGCGAGGAGCAGCGCGTAGGCGCGGCCGATACCGCGTCCGGCGCCGGTGACCACGACCGTGCGGCCGTTGAATGCGAGCTCTTGCATGAGCACCTTCTTCTGTGGTGGTGAGGGGGTTCAGGGTCGGTTCGTGCCACCGGTGAATTCGGTCTCGGCCGTCCAGAGCGTGCCGAGACCTTCCTCGCGCGACTTGGCCCAGTCGAAGACTTCGAGGCCGGCGCAGATGTAGAGGGTCGAGCGGTCGGGGCCGCCCAGGACACAGGCGACGCCCATGCCTTCCGCCACGGGGATCGACACCGCGTGGGTCATCCGTCCGTCCTCGGTGAACCGGCCGACGTAGCCGCAGCCGGGCATACCGACCCAGACACCGCCCTGGTCGTCCAGGCAGATGCCGTCCGGCAGCCAGGGGGTCTCGGCGAAGGTGCGACGGTTCGTCAGCGTTCCGTCGCCCGCCCGGTCCACGGCGGTGATCTTGTTCGCGCCGACCTCGGCGACGATCAGCTGTGTGCCGTCACCGGTGAGGGTGACGCCGTTTCCACAGGACAGACCGCCGATCTCCTCGACGTTGCGCGCCGTGCCGTCCGGCTCCACGACGATCAGGAAGGAGTCGCGCGGCTCCTCACCCTTGAACAGGTCGTATCCCAGCTGTGTGACGTAGGCCCGGCCGTCGGCGTCCACCACCATGTCGTTGCACGACGAGATCGCGAGCGGCCGCAGGTCGGCGTACATCTCGAGCCCGGCGCCGTCCCATACGAGGACGAGCCGCTCGTGCATGGAGACGACGAGTGCGCGGCCGTCGGGCAGCCAGCCGAGCCCTCCCAGCACAACCTCGGTGTCGCCCGGTTCCTGGCTGCCGGGCTCGGGCGCGATGGGCTTGCGCGTGGAGGCGTCGATGTACACCTCGTGCGTGCCGTCGTCCGCGAGCCGAAGGATGCGGTGGTTGTACATGTCGCTGAAGTAGAAGGTCCCCTGGTGCCAGCGGGGAATCTCCGGCCATGAGTAGCCGGTCGCGATGCAGCGGGCGGTCACGGGCTGTGCTTGGGCGACGAGGTTTGCGAGTTCCATGGGTCCTCATTCGAGTGGCGGTTGGCGTGCTGGGCGTGGTGCCCTGAGCCCTTCGTTCAGCCCGTCGCGGGTGCGTCTTCGCGTGCGGTCTGCCGGCGCAGGACCCGGCGCAGGACCTTGCCGAGGTCGTTGCGCGGCAGCTCGGGCAGGAAGCGCACTTGGGCGGGTACGCGGCTGGAGCGCAGGTGCGTCGCGACCCAGTCCTTGAGCTCCTTCTCCTGTGCCGTCGCGCCCGGGCTCAGGACGACGGCGGCGACGACGATCTCGCCCCACTCCTCGTCCGGGGCCCCGAAGACAGCAGCGTCGGCGACCTTCGGGTGGTCGAGCAGGACGTTCTCGATCTCGCCGGGCGAAAGGTTCTCTCCCCCGCGCACGATCACGTCGTCGAGGCGGCCTTCGACGAAGACGTATCCGTCGCGGTCGATACGGCCGGCGTCCCGGGTGCGGAACCACCCCGCGTCGTCGGCTCGCGAAGCCGAGGTGTACTCACCGGAGACCTGCGGTCCGCGCACCCACAACTCGCCGCGCTCACCTGCGTCCACGTTCCGGCCGTACGCGTCCCGTACGACGATCTCGACGCTCGGCAGCGGCCTGCCCACCGACTCCAGGCGGGCACGCTGTTCGGGATCACCGGCCACCAGGGCCTTCCGGTGGTCCTCCGGACCGAGCACCGCGATCGATGAGGCAGTCTCGGTCAGGCCGTAGGCATTGACGAAGTCCACATGCGGAAGCAGTTCCAGGGCCTTTTCGATCACCGGCCGTGGCATGCGTCCACCGCCGTACGCGAGATGACGCAGATCCGGCAGCGCCGTGCCTGTCCGCGTCAGCACCTCGACGATGCGGGCGAGCATGGTCGGCACGACCATGGCGTGTGTGATGCGCTGCTCGGCCGCGGTCCGCACCCAGGCATGCGCCTCGAAGTCGGGCAGCTGCACGATGCGCCGCCCGCCGTAGATGCCGGTGAGCAGCCCGGCCACGCCGGCGATGTGGTACGGCGGCACACTGACCAATGCGGCCTCATCCTCGTCGGCGGCGAGCAGTTCCGTCGCGTTCAGGACGTACGACGTCAGGTGCCGGTGCCGCAGCACGGCGACCTTGGGTTTGCCGGTGGTGCCGCTGGTGTGCAGCAGGACCGCCGGCCGGTCGGGGTCCTGATGCGGTGTTTCGCCGGTGGCTTCCGCGGCACGTACGGACGTCACGAACGCCTCGGGGGTGCTGACGCGCAGACCGTCCTGTCCAGGCACTACGCGGGCCGTGCGCTCGCCGGCGATCAGTGTGGTGGGCAATTGGTCGGTCACCACAGAAGTGAAAGGACCACGTGCGAGCCGGTAGCTCACCGGGGCGAACGGCCTGCCGGCGGCGGCCGCGCCGAACAGCGCGATCGGAAACGCCTGCGTCGCCGCACCGGCGAACAGCAGCGGCCGGCCCGGCGGTTCCGCCAGGACGGTCGCCGCCTTCGCTGCCAACCCGTGCAGTTCGCCGAGGGTCAGGCCCGTGCGCGCGTCGCCCAGGGCGACGCGGTCGGGTGCGACACCGGCGACGATGTCGAGGAGGGTGACGATATTCATCGCAGCGGCCTCAGTCCGATGAGGGCAGGGCCTTGGCGGCCGCGGCTGCGAGGGGACGTCCGTCGAGCAGCAGAGGACCGGGACCGCTTCGCGTGCACAACAACTCCACGGTGCTCTCCTCGTCCCGGTACCGCTTGCCGATCAGCAGCTCGTCGGCCCCCGATGGGGCGTCCGTGCTGTCCGGAACGTGGGGGCCGAGCGCGGCGCCGGCGCAGGTCAGCTGGACGTCGCGGCCGGGGGCGCGGATCACGATGAACTCGGCGGTGCTGGCCGCGGATTTCAGCTTCAAACCGGGAGTGATGTCCATGGGCGCGCTTGCTCCTTGTCCGTGACGGCGTCGGTGCGGCTCAGCCGTAGATCGTGGGTTCGGTGGGGGTGTCCGGAGCCCAGAGCGGTCCGGAGTCGCGAGGCTCACCCAGCTCACGGCGGGGCAGCCGGACGGTGGCGGTGGCGATGGCGGTCTCGATGCCGTCCTGGTTGACCACGCGGGCGCGCACGTCGACGCGGCCTTCGCCGTGCTGCAGATAGACCCGCTCGACGGAGCCGACCAGCGTGTTGGTGTCGCCGATGAGGTTGGGCCGACGGAGTTGGGCGCTGAGCGTCAGCAGGTCGCCCCAGTCCCCCATCCAGTCGGCCACCAGCTGACACAGCCAGGCGATGCGCTGCGGCCCGTAGTCGAAGGTCGTGGCCTGTGCCCGGTTCTTGCGGGCGTACGCGGGATCGGCGCGGCCGCCTGCCCCCATGTCGATGGTGCCCTCGTCGACCCTGGCCGAGCGGCCGATGGTCAGAGTGCCGTAGCTGAAGAGGTACAACTCCGTGGAGGTGTAGGTGCCTTTGGGGAGCGCGGGGAGCTGGTGTCCCTCGCGGACGTCCTCCCAGTGGAGAGGGGCCGCGCCGCGGCGGGTGCGCTGCCAGACGAGCGGGTCGGGGGCGATCTGGCCGTCCCTGCGCGGGGTCGAGGAGGCGACACCGCCTCCGGGGTTGGCGAAGCGCAGCATGTGGTTGGTGATCCGGCCGACGAGCTCTGCGCGGTGGTTGTAGTACTCGGTGCGTCCCGAGCAGACCAGCGCGTCGCCCAGTTGCGGCATCTCCCGGTGCTTGATGTCGACAGGGATCTCGATCGAGCGGACCCGATCGCCCCGCCAGACGGGCCGTATCCATTCGATGTCCGCACCCAGGTAGAGGATGCTCAGGTCTCTCATCGCCACCGCGTCGTGCGGGATGTGACCCCAGATGGACGCGTTGGCCCCGAAGTTGATCGAGAACAGGAACGATGGCGAGCCGGTGAGGCTGTGAAACCGTGCCCTGTCGGCGTACTCGGCATCCCGGTAGAGAGGGTTGTAGTCGCCGGCCCCCTCGCTGTGGCGGCGCAGCCACTCGTCGGTGACCTCACGCCAGGGCCGCGGCGGCAAGGGGACGTTCAGGCCTTCCCGGAAGGCCTTCTCGAAGTCGTCCAGGGTGGTGATCCGGTTCATGCGACCACTCCCGTCACGCGCAGCTTGGTGATCTCCTCGTCCGTCAGCCCGAGCTCCTGGAGGAGTTCGTCGGTTGCGGCTCCTCGCTTCTGTGCGGGGCCGGGCGTCGGCAGGGGTGTGCGGCTGAACCGGGGCGCCGGCGGTGGCTGCGGTGTGTCGGTGGCGTCGGTGGACATTCCTCGTGCGACCAGGTGCGGATGGTGCACTGCTTCGGTCAGTTCGAGCACCGGCTGGACGCAGGCGTCGACGCCGTCGAAGAGCCGGGTCCACTCCTCGCGGGTCCGGGTGGCGACGATCTCGGCGATCCGCTGTGCGGCGGCGGGCCAGGCCGCCTTGTCCTGCTGCGTTCCGAGCTCGGACAGGTCGAGGCCGAGCACGCGCAGGAACTCGGCGTAGAACTGAGGCTCGATCGCCCCGACCGCGATCCAACCCCCGTCCGAGGTGCGGTAGGTGCGGTAGAACGGGGCGCCTCCGTCGAGGAGGTTGGTGCCTCGCTCCCGCCAGAGGCCGCGTGCCGCCATGGCATGGAACGGCGCCAGCATCAGGGCGAGCCCGTCGATCATCGCCGCATCGACCACCTGGCCCTCGCCTGACGTCTTCCGCTCAAGCAGTGCGGCGGCGACACCGAGCGCGAGCAGCATGCCGCCCGCGCCGTAGTCGGCGACGAGGTTGAGCGGTGGGACCGGAGGACCCGCCTGTTCACCGATGGCGGCGAGCGCGCCGGACAACGCCAGGTAGTTGATGTCGTGCCCGGCGCTGGAGTGCAGCGGGCCGTCCTGCCCCCAGCCGGTCATCCGGCCGTAGACGAGTCGCGGGTTGCGGGCGAGGCAGATCTCGGGGGCGAGACCGAGGCGTTCGGCGACGCCCGGCCGGAAGCCCTCGATCAGCACGTCGGCCCGTTCGGTCAGGGCCAGGACGAGTGCGCGACCGTCGGGCTCCTTGAGGTTGACGGCGATTGAGTGGCGACCGCGCGCGTGAGCGTCTGCGGGATAGCGGGGTGCATCGGGCCGCTCGACGCTCACAACCTCTGCGCCGAGGTCGCCAAGCAGCATGCAGGCGAAGGGAACCGGGCCCTGTGCGGCGAGTTCCACCACGCGCACACCCGCCAGCGGTCCGCTTCCGGCCGCCATCAGAACCCCTCGGGAGCGGTGCCGACGACGCCCTGCTCCACCAGACCGGCGTACGCCTCCTCGGTCAGTCCCAGTTCACCGATCAGTACCTCGCGGTTGTGTTCGCCCAGGGTCGGCGGGCGTCGAGTGAGCCAGGCGGGCCGGTCCTGGCGGCGGAACGGGAGTGTGGGCAACGGGACGGTGCCGGCATAGGGCAGTTCGGCCGTCTCGTACGCGCCGCGTCCCGCGAGGTGGGGGTGCTCGTGCACCCACCGACTGTCGATGGACACGGCGGCGGGGACACCGGCCGCGAGGAGCAGGCCGACGACATCCTCCGCCTCGCGGTCCGCGACCCAGGCGCCGATCCGGGCCTCGACCTCGTCCGCCGCCGCCTGCCGACCGGCACGGTCGGAAAGGGCCGGATCGGTGCGCCAGTCGTCGCAGCCGAGGACGTCGGCCAGTGCGTGCCACTGCCGGTCGTCCAGGACGGAAAGGCCCACCCAACGCTCCGGGCCTTTCGCCCGGAACATTCCTTGAACGTGCGCTTCTGTTGCCCTATTGCCGGTGCGGTGGAGGAGCTCACCGTCGGCGGTCCAGCGGATCACCTGCTCGGACGCGATGGTCAGGGCCGCCTCGGCGAGTGCGGCCTCGACCAGCATTCCCTCGCCGGTGACGCGGCGCTGCAGCAGCGCGGCCGACAGAGCGAAGAAGGCGTTCGCGCCGCCCATCGGATCGGCCGGGCCCTGGGGATTGGTGGGGTCGCCGCCTGCGTAACCGGTGCGCCAGTACAGCCCGGAGAACTGCTCGACGGTCTGGGCGTATCCGACCATCTCGCGGCGCGGGCCGGTCAGCCCGAAGGCAGGCATGCGCAGCATCGCCAGCCGGGGGTTGACGCGGTGTACACCGTCCCAGTCGAGTCCGGCGGTCTCGAGCACTCGCGGAGCGAAGTTCTCCAGCAGGACGTCGGAGTTCTCGATCATCCGCATCAGCAGCTCGCGCCCTTCGGCGCGGGTGAAGTCCAGGGTGACGTTGCGCTTGTTGAAGTTCGCGCCCAGATGGAAGTTCCCGCATTCCCACCAGTGGTCGCGGCTCACGGGCACGCCGCCCATGGTCCGCGAACCGTCGATACGGCGGCAGCTCTCCACTTTGACCACGTCCGCGCCGAACGCGCCGAGCACCGAGCCGACGTAGGCGCCGACCCACCAGGTACCGAGGTCGAGGACCCGCAGGCCCTCGAACGGCAGGCCGTCCGACGTTGCCCGGCCGGCGGAGCGGGCCGGTTCGTCGACGCGTTTGGCACGCCGGGCACGCACTCCGTTGAAGAGGAACGGCGGCTTCGGAGCCATGAAGTCGCCTTCGGGATGCTGCTCGTAGAACTCGCGTGCCTTGACCTGCTCGTCGGTGAGGACCGTCCGGCCGTTGTGGACCGGCGCCGCAGGGATTCGGAACGCGGCGGCGGCATCCACGCACTCCTGCACCGTGTGCCGGCTGGTCCAGGCTCTTACCGCCTCGGTCCACTCGGCCATCCGCGCGTAGCGTCCGTAGAAGCTCCGCATCTGCTCGTCGTCGAGCCAGTCGGGGCGCTCGATGAGGACCAGGAAGTCCTCATGATTGCTCGCCGAGGCGAGGTTGAGACCGATCCAGCCGTCGGCGGCCGGCTCGACGCTCGGTGTCAGGCGGACTCGGGGGATGGGGTCGCGCGTCGGCGGTTCGGTCACGGCGGCGGCGATGTTCTGGAACAGGTTGGTGGCGTACGCCGTCACCTCGAGCAGCGACACGTCGATCGCCTGCCCCTGCGCCCCTCCCTGGATGGCGGTGATCGCGGCGCCGGCCGCCATGGTGCCGGCGATCCACAGACTCTCCGAACTGCCGGTCATGATCGGGCACGAGGCCATCGAACCACGCAGGCAGAGCGAGCCGGCTTCCACCTGGAGGGTGAACTCGCTCCACGGACGCCCCCGTCCGGCCCACGGGCCGTCGAGACCCCACGGAGTGATGACGACGACGGCCGCGTCGCCGAACCGGTCGAGCAGGCCGTCGGCGGGTGCGTCGGGAAGTTCAAGGATCACGATGTCGGGCTCACCGGCCGCGGGCAGGTCCTGCAGCGAGCCGACGGCCGCCTCTTTGCCGTAGTGCAGGTAAGCGTCGAATTCGGGGCCGCGCCCCACGGTGTCGGCTCCGCCGACCCTGGTGACACGGGCGCCCGCGTCATGCAGGAGCCGGCCGGCGTAGCCGCCGGCGATCGAGGTGGACCACTCGACTGCCCGGAGCCCGTTCAGCGGAGCCGCGGTGTGCGATTCACTCACGTCACACCACCGCCACGAGGTCACCGAGGCCGGACAAGGTGCGGGCCGGACCGCCGAGCGCGAGTCCGCCCTGGCGCGCGGCCAGGTAGTAGCGGTGCAGCGGGTAGTCCAGGTCGATGCCGAGGCCCCCGTGCAGCTGCATCGCGGTCTCTGTGACGCGGTCGGGGGCGGTGGCCGCCCACCAGGCGGCGACCGCCACCGCATCCCTGTCGAGGGTTCCCCGCGCGAGCAGCCACGCCGCGCGCCAGGCCGTGAGACGGACTCCTTCCACGTCGATGTAGGCGTCGGCGACCTTGTGCGACACCGCCTGGAAGGTTCCGATGGCACGGCCGAACTGCTCGCGCTCGCAGACGTAAGACGCGGTCATCCGCAACGCCTCCTCTGCCGCGCCTAATTGGGCCATGCACCGGGCGACGGTCACCGAGGCGTCGATCAGGGCTGCGTCCTCGGTCGCCAGGTCTCCAGGAGCCACCACGACGTCCCGCTGAGGGACGCCGTAGCCGTCCAGGTCCAGCCTGCTGCGCCGTCGGCGATCGATGGACGAGTGGGAGGTGAGCGTGGCGCCCGGCCCGTTCGGGTCGACCAGCAGAAGGCCGATGCGCCCCTGGTCATCGGCGGCCTGGACGAGTATGCGGTTGGCGGCCGAGGCGAGCGGGATGTGCGACATCGCGCCGTCGACCCGCCAGGTGCGGCCGTCGAGACGGGCATGGAAGCCGGGCGACGAGAACGATGCCGTGGGCGGTGCCGAGGTGAGCACCGAGTCCCCCGCCGCATAGGGCGCGAGGAGCCGCTTGTGCTGTTCGTCGGTGCCGAACCGGCTGACAGGAAGGGCTGCGGCGACCGCGGACTCAACCAGGAAGAGGGGCGCCGCCGACTGTGCCGCGGCCTTGATCACGAGGCACTGCTCGACGAACCCGGCGTCGCTGCCGCCCTGTGCTTCGGGGATCGCGATGCCGAGCAGACCCGCCTTCGCGAGCTCGGCCCACAGCTGTCGGTCGAACGGCTCGTCCTGAGCCTCCACCTCGGTGAGCCGCTGCGGGGTGGCGAGGCCGCCGATGATCGCCGCGGCGAGGCCGGCCACGTCCTGTTCCTGCTCGTCGTAGCTGTAATCCACTGTGTCGACTCCTGGGTGTCCGGGTGGCGGTTCGGCGATTCCGGGCGAGGATCAGCGCTTTGCGCGCGGCAGGCCGAGGCCGAGCTGGGCGATCAAGTCGCGCTGGATCTCGTTCGCACCACCGATGAACGTCATGACGTTGGAGGACCCCGCGATCTTGGCGAAGCGGCCGTCCCCGACCGCACCGGGAGAGTCGGCGTCTAGTCCGGAATCGAGACCGACCACCTCGTGCAACAGATGACGCGCGTGGCCCGCCAGTTCGGAGCCGAACACCTTGGCGGCCGACACCTCGGCGGGATCCAGTCGGCCGGTGTCCGCGGCGGTGGCGAGCTTGGCGTTGAGCAGCCGCTGGAACTCGATGCGGGCGTGGAGCCGGGCGAGTGCCTGGCGCACCGAAGGGTCGTCCAGGACATACGAGCCATCAGGCGCCTTGGTCTCGGCGGCCCACTCCCGCACACTCGCGAGAATCTGCTCGAAGGGCGCCGTGGCCACCACGGCGACGCGTTCGGTGTTGAGCTGACCGGTGATCATTGCCCAGCCGTTGTTCTCCCCGCCGATGCAGTTCTCCACCGGCACCCGGACGTTGTCGAGACCGACCGCCGCGACGGAGTGGTCGCCGAGGGTCCGCAGCCGGGTCGAGGAGACACCCGGGGCATGCCGTGGCACAACCAGGATGGAGATGCCGCGGTGCTTGGGCGCTTCGGGGTCGGTGCGCACGGCGAGCCACAGGTAGTCCGCGGCCTCCATCACTCCGGTCCAGAGCTTCTGGCCGTTGATCACGTACTCGTCGCCGTCTCGCACGGCGCGCGTGCGCAGCGACGCCAGATCGGTGCCGGCCTCCGGTTCCGAGTAGCCGACGGCGAAGTGGACTTCGCCGCGCAGAATGCCCCGGACCAGCGTCTCGCGCTGCTCGGGTGTGCCATGGGCCGCGATGGCGGGACCGATGCTGTTGATGGTGAGCAGCGGGACCGGCACGTTCGCCCTGGCCGCCTCGTCGTTGAAGATCGCCTGCTCGACCATGGTGAAGCCCTGGCCGCCCAGCTCCTTCGGCCAGCCGACACCCAGCCAGCCGTCCTCCCCCAGCCTGCGGATCACCCGCCGGTACACGGCCGTGGCACTCGGCGCATAGTGACCGTCGCGCAGTTCCTCGCGCACCTCGGGTGTCATCAACTCGGCGAAGTAGGCGCGCAACCGCGCCCTCATCTCCAACTGCGCCGCTGTCTCCGCCAAGTGCATGTGCTCTCCTCTGAGCAGCTTCCCCGGACGCCGTTGGCGCGCTTCCAGGCAACCAGCATTACGTGCGATTACTCAAGCATTGCGGAGCACTTTCCCCTCAGGGGATCAGGTCTTACTGTGTGGGACAGAGAGCCGCTTCCGAGCTCGCAGGAGACCTATCGGCAGCGCAGATATGGGAGAACTAATGGCTTGATGACAAGCAAATTCCTGATGAGCGGCCGCCTGGAAATCACCGAAGCCGGCGCCCCGGTGGCGCCGCTTCATGTCGTTCCGCTCGACGGCATGGACTGGGACGATCCCTTGCTCCCGCCTCGCGCGGTTCCTGCTCCGCTGCTCGTGGGCGTTGCCACTGCGCCGCTCCCACCCGACGCGGTGCCGGTCGTCGAGCAGCTCACGGTCACCCTCGGCGGAGGACTCGCCCCCTACTGCGCGGGGACGGCTACGGATCTCGACGCCGTCCGCGCCACGGTCGCCGGCGCTCCGTACGCCGCGCTCACACTGGATGGCACACTCCGAGCGACGGCCAAGTCATCGGTCGCCGAAGGACTGCTCATCGAGTCCCTCTCCTACTCGATGCTGCTCGGCGCCCCGGAGTTCGCGGCCTGGCGCTCGCGCTCGAAGCCGCGCCTCGTGGCGCCCTGTACGGAACCGGTGCTCCTCGACCGGGGCGACGGCACGCTACGGATTACTCTCAACAGGCCCGAGCGGCACAACGCGTTCGGCCACGCCGTGCGCGACGGGCTGCTCGAAGGGCTGGAGTTGGCGCTCCTCGACCCAACTGTGGAGCACGTTGTGGTGAGCGGCGCAGGTCCGTCGTTCTGCAGCGGTGGCGACCTGGACGAGTTCGGCACGGCGCCGGACATCGCGACCGCCCACTACCTCAGGCTGCACCGGTCCGCCGCACGTCATGTCGCCGCTCTCGGCGACCGAATCCGCTTCGAGGTGCACGGCGCCTGCATCGGGGCGGGCGTCGAAGTACCGTCCTTCGCACCCCGCGTGACGGCGGCGGACGATGCGTACTTCCGGCTGCCCGAATTGAAGATGGGCCTGATCCCGGGAGCCGGGGGCACGGTTGGCGTCACGCGCAGGATCGGGCGGTGGCGGACGGCGTATCTCGCGTTGACCGGGCGCGCCATCGATGCGGCGACGGCGCTGGACTGGGGGCTGGTGGACGCGCGTGCTGAGTAAGGGGTCCTTTCACTATGAGCGTCCGATCAGGTCGCGTGGTCTGGTGCCGTGCATCGCAAGGCGCCGGAGAGCCCTCGATGGGGGTGCCCCCGCTCGAGCGGAGTCGAGAGTGGGGGAGGAGCTACTAGGGCTTTTCGGCAACGCGGCGAGGTGCGGTGCCAGACCACGCAACCCGGACGGGCATAGTGAAAGGACCCCTAAGGGGACCGTTCAGGTGGAGGATGGAGGAACGCCCGTGCCCGACACGGTGTTCCGTGACGTGGAGGTCGACGGCCAGATGGTCGACGTCCATGTACGTGATGCGACCGTCGTGGCGGTCGGTGATGTCACGCCCGCCCCCGGCGCAGAGGTGGTCGAGGGGCACGGCGGCGCCCTGCTGCCCGGGCTGCACGATCACCATCTGCATCTCCTCGCGATGGCGGCCGCCGCGTCCTCCGTCGACTGCGGTGTCCATGCGGGCGACCCCGGCGGGCTGGCCGCCGCGCTGCGCTCGGCCCCCGGCACCTGGGTGCGCGCCGTCGGCTACCACGAGCGCACGACGGGCCGCCTCGACCGGGAGGTACTCGACGCGTGGGTGCCCGACAGGCCAGTTCGTGTCCAGCACCGCAGCGGGGCCCTGTGGATGCTGAACTCCCCTGCGCTGGCTCTCGTCGACCACGTCCTGGACCACTCCCCCGATGTTGAGCGCGATGCCGGCGGCCGCCCCACGGGCCGACTGTGGCGCTACGACACCAGACTGCGGCCCGCGCTGCCCCACAGCACACCCGATCTCGCGCCCGTCGGCCGCACCCTGCTCTCGTACGGCATCACGGGCATCACCGACGCCACCCCGGACCTCGATGCGGAGGCAGGCGCACTCATCGCCGCCGCCCCGCTGCCGCAGCACCTCCTGCTGCTCGGCGTCCCAGATGGCCTGCCGCTGCCGCCCGGTGTGCGCTCCGGCCCATACAAGCTGCACCTGCGGGACCACGACTTGCCTCCGCTCGGCGAACTGACCGAGCTGATAGCCGCGAACCACCGCGGTGGCCGTGCAGTTGCAGTCCACTGCGTCACCGCCGAGTCCCTGCTGCTCACCGTCGCCGCACTGCGGGCCGTCGGCCCGCTGCCGGGCGACCGGATCGAGCACGCGTCCGTCGTACTCCCGGGCGTCGCGGCCGACATGGCCCGGCTCGGCGTCGCGGTCGTCACCCAGCCGGGTTTCGTGTACGAGCGTGGCGACGACTATCTGGCGACGGTGGAGCCCGGGGAGCTGCCGTACCTCTACCCGTACCGTTCGCTGCTCGACAGCGGGCTGCGCGTAGCTCCGTCGAGCGACGGCCCGCACGCGTCCTGTGACCCCTGGCGCACCATCGCTGCCGCCGACCGGATCACGGTCGGTGGCAGCGTACTCGGCCCGGCCGAGCGGGTCGGCCGCGCCAGGGTGCTGGCCGGGTATCTCTCCTCGGCCGAGGACCCCGGCGGGGCCGTTCGACGGGTCTGCCCGGGGACGCGTGCGGACCTGTGCCTGCTCCATGTGCCCCTGAGGGAGGCACTCGCGGCCGCGCCCGCGAATCCGGTCAGGCTCACGATGACGGCCGGATGCCCTACCTGACGGCTGGCATGGCGGCTCTTCCACTCAGTGGGAACGCGGCTTGTCCGTCGCTCCGTCCGGATCAGACTGCAGTCGCCCGAACTGCATCCGGCTCTTCGAAGACGAAGGAGATCCACCACCGTGCAGGCGCAGCAGCCCGCGCTCGACGCGTTCGTCGGCGTCGAGGCCGAACCGCCACGTGTGGCGCGCTATGCCGTCAACGAGGCGATGATCCGCAACTGGGTGGAGGCGCTCGAGGACGCCAATCCCGTCTACGTCGACCGGGAGGCGGCGCGGGCCGCCGGGAGGCCCGACATCATCTGCCCGCCCGCCATGCTCTCGACCTGGGTGATGAACGGCTACCGGCGCTGGCGGGAAGTGCAGGCGACGCGGGCGGCGGGCAAGGAGGAGGACTTCGCGTACTCGCGGCTGATGAACCTCCTCGACCAGGCCGGCTTCACGTCCGTCGTCGCAACCGACATCGACCAGCGCTACCTCTGCGAGCTGCACCCAGGCGATCGCGTGACCTGTTACTACACGATCGCGGCGGTGTCTCCGCTCAAGCGGACCGCGCTCGGCGAGGGTCACTTCGTGACGCTCCACAAGAGGTACACCGATGAGCACGACGAGACGGTGGCGGAGGAGGAGTTCCGGCTCCTGCGCTTCCGCCCGATGACCAAGGCGCGGGATCGGCGAGGGGGCGCCGACGCCGAGGAGCGGGACAAGCAGGTGGACCAGCAGGCCGCCGCATCGGAGGTTCCCTCATGAGCGCGTCCAAGTCCGAGCCACCGCCCCGGACTTCGGTCCCGCCTCTGATCGTCACCCAGGACAACGCGTTCTGGTTCGAGGGAGCGCGGCAGGGCCGCCTGCTGATCCAGCGCTGCGCCGACTGCGGCACACTCCGGCACCCCCCGGGCCCCGCCTGTCCGGCCTGCCGGTCGTTCGACTGGGACACCGTCGAATCCACGCGCCGCGCGACGCTGCACAGTTACACCGTCGTCCACCGTCCGCAGGACGCCGCCTTCACCTATCCCCTGGCTGTCGGCCTGGCCGACCTGGAGGAAGGCACCCGGCTGGTGGCCGACATCTCCGACACGGACCTGGCCAACCTGCGTATCGGCATGCCGATGGAGGTCGTCTTCGCCGAACATGCGCACGGGGCGGTCCTGCCGCGGCTGCGCCCCCGACAGGAGCCCGCATGAGCCTGCCCCTCCACACCGTCGGCACCCGCCTCCCTGAACTGGCCATCGCCCTCGACCGGACCGCCATCGTCGCCGGAGCACTCGCATCCCAGGACTTCGAGGACGTGCACCACGACCCGGGCAAGGCCCAGGAGCGCGGCACACCGGACATCTTCATGAGCATCAACACCACCAACGGCCACATCGACCGCTACATCACCGACTGGACCGGCCCGACCGGGCGCATCACCTCCGTCAAGCTGCGCCTGGGCATCCCCAACTTCCCCGGAGACACGATGCAGTTGGCCGGTGAGGTCGTCGAGCGCACCGAGCGGGAGACGACCATCGCGGTGACCGGAAGCAACGCCCGCGGCGTGCATGTCACCGCCCGCGTCACGGTCTCGGAGGTGGGCGCATGAACGGGCTCTCGGGCAGGGCGGCGATCGCCGGAATCGGCGCGACGGAGTTCTCCAAGGACTCCGGCCGCAGCGAGTGGCAGCTCGCGTGCGAGTGCGTGCTCGCCGCGCTGGACGATGCGCTGATCGACGTCGAGGAGGTCGACGGCTTCGCGCTGTTCACCATGGAGACCAACCCGGAGATCGCCGTGGCCCGTGCGCTCGGCATCCCCGAGCTGCGGTTCTTCAGCCGCATCCCGCACGGCGGGGGCGGCGCGTGCGCACCGCTGCAGCAGGCGGCGCTGGCCGTCGCCTCCGGCGTGGCGGACGTGGTCGTGGTCTACCGGGCCTTCAACGAGCGCTCCGGTCACCGCTTCGGCTCGGGCCCGCCTCCCTTCGCGTACGCGCACAACACCGACCAGGAATACCGCAACTGGATCACCCCGTACGGCCTGCTGACCCCGGCCGCCCAGGAGGCGCTCCTGGCGCGCCGCTACATGCACCGCTACGGCGCGACGAGTGCCGACTTCGGCGCCGTGTCGGTGCTGTCGCGCGCGTACGCGGCGACCAACCCGCGCGCCTGGTACTACGGCCGGCCGATCACCCTCGATGACCACCAGGAGTCCCGGATGATCGCCGATCCTCTCCGCCTGCTGGACTGCTGCCAGGAGTCCGACGGCGGCCAGGCGCTGGTGATCGTCAGCGCCGAGCGCGCCCGCGACCTGCCGAATCCGCCCGCCGTCATCACCGGCGCCGCGCAAGGCGTGGGCCCGCAGCAGATCTCGATGAGCAGCTACTACCGCGAGGACATCGACGAGATGCCCGAAGTGGAGCTGGTGGCGGCGCAGTTGTGGCGGCAGGCCGGGCTCGGCCCGGACGGGATCGATGCCGCGATCCTCTACGACGCGTTCACCCCGATGCTGTTGCTGCAGTTGGAAGAGTACGGATTCTGCAAGCGCGGCGAGGCGAAGGACTTCATCGCGGCGGGCAGCCTCGAACGCGACGGCCAACTGCCGGTCAACACCCACGGCGGCCAGCTCGGAGAGGCCTACATCCACGGCGTCAACGGCATCGCCGAAGGCGTCCGCCTCATCCGCGGCACCTCGGTCAACCAGCCGTCGAAGGAGATCAACAACGTGCTCGTCACCGGAGGCTCACCCGTGCCGCACAGCGGCCTCGTCCTGAGCGTGGACCGGTGAGCGCCGGCGTGCGCCCGGTCGAAACCCGGGCGGTGACCGAATGGGCTGCGGAGGCCGACGTCGTGGTGGTCGGCTTCGGGGTCGCGGGTGCCTGCGCCGCCTACGAGGCGGCAGCGGCCGGGGCTTCTGTGCTGGTGCTGGAACGGTCGGGAGGTCCGGGGGGCGCGTCCGCGCTGTCGGACGGGATGGTCTACCTCGGCGGCGGCACATCGACGCAGCTCGCAGCTGGAGTCATCGACACACCTGAGGCGATGCGGACGTTCCTCCTCGCTGCGTGTGGGCCGGCGCCCGACGCGGCCAAGATCGACCTGTACGTCGAGCGCAGCGTGGAGCACCACGACTGGCTGCTCGCCCGTGGTGTCCGGTTCCTCGGCAAGGTCAACCCGAACAGCGCCGGGCCTTCGGCGGCCGACGGCGAGGGCCTGATGTTCACCGGCGGGGAGAACGCCTGGCCGTTCGACGACATCGCCGCGCCCGCCCAGCGTGCCCACGTCACCCAGGGTGCACGCCCCGGCGGTTCCGCCCTGATGGCGGCCCTGAGCGACGCAGTCGTCGAAGCCGGAGCGAAGCCGATGTACGACGTCCGCGCGGAACGGCTGATCGTCGAGGACGGCCGGGTGTGCGGCGTTGTCGCCCGCCGCTACGGCGAACAGCTGGCGTTCCGTGCGCGCGGAGGCGTGGTACTGACCGCGGGCGGCTTCGCCTTCGACGACGACCTGCTCCGCGCCCACGCCCCCGCGGCCCTGCGGACACGGACCCGGCTGGGCACCGACGGCGACGACGGGCACGGCATCCGCATGGCACAGGCCGTCGGGGCGAGAGTGAAGCGCATGGACAGCCTGGAATGGGCGCTGCCCTTCAACATGGCCCGGGGCAATCTCTCCGGCATCCTCGTCAACTCCCTCGGCCGCCGCTTCATCAACGAGGACACGTACATGGGCCGGGTCGGACAGGCCGCTCGAAACGAGGAGGCGGTGTTCCTCGTGGTCGACGAGGAACACTACGACCCGGACGCCTTCCGCGTGCCGGCGACCGCGGTGGCCGAGACCGCCGATGAGCTGGCCTCCGAGATCGGCCTGCCGCCCGGTTCGCTGTCCGCCACGCTGGCCTACTACAACGAGCACGCCGCCCGCGGCGACGACCCGCTGTTCCACAAGCGCCCACAGTGGCTGACCCCCCTCACCGGCCCGCTCGCCGCGTTCGACCTGCGGCCTCGGCGCTTCCCCAACGCCGTCTTCACGCTCGGCGGCCTGGACACCCTGCCCACCGGCGAAGTGCTCGACGCCGCCGCCGAACCTGTGCCCGGCCTGTACGCGGCCGGACGCACCTCCTCGGGCGTCGCCGCCTCCGGCTACTGCAGCGGACTCTCACTCGGCGACGGCTCGCTCTTCGGACGGCTCGCGGGCCTCAGCGCCGTACGAAGGGACTGATGTGTACCCGGACCTGTCCCCCGAGTCGAAAGCCCTGCGGTCGCGGCTGCGTGCCTACTTCGCCGAGATCATCAGCCCCGAGGACCGCGAGGAACTGCACCGTCAGGACGAGGGCGGCCCCGTCTTCGACCGCATCCTGCGCCGGATGGGCAAGGACGGCTGGCTGGGGCTCGGCTGGCCCGAGGAGTACGGCGGGCGAGGCGCCGACCCGGAGGCTCTGTTCGTCTTCTACGACGAGGCCGTCCGCGCGGATGCTCCGCTGTCGCTGGTCACGCTCAACACGGTGGCGCCGACGCTGATGAAGCACGGCACCGAGGAGCAGAAGGCGTACTTCCTGCCGAAGATCCTCGCCGGAGAGCTGAACTTCGCGATCGGCTACACCGAACCGGACGCCGGCACCGACCTCGCGTCACTGCGTACCCAGGCCCGTGTGGACGGGGACGAGTTCGTGATCGACGGGAGCAAAGTCTTCACCAGTGGCGCGATGTTCGCCGACTGGATCTGGCTCGCCTGCCGCACCGACCCGGACGCTCCGCGTCATCGTGGCATTTCGATCATCACCATGCCCACCCGGACGCCCGGCTTCTCGGTCACGCCCATCACCACCGTCGGCGGGCACAGCACGACAGCGACGTACTACGAAGGCGTACGGGTGCCGACGAGCAACCTGGTGGGCGAACTCAACGGCGGCTGGCGCCTGATCACCGATCAGCTCAACCACGAGCGCGTGGCGCTGGCCGCACGCGGGGGCATCGCCAACGAGCTCTTCGACGAGACTCTCGCCTGGGCAAGGTCCACCCGGCTCGGGGGTGGGACGGTGTACGACGTCCCCTGGGTCAAGTCGCGGCTCGCGCAGGTGTACGCGCTCCTCAGCGCGTCGGATCTGGTCAATCTGCGGCTCGTCGCCGACATCGCCGCCAACACGCTGACGGGGGGCGACTCCAGCGCTGCGAAGGTGGTCGGCACCGAGTCGGTGGTGGCGGCGTACGGCCTGCTCCAGGAAGTGCTCGGCGCCGCTGGCCTGGTCCGTCCCGGCTCCCCGGCCGCAGCGATCGCGGGCCGTGTGGAGGCACTGGCGCGTCGTTCCCAGAACAACACGTTCGGCGGCGGCACCAACGAGGTGATGCGCGAGCTCGTCGCGACGCAGAGCCTCGGCATGACCCTCGCCTCCCGGCGCAAGGCGGAGCCACGAAAGGGTCAGGGCTGACATGGACTTCACTCTCGGGCCCGAGCTCCAGGAAGTCTCCGCGCTGTCCGCCCGGATCTTCACCGACCTCGCGCAGCCGCACCGGCTTCGCGAGGTGGAAAGCCAGGGCGGGTTCGACGACGCCTTGTGGCGCACCCTCGGTGAGGCCGACCTGATCGGGCTCACGCTGCCGGAGAGCGCCGGCGGGGCCGGACTCGGGCTGCTCGGCCTGGTCGCAGTGCTCGAACAGCAGGGCCGACGGGTGGCGCCCGTGCCTCTGTGGAGCGCGGTGACACAGGCCGCACTCCCCCTCGCGGAGTCGGGCAGCACCGAGCAGAAGGCGCGGTGGCTGCCGGACCTGCTCGCCGGGGCTGCAGTGGTCACCGGCTCGTTCGACCTCGACCTGGAACACCGCCCCACACTCAGCGCGATGCGCGACGGCGACCGCCTGGTCGTGTCGGGCGTACTCGCCTCGGTCCCGGCCGCACCGATCGCGGTCGCCTATGTCGTGCCGCTCACCACACCCGACGGCACACGGGTCGCCGTGGTGCCGGCAGACCGGGCGGGAATCACCGTCCGCCCGTACGCCGCGACCAACTGGGAGAGCAACGCGAGCGTGGCATTCGACGGCGTCCGTCTCGACCCAGCCGACTTGATGCCCGCCGACGGCGGCACAGTCGTCGACCGGGTCCGGACCCGTGCGCGGATCGCGCTCGCCGCACTCGCGACCGGAGTGTGCGAGGAAGCTGTGACGATCACCGCCGCGTACACCTCGCAGCGCACCCAGTTCGGCCGTCCCCTGTCGACCAACCAGGCCGTCGCCCTGCGCGCGGCCGACGCCCACCTCGACACCGAGCGGATCCGGCTGACCACCTGCAGGGCCGCCTGGCACGCCGACCGCGACGAGGAGGACGCGGCCCGCGCGGCCTCGCTCGTCGCCAAGTGGTGGGCTGCCACGGGCGGTCTGCGCGCGGTCCACGCCACCCAGCACCTGCACGGCGGCATCGGTGCGGACGTCGACTACCCCATTCACCGCTATTTCCTGTGGGGCCGTCAGATCGCCTTCTCGCTCGGCAGCGCCGGTGCGGTCGAAGCCGAGCTGGGCGACCTGCTGGACCGCGCCCCCGCGATCGGAGCACCCGCATGAGTCATCTCGCCCTCGTCACCGGGGCCAGCCGCGGCATCGGCCGCGCCATCGCCCGCCGACTGGCTTCCGACGGCATGGCCGTGGCCGCCGTATCGCGCACCCTCAGGCCCGGCGACGGCACGCTCGCCGGGTCACTCGAGGAGACCGTCGCACTCATCAACGACCAGGGCGGCACCGCGAAGGCCTTCGTCGCCGACCTCGGCCGACCGGACATCGACCGCGCGGCGCTGGTCGCCGACATCGAAGACGCGTTCGGTGCGCGAGTCGACGTCCTCGTCAACAACGCGGCCGCCGCCCGCCGCTACGAGACACCGTTCGCCGAGATGCCGCGCGCATTCTTCTACGACTCGGTGGAGACCAACGTCTGGAACACGTGGGATCTGATGAAGGCCGTGATCCCCGGGATGCGAGGGGCGGGCGCGGGCTGGATCGTCAATCTCTCCTCGCGGCTCGCGGGCCCGCGCGTCGGCCCACCGTACGACTGGCATCCGCTGGGTGGAGCCGTGCTGTACGGCGCGACCAAGGCGGCGATCGACCGGATCACCACCGGCGCGGCGATGGAGCTGCACGACGACCGGATCGCCGTCAACACGCTCGCGCCGAACCGCGGGGTGGCGACCGGCCACGCCGGCAAGGCCGTGCCCGGCTGGCCCTCGGAGCCCGAAGAGGCCATGGCCGAGGCCGCGTTGCTGCTGTGCACCGCCGACCCTGCCAAGGTCACCGGGCGGGTCGCCTTCAGCCTCGGCCTGCTCAAGGAGTTCGGCCGGCCGGTGCGCACGCTCGACGGATCCGCGCTCGTACCGGGCTGGCAGCCCGACGACATCGACCCGGCAGGCATCCTGCCGGACCACCTGGTGTTCAACCCGGCCCCGCCGGTCCCGGATTCGCTGAAGGAGACACGCGCGTGACCCAACCCGCCTCCCTGGTGCGGACGGTGAGCCCCCCTCCGGGCCCCGACGAACGGACGGTGATTCCGTGACCGCCACGCTCTCGGACCTGCTGGGGCTCGCGGACCGGACCGCCCTGGTCACCGGCGCCGGCAACGGCATCGCCCGCGCCACCGCACTCCTGCTCGCGGACGCGGGCTGCGATGTCGCGGTGGTCGATCGCGACCCCGCCGCGGCCGCGCGCACCGTGACGGAGGTGACCGCCAAGGGCCGCAAGGCCGTTGCGATCCCCGCCGACATCACGGAGCCGACGACCCCTGTGGCCATGGTGGAGCAGGCGACCGCGGCACTCGGCCCGATCTCTGTCGCGGTCAACGTCGTCGGCGGCACGGCCGGGGTGAACAAGCCCTTCCTGGACCTCACACTCGACGACTTCCACCGGCCGCTGGCGCTGAATCTCGACTCGACGTTCCTGTCCGTACAGGCCGAGGCGATCGCGATGGTGCGGGCGGGCCTGCGCGGCACGATCGTCAACGTCGGTTCCACCAGCGGCGTCACCGGAGCGCCGAATCTTGCGGCGTACGGCGCCGCGAACGCCGGTGTCATCCACTTCACCAAGACCGCAGCCCTGGAGCTCGCCCCGTACGGCATTCGCGTCAACTGCCTGATCCCCGGCACTCACTGGACCGTCGGCACCCGGGCGCACATGAACAACCCCGAGGCGCCCGCCTCCGTCCGCGAGTTCTTCACGAAATCGGCGGCGGCCACGCCGCTGGGCGACCTCGGCGAGCCTGGGCAGACCGCGGGTGTCGCCCTGTTCCTCGCCTCGGACCTGTCCTCCTACATGACTGGGAACTCCGTGATCTCGGACGGCGGCATCCTCCACACGACCGCCCGGCCGGCCTTCGGCGGCGGCACCGCACCCGAGGCCATCAGGGACTACGTCGGCACCGTACGCACCCCGCACACGGAGGAAGGCGATGACTGAGCTCGAGATCATCGACATGCACTGCCACCTGCAGCGCGACGAGGCCCACGGCCGGGAGATGCGTGACTACTTCCTGGGACCGCACCTGGTGAAGCCCGGCGCGACGAACCTGGGCACGCTGGAGGAGTTCCATGAACTCATGGCCGCCTGCGGCATCAGCTCCATGAACGCGCTGATGCTGACCTGGAGCGGTCGCTACCACCGCCACGGCCAGTACACGCTCCCGGACGACGAGAGCGAACGGACACGCGGTGAACAGGAGTTGCGGAAGCGGATCTCCCGGCGCATCACGGACAACAACGACTGGGCGGCCGCGGTGAGCGCCGAGCACCCCGATGTGACCTACTTCGCCGGCGTCAACCCGGTCGTGATGGGAGCCGAGGCAGCCGCCGCGGAGGCTGAGCGGCAGCACGCCAAGGGGGCGCTCGGAGTGAAGCTGTCACCGGGCGATATCGGCGTCCCCGGCTCCGATCCGGCGTACTACCCGCTCTACGAGTTCTGCGTCGCCCATGACTACCCGGTTCTCACCGAGACCGGCGGCCACCACCCGGCCTGCCGTCCGGCCGGCTTCGACAAAGCACTGGCCGCCTTCCCCGAACTCACGCTCGTCTTCGCTCACTTCGGGCACGACCGTGTGCTCGGCGGGCCACTGGACCAGGAGGTACTGGAACTGGCGCGGCAATACGACAACGTCCACACGGACACCTCGCTGCGGCTCAGCGAGGTGTACGACGGCAGCGTCAGCCCGGAGGACGTGGTCAAGCATCTGCGCCAACTCGGCATCGAGCGGGCGATGTTCGGCAGCAACTACGTGTTCAGCGACGTCCTCAACCCAAGGCCCGGCCACGTGGCCGCGCCCGACCACGTGGATCCTCGCTTCACTCAGGTCTGGAAGTCGGTCGAGGTGCTCAAGACGCTCCCGCTCACCGATGACGAGCGCATCGGGCTCGCCGCCGGCAACTTCAAGCGCCTGACCGGCCACGACCCCGTACTGTCGTGACCGGACAGTCCCTCAGTCGCGCTCTGGCTCCGCGGTGTGCAGCGCGGCTGTGATCCGGTCGATGTGCGAGCGGTTCTCCAGGACCTGCCGCAGCAGCCACAGTCGCAGAAGCCGGGCGATCGCCGCGGCGACATAGAGCCCGGCCCCTGCCACCGCCAGCGCCAGCATCGCGAACGTGAGGACCTGCGTGGACGCGATATCCCGCAGGTCGCTCTGCGAGAGCGACACGTTGTACTGGACGAAGGCCCCGAGCACTCCGACGACCATCAGGACGGCGCCGGTGATCAGCAGCGGTCGATCGGACTTGGCGGCACCCGTGCGCAACTTGTGGTTCGCGACGGCTTCGTGGAACTCGGTGCGGCGCTGCTCGGTGAGCATGTCAGACTCCCAGATAGGTGGTGGAGAGTTCTCGTTCGACATCGGCCGGTGCTCCGGCGTGCACCACCCGGCCGCGGGCCAGCAGCACGGCGTGGTCGGCGAGCGGCAGGGCGATCTGGGCGAACTGCTCGGCCAGCAGGATGGCGATGCCCTCGGCGGCGAGCCCGGCGATGACGTCGTACACCTGGCGGACCACCACGGGTGCGAGCCCCATCGACAGCTCGTCGAGCAGGAGGACGGCAGGGTCGGTGCCGAGGGCGCATGCGAGTGCAAGCATCTGCTGCTCCCCACCCGACATCGAACCGGCGAGCTGATCGCGTCGTTCGCCGAGGCGAGGAAAGCGGGTGTAGGCGACCTCCTCCAGCTCCTCGAGTCCGACGCGGTGGCCTGCGGCTACCCAGAGGTTCTCGCGGACGGTGAGGTTGGCGAACACACCGCGGCCCTCCGGGATCGAGCACACCCCCAGCCGGGCGGTCTCGGTCGCTGTGATGCCCGTGACATCACGTCCTGCCAGCCGGATTGTTCCCGACGCCGGGGACAGCAGGCCGCTGACCACCTTCATCACCGTGGTCTTGCCCGCGCCGTTCGGCCCGAGCAGGGCCACCACGGCGCCGGACGGCACGGTGAGGTCGATGCCGTGCAGCACCTCGATCTCGCCGTACGACGCCCGGATGCCGGACAGTTCGATGACGGGCGCCACGGCCCCGGGCGTCGGTGCGGAAAGGGTCATGCCGGCGTCTCCGTCCCGATGTAGGCCTCGATGACGGCCGGCGACTCGCGGACCTCGGCGGGCGTCCCGCTGGCGATGAGCACACCGTGGTCGAGGACGTGGATGGTGGAACACAGGCCCATCACCAGCGGCAGGTCGTGTTCCACGAGACAGACAGCGACTCCGTCGGACGCGACGTTCTCGAGCAGAGTGGCGAACCGCTCGCTCTCCTCCTCCGTCTGCCCTGCCGCGGGCTCGTCGAGGAGCAGCAGCCTCGGCCGGGTCATGAGCGCGCGGGCGACCTCGACCACGCGGGCCCGTCCCGTCGGGATGGCCGCGACTTCGCGGTCGGCGATGTCGGAGAGGCCTGTGATCGCCAGAAGCCGCTCGGTCTCGGCCCGCACGTCCAGCCGCGTGCGGGTGTTGGCCCGCACGATGTCCCCGGCGACGCGTACGTTGTCGCGGACGCTCATGGACAGGAACAGTTCGAGCCGCTGGAACGTGCGTGCCATGCCCAGCCGGGCACGCCGCCCGGCGCCGAGCCGGGTCACGTCCTTCCCGTCGAACAGGACACGTCCGGAGCGGACCGGCTGCATACCGGTGACGCAGTTGAACAAGGTCGTCTTGCCGGCGCCGTTCGGCCCGATCAGCCCAGTCACCTCGCCGGGCGCCATCGACACGCTGACCGCGTCGAGCGCGACGTCGCCGCCGTAGCGGACGGACACCCCGTCGGTCTCAAGCAGGGACATCGTCGGCCTCCTTGGCGCGCGGCGATGAGGGACGTACGACCACGGGCTCGGGTGTGCGCGGTGCGGGCGGCAGCGTCATCCCCAACTCCCGGTCGAGCCGATCGGTGAGGCCTACCGGCCAGTCGTCGTCGATGCCCAGGAGCTCGGGTGGTGTGGTGCCCTTCCCGGCTCCACGGCGCACCGCGGCGCCGATACCCGGTAGGGCGAACCAGAGGGCCAGGCTGGCGAAGAGGAACGCCGCGGCCCCGATCATCTCGGTCCACGCCAGTGCGTACAGCAGGACCTGGAGGGCGACCGCGGCGTAGCGAATGCGTGGCGTGCGCGCGAGCCGGCGGTGGCCGGCGAACAGGTCGTGCAGGAGGCCGCTCGGATTGTGGGCCACTCCGATGCCGGCCAGTGCGGTTCCGACCAGCATCAGATGCGTGACGATGCCGAAGGTGTCGGCGTAGTGCGGATGGCTCACGCCGAGGTCGCTGAGCAGCAGGGTGAGCGCGCTCATTCCGCCGCCCACGATCAGGCCCCCGACCAGGGCGCCGCTGACGTAGCCGATGCCCGCGACCACGGTGAGCATCACCACGGACAGGCTCATGGTGAAGCCGAAGCTCTCGATGGCGACCGAGGTCAGCGCCATCGACATCAGGATGCCGCCGAGTCCGGCGATTGCCGTCGAGAGGGCGAACACGCCGAGCTTGAGCGGAATCAGCCGCTGTCCGAGCATCGCGGCCGCGGCCGGGCTGTCCTTCATCGCGGCAAGCCGTCGGCCGTAGCCGCTGTTGCGCAGGGCGACCAGGCCGACGCCGAGCAGGGCGAAGATGCCTGAGACCACGAGGAGGAAGGTGTCCTGGTCGGCGAGGTCGACCGGCCCCGCCTTCAGCGGGGGGATCAGCAGGTTGCCGCTCGGGAAGATCGTGAAGGTGTGGCCGAACCAGGTGTGCGGAGTGGTGTCGCGCAGCAGCATCGTGGAGACGAAGACGCCGAACGCCAGGGTCGCCAGCGCCAGATACAGGCCGCGCAGCCGCACCGCGGGCAACGCGACCACCGCCCCGGACAGCGCGGCCGCCGCAACCCCGGCGACGACACCCCACAGGCTCATCCGCGCGTCGCCTCCGTCGCCGCGGGCTCCGACGTGATATGCGACCAGGGTCGCCACGGCGGAGAACGCGAGGGGTGCGAGGTTGAGTTCGCCGGCGTACCCCGTGAGCAGGGTGATCGAGAGCGCGAGCACGGCGAACGCGAGCCCTGCGAGCAGCAGGCCGACGCCCGGGTCGTCGAGCAGCCGGGCGTACAGATACATCCCTACGACGAGGATCACCGACCAGATGGCGGCCCGGCGGACGGTGGGGACCTCATAGCGCTCACGCGATCGCGTGGCCGCACCGCGGAGCCGGTCGTACGGCAGAAAGAGCAGAACAACGAAGAGGACGACCATCGGCAAGGACTGCTGGAGATTGCCCGCCCAGGTCCATCCGGCGGGTGCGTAGCCGACCAGATAGGTGCCGGCGAGCCCCAGGACGAGGGCACCCGCGAAGGTGAGCGGAATGCTCCGCAGCCGCCCGAAGAGCGCCGCGGCGAAGGCGTCGACGACGAGGAGCGTGAGCGCGTTGGCCTCAAGCGTCCCGCCGATCACGGGCGTGATGAGCACGCCGGCGAGTACGGCCAGCGAGGAACCGAGCGCCCAGGCGAGTGCGGAGACCCGGTCCGGGTCGTGTCCGGCGAGCCGCAGCAGGTCGGGAGCGTCCACCGTGGCGCGCATGAGAACGCCGGCCCGGGTGCGGGTGAACAGCACGCGCAGCACGACGGCGAGGACGAGCGCGACAGCGAGGCACAGCAACTGGTGGTAGCGCAGGGTCACATCGAGGACGGTGACGGTCCGGTCGGCGCCGAACAGCATCGGCGGAATACGGGACTCGTCGGGGTCCCACACCCACTGGGACAGGGCGACCAAGCCCAGCAGGACAGCGACGGTGACGACGATACGGGTGACGGGCTCCGTGCCGTGCAGCCGCCGCATGATCAGGGCGTGGAGCAGCAGCCCCGTCCCGGGACCGAGGACGCCGAGGACGAGCGCCAGGGCGAGCCATGTGGGCAATGCCCAGACCACGTTGAGCTGGTAGTAGGTGAATGCACCGATCATCGCCTGCGCGCCGTGGGCGAAGTTGAAGATGCCCGAGGTGTTGTACGTCAGCACCAGACCGGATGCCGCGATGGCGTAGATGGCCCCGACCACGAGACCGTACGCGGTGAACGTGAGGAAGGTGGTCACATGAGGTTCCCATGTGTCGGCCACCGGACCCGGCCCCGGGGCCGCAGTGCCTCGGGGCCGGGTCGGGCGGGTGCAGCTACCGCTGCTTCGGGACAGGAGCTGGAACGGCCGTGGCGCCAGAGCAGAGTTGCTACGGCTTCTTCAGGAACGAGACGAACTGCCGCTTCCCGTCGATGTTGATGCCCGAGATCTTCGGGTCCATGGGCAGAACGTTGGACGGGTCACAGTCGAACTCGCCGCGCTTGGCGGGGTGGATCTGCTTCCAGGCACCGCCTTCGAGCTTCATCAGCAGCGCGCACTCGCTCGGCTTGTTCGCCCCCGGGTCGGACGGGGCCTGCAGTCCGCCGGCGGTCCAGTCGTGCACCTTGCCCAGACCGTCGACCATGCACTGACGCGTCAGATCCGAGCCGCACTTCTTCGCGACGGTGGCCCACAGGAGGAAGGCCGAGGCCGCGGACAGTCCGGTCAACGACACCTTGCCGCCGTCGGCGGCGACGATCTCCTTGTACTGCTTGACCGCCGGCACGATGTCGGCGTTCTCCAGCGGCTGGAACGACAGCGAGGTGACGAACCCCTCGGCTGCGTGCGACTGCGCGTTCCACTCCGCGGACGCCTGCCCGTACCACTGCGACTCGACGATCGCGGGCAGTTTGACCCCCGCCTCCTGGACGGCCTGGAGGAACCCGAAGACCTGCGGCGACGGCGAGTACGCGGTGAAGAACGACTTCGCCCCGCAGCCCTTGAGCTTCTGCGCCAACGGCGCGTAGCTCGCGTCACCTGCCATGTGCAGCACGACACCGCAGTCCTTGGCCTGCACGCCGAGCTGGGCCAGGGCGGCCTGCACCCGGTACTCCGAAACCTGGGTGGCGGGCGCGTCGGACCTCATGATCGAGATCGACTCCTTGAGCTCCGGGATGAGCTCCAGCTCGGCCTTCAGACCGGCCGCGTTGTAGAGGTCGACGGGGTACGGCATGGGCTCGAACTTCAGTCGGCCCATCGTCGCGTTCGGGCCGACGGTGAACGCCGGCACGTGCGGAAGCTTGCAGGCGACGCGCACCGGATCGCCGGCGAAGTCGTTGGCCAGGCCGTCGCCGACGAGCATGAACTCCTGCTTGCAGGCCTTCTTCATCACCGGGACGGTGTTGGTGACAGCCGCGTCGTAGCGGGTGCCGGCCAGCTTCCGGCCGTTGATGCCACCCTGGTCGTTGCACCACTTGATCATTGCCTTGACGGCGTCGCCGACCTCCTGGCTGAGACCGGGTGCCGCGGTGTAACCGCGATCGTCGCCGTACCCGATCGCAATCGATGTGTCCGTCACTCCTTGGTCGGTGGCGCCCTTGGCGTCCCCCGGCCCGCACGGCGACTCCATGTCGCCGAAGGTGGCGGCCTTCTCAGTGGACTTCCCGCCCTCGGTGGCCGGCCCCTCACCGGAGCGGTTCGAGCTGCATCCCACGCCCACCAGAGCGAGGCTGAGAACGACAGCGCCCGTGCGGGCGAGCCTGTTGAGTCTCATCACGGCTAGCTCTCTCTCATCGACGCAACCGGTGGTTTCCGGCCTGCTGTGCGGGACAGAGTGGGGGAACCCGGCCACCCGCGACCGGTGCGTCCCGGCCAGTGGGACCGGTCCCGGCCATCACGCCGGTGAGGCGTCGGTTCCGGCGCTGAGCGTGAGCGCGATATCGATGATCATGTCTTCCTGGCCGCCCACCAAGCGCCGCCGGCCGCACTCCATGAGCAGGTCGCGTACGTCGACGCCGTAGCGCTGCGAGGCGAGTTCGGCGTGCCGCAGGAACGACGAATAGACCCCGCCGTAGCCGAGGGTGAGCGTCTCGCGGTCCACCCGCACGGGGCGGTCCTGCAGTGGGCGGACCAGGTCGTCGGCGGCGTCCTGCAGCTTGAACAGATCGCAGCCGTGCTGGAATTCGGAGATGTCGGCCACCGCGACGAACGCTTCGATGGGGCAGTTTCCGGCTCCCGCACCGTGGCCTGCGAGTGAGGCGTCCACGCGGCGGACGCCGTTCTCGACGGCGACGACCGAGTTCGCGACGGACAGGGACAGGTTCTCGTGCGCGTGGATGCCGATCTCCGTCTGCGGATCGAGCACGTCGCGGTAGGCACGCACCCGGGCGGCGACGTCGTTCATCGTCAGCCGACCGCCGGAGTCGGTGATGTACACGCAGTGGGCTCCGTAGGACTCCATCAGCCTGGCCTGTCGCGCCAGCTCCTCGGGTGGGGCCATATGGCTGAGCATCAGGAATCCGGCAACGTCCATCCCGATCTCACGGGCGGTGGCGATGTGCTGGGCGGCGACGTCGGCCTCGGTGCAATGCGTGGCGATACGGACCGACCGGACGCCGAGATCCCAGGCACGCTTGAGTTCACGGATCGTGCCCACGCCGGGAAGCAACAGGGTTGTCAGGCGCGCCCGTTTCAGTACGGAGGCGGCGGCCTCGATCCACTCCCAGTCGGTATGCGAACCCGGGCCGTAATTGACGGAGCCGCCGGCGAGCCCGTCGCCGTGGGCGACCTCGATGGCGTCCACGCCCGCTTCGTCGAGTGCCGTGACGATGCGGGCGACGTCCGAGGGCGTGATGCGGTGCCGGATGGCGTGCATACCGTCGCGCAGTGTGACGTCCTGGACGTAGATCTGCGTGCTCATCGGTTGCCCGCCGGTGCCGGTACTGCCCGACCCGGTGGTCGCAACCTTCGTTCGCGGCATCGTTCTTCCCCTCGGTCGGCTGCCGTCCGGCACACGGCCGGCGGGCATGGCTCCCAGCACTCTGGGGCTCGAGGCGACTGCGACGTGCGAGCGTCCCATTCAACGGGACCTGCTCCGCGTGAGTTCGGGATCCGCCTCCCAACGAAGGGTTGCCGCTGCTCCCGACCAGCGGGATCGACAGGGCTGCCCAGGCACCCGGCTCCTAGCGTCGGCTTGTTGACATCGCGCCGTCCGCCGTCCACGTATGTACGGCACCGCTCCTGGTAGGTCGCCGTGCGCGACTCGCGCTCGGGTCAGCGGATCGTCTTCGGAAGGGTTGATACATGCCACGGTCAGTTGACCCACCTCAGGCCGAACCGCTGCTGCCCTTGTGGAACGCCTTCCTGGACGACCTGCGCGATCTGGCGCCCGCGACGCTGGAAACGCTGCCCGAGCACGTTCGTGTCGACCCGCAGGTTCAGCAGGAGATCGGACGGCTGATGCTCGGCGCACTCGCCGCCCGGTGCATCGACGCCCTCGGCGGCGGCGGCGACCACCCGATCTTCCTGCCCTCGCTGAACGCCGTGCTCAACGTCTTCCAGCCGAATGCCGACACGATCTACAGGACAGCGCACATCACCCCCGGCGGGACCTACCGGCTTCGCGGGCACGCGGGTTCGCTGCGTATCGCCAAGATCGGCGCGATGGCACCGCCCCTGCCGGACGGCACGATTCAGGCATCGGAGTTCTACGACCTCAACTCGCTCAAGTGCGACGAGCAGGGAAGATTCGATGTTCTGCTCAGCCCGTCCCGACCGCCGGACCACACGGGTGATTGGTGGCAGCTGGACCCCCGGGCGCACACGCTCCTGCTGCGCCAGGTCGCCTACGACTGGGCTGCCGAGCGTGACCATGTCGTCGCGGTGGAACGCGTCGACGTCCGCCCGAACCGGCCCCGTCCCGACGCCGCGGACCTCGCAGGCCGGCTGCGCGCACTCGCCCCTGGCGTACGCCGTACCGCCACGCTCCTCATCGACCACGTCCCGCGGCTGCAGCGCGACGGTTTCGTCAACAGGAGGCCCGGCCGGCTCATCCCCTGAACCGGCCGGGCCAGGCCCGCTACGAGGCGTCATCCACGCTAGGGCGGCGGTTCGGGCGTCGGGGCCGGACGCCCCGCACCTCAGCGTTGCCGCGCCTCCCAGCGGACCAACGCCCCGGCCGCCGGGCACTTCGTCTTCGGGCCCGACACCATCTGTCTGGCGATGCACCACCCCGACTTGACCGCCTACGCCGAGCGCCTCATCGATCGCCTGCCTTCGCCGCCGCGATCCGCTCGGCGACCTGGAGGCCGGCCGCGGTCATGATGTCGAGGTTCCCGGCGTAGGCCGGGAGATAGTGCGCGGCACCCTCGACTTCGAGGAACACCGACACCTGGTGGGTGGGGCGCCCGGCGTCGGGGTCGAGGAGGGTCTGCACGGGCTGCTCGGCGGGAATATCGGTGATCTGGACCTGTTGCTTGAGCCGGTAGCCGGGCACGTACGCCGCCACGTCCGCGACCATCTTCGTGACGCTGTGCCGGATGTCGTCATGGACGGCGGGGTCGGCGGCTTCGACCAAGGCGAAGACGGTGTCGCGCATGATCAGCGGCGGCTCCGCGGGGTTGAGAATGATCAAGGCCTTGCCCTTGCGCGCTCCGCCCACCTGCGTGATGGCCGCGGAAGTCGTCTCGGTGAACTCGTCGATGTTCGCGCGAGTGCCCGGGCCGGCGGACTTGGAGGCGATCGACGCGACGATCTCCGCGTAGGGCACCGGCACGACCCGGCTGATCGCGGCAACGATCGGGATCGTCGCCTGGCCCCCGCAGGTGACCATGTTGAGGTTGGGCTCACGGAGGTGCTCCCGCAGGTTGACCGCGGGAATGACGTACGGTCCGATGGCGGCCGGGGTCAGGTCGATGATCCGCTTCCCGTACGGGCGCAGCTTCGCCGCATTGTTTTGGTGGGCCTTGGCGGAGGTGGCGTCGAAGACGATCTCGATTTCCTCGAACTCGGGCAGTTCCAGCAGGCCTTCCACACCCCGATGGGTGGTCGCGAAGCCCAGGCGGTTCGCCCGCGCCAGCCCGTCCGAGTCCGGATCGATGCCCACCATCGCGCCCATCTCGAGCTTCTGCGAGGTGCGCATCACCTTGACCATCAGATCTGTGCCGATGTTCCCCGACCCGATGATCGCAGCCTTTGTTCGCGGCATCGTTCTTCCCCTTGCTCGGCTGAGGTGGATGCGCCGGGCACCGGCCCGACGTCAGCGGCTTAGGGCACTGTCGCTCCTGGCACGGCCGCGGCGAGCGGACATCCCATTGAACGGGACCCGCGCCAGGAGGGCATTCAGCCGGACTGTGCGAACCAAGCGCGCTGTTCATCCGTGAGGGTGCCGCTGGCGACGGCGCGCTTCCTCCACTCCTGAACCTGGCCGATGAACACGGCGGGGTCGTACACATCCTCCTCGCGGGAGAACCTGCCGCCTCCCGCGTACTCGAGCACGAGGAGATTCGTCGTCTCCAGCCGCCACCCGTCGCCCGGATCGCGCATCCGGTTACCCACCTTGGCGACGATGACCCCGGCCTGCTCGTCGATGACATGCCAGTGAACCGGGAACTCCTCGTACTCGGTGCCGGGGAACTGACCCATCGCGAAGTCGATCCAACCGGCGATCTGCTCCGGGCCGACCAGCACGCCGGCGTTCGCCTCGTGGTACTCCGCCTTCTCGGTGAACAGCGCCACGAACGGCGCCCAGTCATGGGTACGTGCGCACTCACGGACGGTCCTGTGCCAGGTGCTGAATGCCGACTCGAGTTCTGCTCGGGTGAATGCCGTCATGCCCCTGCACTGTGGCCGCTGCCCCAGCCCCGGTACGCGGGTATCTCATTCAACGGGACCTGGACGGGGGGCTCACGAGGCGGTCGGTCTGCCGCAGTGACCGCGATGCGGCCGGCAGCGCGTTCTCGCGGCCCGCGGCTCGGAACTCCTCACGGATCGCCGCTCGTTGCTCCTGGGTGAGCGGCCGGTATGTGCTGTCGCGCGTGGGCGCCCACCACACGTCTTCGGCCTCCCAGGCCATGCCGCGCAGCGGCGCCTTGTCGATCTTCCGGTTCGCTGTCGTCGGAACGGCCGCCAACACCCGTATGAACGAGGGCCGCCACTTGGTCCCCAGATCGGGCTGCGCGTCGAGGAACGCGGCGAAGCCGTCCGCGTCGAAGGTCTCGCCGTGCCGCAGCGTGACCGCACACATCACCTGATCCCCGGTGCGCGGGTCTGGCACCGCGTAGGCGTGAGCGTCGGAGAAGGCCGGGTAGCGCGCCAGGATCCGTTCCAAGGGGGCGGTGGCGAAGTTCTCGCCGTCCACGCGCAGCCAGTCCGACGTTCGCCCGGCGAAGTAGAAGTAGCCGTCCTCGTCGCGATAGGCGAGGTCTCCTGTCCAGAAGTCCTTACCGCCGAAGCGGAGCCGCTGTGCCATCGCCTCCGGGTTCTTGTAGTAGCCCTCGAAGCTGGGCCCCTGCCCCAAGACCACGATCTCGCCCGTCGCCTCTTCCGCGTTGAGCAGCCGCCCCTGGCCGTCGAAGCGCGCCCGTGGGCACTCGCTGCCGTCCTCCTTGCAGATGACGGCAGCGAGGCCTGGCACGGGCAGGCCGAGCGAGTTGGGCGGCGAACCCGGCACAGGGACGATGCGGATCACACCTTCGCTGGCGCCGTACCCTTCGCGAACCTCACAGCCGAAGCGATCGCGGAACGCGTGCGCTTCGGCAGGTGAAGCCTCCGAACCGAACGCTACCTCCAGGGAGTTGACGGACTCATCGGGAACGACGGGCCGCGCGAGGATGTAACTGAGCACTCGTCCGACGTAGTTGAAGTACGTCACGCGATGGCGGCGGATGTCCTCGGCGAAACGGCTGGCGGAGAACTTCCGCACCATCACCACGGTGGCCCCGACGTAGGCCGCGGCGGCGAGATTCATCATGATCGCGTGGCCGTGGAACAGCGGCAGGCACAAGTAGGCGACCGAGTCGCGGTGCAGCGAGATGCGCTCGGCCATCCGGTCGGTGAGCCGGCCCAGTCGGCCCGTCGTGCAGATCACGGCTTTGGGCGCCCCGGTCGATCCGGAGCTGAACAGCAACAGGTAGGTGGCCGCCGGGTCCGGGCCCGTGCCAGGGACCGGCGCGCCCTGGTGCCGGGCCAGCAGCTCCTCGTACACGGCTGACTCCACGTCGAGGATCCGCTCGGTGGGGAGCGGAAGGACGGGTCGGTCGTCGGCATCCAGGTAGAGCGGTTCGCTGACGAGCAGGTCGCAGTCGGAGTGGCGGATGTCGTGACACAGCTCCTGCCCGCGCCGCGTGGGGTTGATCCCGACCACCACATCACCGCTGAGCGCGGCTCCCAGCAGCCAGAACACGAAGTCGGGCACGTTCTCCAGCAGTACGCCCACATGTCGCTGACCACGTTCCGCGTCGACCGGGAACGTCTTCAGCAGGGCGGCACGTACCGACGCCTCACGCACCACCTCGTCCCAGGTCCACGACCGCCCCTCGAACCGGAGCCCTTCGTGTGTGTCCCCGGTGCGGGAACGCACCACATCGGCGAATGTCTTCATCCGGACCTCCTCGCAGCGGAGGCTAGGCAGCTTGCGTGCCGGCCGTGTCGGCGCTCCCACTGGGTGGCACGCGGCCGCTGCGGCGACGGCGAGCCGCACGGTCGCGTCGGGAGGGGGTCACCCCGCGATCCGGCCGTTCGGGTTCGCCCGGGTCAGGCAGGTACCAGGCCCAGCTCGGTCGCCAGGCGTGCGCGGTGCCAACCTGGTGTTCCGAAGAGCTGTGCCGTGCCATGAGCTCGTTTGAAATAGCGGTGGGCGTCGTGCTCCCAGGTGATCGCGATACCGCCGTGCAGTTGGATCATGTCGCCCGCCACCGCGGAAAAGGCCTCCGAGCAGACCGACTTGGCCACTGCGGCAAGGCGTCGCAGCTCCGGCGCTCCCGTGGCGGCAGCCGTCGCGGCACCGAGCGCCGCAGACCGAGCCACCTCCACGAGGACGTACGCATCCGCGAGCCGGTGCTTCACCGCCTGGAAGGAGCCGATGGGCCGACCGAACTGGACGCGGTCCTTGGCATAGGCGACCGTGAGTTCCAGGCAGCGTTCGGCCGCACCGACCTGCTCGGCGGCGAGAGCCGTGCACGCGTGGGCCAGAACGTCGTCGAGGGTACGGTCAGCGGCGCCGTCATCACCGATGAGACGGGCTTCGGCGCCATCGAAGGTGACGCGTGACAGGGACCGCGACTGGTCCATGGCACCCACCGCTTCGTGATGAACGCCCGACCCGTCCACGACCACTTCGAAGAGCGAGACTCCGGCCGTGGAGCGGGCGGCGACCAGCAGCAGTGTGGCCCGGTCACCGTTGAGTACGTACTCCTTGGTGCCTGTGATGTGCCACTCGGACCCGGCTCCCGCGACGGCCTGTGTCTTGATCGCCGCCGGGTTCCAGCTCCCCTCCTCCGCCCATGCCAGCGTTCCCACGTCCCTGCCCTCGGCAAGCCCCGGCAGCAGCCGCACGCAGGCAGCCTCGTCCCCGGACGCCAGCACCGCCCCGCTCGCCAGTACCGCGGAGCCGAGCACAGGTACGGGGCTCAGGCTTCGCCCCAACTCCTCCATCACGACATGCAGTTCGAGCGGGCCGCAGCCGGCTCCGCCGTACTGCTCGGGTATCGCCAGGCCCGCGACGCCGATCTGCTCGGCCAGTGGCTGCCAGGCCGCTGCACCGGTGTGACGGTTGAGCAACGCCCGTACCGCGGCGCGCAGTTCTTCCTGCTCTTCGGTCGGCCTCATCCGTCGATGCTCCGTGACGATCCCGCCTTCTTCATGGCGTTGACGTCCATCCCTGCCAGGGAGTCGGCGCCGGTCTCGGCGTTGTGCGCATGGGCCAAGTGGTGCAGGCCGAAGACGGAGTCCATTCCGGCGTGCATTCCCTGAAGGTCCTCGGCCTGGTTGACCGCACGCTTGGTCAGGGCCAGGCCCATACGGGGCATCTCGGCGACGCGCTCAGCCAACTCAAGGGCGTGATCGGCGAGGTCGGCATGCGGGACGACTCGGTTGATCATGCCGACCTCGTAGGCCCGCCGGGCGCTCATGCGGTCACCGGTGAAGAGGAACTCCTTGGCGATGCGTGGTGGCATCACCCACGGGTGCGCGAAGTACTCGACGCCCGGGATGCCCATGCGGACCACGGGGTCCGCGAAGAAGGCGTCCTCGGAGGCGACGATCAGGTCACACACCCAGGCGAGCATCAGCCCGCCCGCGACACACGCGCCCTGGACCGCGGCGATCGACGGTTTGGGCAGTTCGCGCCAGCGGCGGCACATGCCCAGGTAGACCTCCGACTCGCGGGCGTAGCGGCTTTCGACACCCTGCTTGTCGGAGTGGTCCCACCACAATCCCGCTCTGCGCTCGAACGGTTGGTGGGCATCGCGCTCAGGAGTGCCGATGTCATGGCCGGCCGAGAAGTGCTTCCCCGCGCCCGCGAGTACGACGACCTTGACTTCGTCATCGTCGGCCGCGCGATAGAAGGCACGGTCCAACGCGTAGGTCATGGCCGAGTTCTGGGCGTTGCGAAAGGCCGGCCGGTTCATGGTCAATACGGCGACAGAGCCTCGGCGTTCGTACCGTACCGGCTCTTCGGGTGCTGTCCGTGCGGAGGACATCCACCCCTCCTTCCCTAACAAGTGTTTGGTAGGTTAGCGTCCAGGCTCCATGCCGTCGAGAGCCGTCGGGAGCCCCCATGAGCAGCATCGAGGACTTCCGTGTCGAGATCCGCGAGTGGCTGCACACACATCTCACCGGCGATTTCGCCGATCTGCGCGGTCGCGGCGGGCCCGGCCGCGAGCACGAGGCGTTCGCCGAACGGCTCGCCTGGGAACGGCACATGGCCGCTGCGGGCTGGACCTGTGTCGGGTGGCCGAAGAAGTACGGGGGTCGGGGAGCAACCCTGGAGCAGCAGATCGCTTTCCATGAGGAGTACGCCCTCGCGGACGGGCCCACGCGCGTCAACCACATCGGCGAGCAGCTGCTCGGCCCCACACTCATCGCCTTCGGCACGCCGGCGCAGCGCGAGCGTTTCCTGCCGCGGATCGTGGCAGCGGAGGAACTGTGGTGCCAGGGTTACAGCGAGCCGGATGCCGGCTCGGATCTCGCGGGTGTCCGTACACGGGCCGAACGTGACGGCGACGAGTGGGTGGTGATCGGACAGAAGATCTGGACCTCCCTCGCGCACGAGTCCCACTGGTGTTTCGTGATCGCCCGTACGGAGCCGGGTTCTCTTCGCCATCAGGGGCTGTCGTATCTGCTCGTGCCCCTTGGTCAACCGGGTGTGGAGATCCGGCCGATCACCCAGCTGACCGGGACATCGGAGTTCAACGAGGTGTTCTTCGACGGGGCACGGACCGCTGCGTCCCATGTCGTCGGGGCACCTGGGGACGGTTGGAAGGTCGCCATGGCCACGCTCGGGTTCGAGCGCGGTGTGTCCACCCTGGGCCTGCAAGTGGGATTCCGGCGGGAACTGGAAGCGATCATCCAGCGTGCCAAGCAGAACGGAGCCGCGAGTGATCCCCTGATCCGCGATCGCATCGCCCGGGCCTGGAGCGGCCTGGAGATCATCCGGTTCAATGCCCTGCGCATGCTCGAAGGGATCGCGGCCGGTGCGCCCGGCTCCGAAGCGTCCATCGGCAAGATCTTCTGGGCTACCTGGCACCGGGAACTCGGCGAGCTCGCCATGGACGTGTGCGGCGCGGAAGGGATGCTGACGACCGGATATCCGTACGAACTCACGGACTTCCAGCGGCTGTTCCTGTTCTCCCGCTCCGACACGATCTACGCCGGTTCCAACGAGATCCAACGGAACATCATCGCCGAGCGGGTCCTCGGCCTGCCGAAGGAGTCGTCCGTGACGGCCCGGCCGGGCGCATGAACTTCGCTCGGATTCCAGACGGACACCTTCACGGAAGGACCATCGCGTGATCGGCGAGGAACAGCGAACCACCATCCCCAAGCTGCTCGTGGACGCCGCGGCCCACCACGGCGACCATCCGGCCGTGGTCGACGGCGACCTCACAGTCGGCTACCGGGAACTTGCCGATCTCGTCTTCCGAACCGCCCGTGCCTACATCGCCGTCGGTGTCCGTCCCGGGGACCGCGTGGCCGTCTGGGCACCCAATGGGTTGCATTTCATCCTCGCGATGCTCGGCGCGCAGTGTGCGGGCGCGTGCCTGGTTCCGCTCAACACCCGCTACCGGGGGCACGAGGCAGCCGAGCTCCTGCTCCGTTCACGAGCCACCGCGCTCGTGGTGGCGAACGGCTTTCTGGGGACGGACTACACGGCGATGCTGCGACAAGCCGCCGCAGAGACGCCTGGTGACGGAACGAGCGCTGTGGCGGGGCTGCCGGACCTGCACACCCTCGTGGACATCTCCGCGCAGCGCTCCACCCCCGCCCTCCTGGCATGGCGGGATTTCCTCGCCGGTGCCGAATCCGTTCCCCTCGACGAGGGCACACGGCTCGCCGAAGCAGTGAGGCCCGACGACCTGTGCGACATCATGTTCACTTCCGGCACGACCGGGCTGCCCAAGGGCGTGATGAGCGCCCATCGGCAGACCACCGGCGTGGCCGAGGTGTGGGCCCATGGGGCCGGTCTGCGCCCGACTGACCGCTATGCGATCGTGAGCCCGTTCTTCCACGGCTTCGGCTACAAGGCAGGTGTCATCGCCGCTCTCACCGCCGGTAGCACCATCCACCCCGTGCAGGTCTTCGACGGTGATGCGGTCCTCGAGCTGATCCAGGCAGCCCGGATCTCCGTACTGCCCGGCGCACCCACCGTCTTCACCACCCTGCTCAACCATCCTCGGCTGCGGGAGTACGACATCTCCTCGCTGCGGTTCGCCATTGCCGGTGCGGCAGTGGTCCCCGCGTCCCTCTTCCGGCAGATGCGCGACGTTCTGGGCTTCGACACGGTGGCTCAGGCGTACGGCCTCACCGAGTGCGTGGTGGCCACCCAGTCCCGACCGGGCGAGGACCCCGAGCATGTCGCACAGACCGTCGGACCCGCCGTTCCCGGTATCGAGATTCGCGTCGTCGACGCCGACGGAAGGCGGCTGGCGGCGGGTCAGGACGGTGAAGTCCTGCTGCGCGGAGCACATGTCATGCTCGGCTACTTCGAGGACGAGGAAGCCACCCGCCGCGCCGTCGACACGCACGGTTGGTTGCACACCGGAGACGTCGGCCGACTCGACGAGCATGGGTGTCTGCAGATCACCGACCGGCTCAAGGACATGTTCACGGTCGGCGGCTTCAACGTGTATCCGGCGGAGGTGGAGAAGGTTCTGGTGTCCCATCCGGAGCTGGCCGAAGCCGCCGTGGTGGGAGCGCCCGATGCCCGGCTCGGTTCTGTGGCATGGGCCTACGTCGTGCCGCGCCATGGTGCCCGCCCGGACCCGGATGAAGTCCTCGCGTACTGCCGCGAGCGGCTGGCCAACTACAAGGCGCCACGAAAGGTCATCGTGACCGCGGAGTTCCCGAGGAACGCAGGCGGGAAAGTCCTCAAGTCGCGGCTGCCGACGCACTCGCGCGACCTGTCCCGCTGAACGGGATCGGCGGCCCTGCCTTCCGACAGCTGTTCCACCCTGGCCTCCGTGCGGAACGCCCATGCTCCACAGGATCGCAGGAGGACGCGTTGGTCAGGGTCACATACGCGCGCAGTGTGCACGACGAAGCGGAGGTCAACGCCGTTGTGGAGGTCCTGCGCGGCGGCCCGCTCGCCCTCAGGATCGGCAAGAACGTCGCCGAGATGGAACGCCGGATCGCCGCCCTCTACGGCAAGCAGCTGGGCCTGATGTGCAACTCGGGCTCCTCGGCACTGTACCTCGCCATCGAGCTGCTCGACCTGCCCAAGGGGTCCGAGGTCATCACCTCCCCCTTGACCTTCTCCACCGATGTCGCCCCGATCGTCCGGGCCGGCCTTGTTCCCGTCTTCGTCGACGTCGAGCCCGACACGTACAACGTCGATGTCACCAAGATCGAAGAGATGGTCACGGAGCGGACCCGCGCTCTGCTCGTCCCCAACCTCGCGGGAAACGCCCCCGACTGGGACGCGATCCGTGACATCGCCGACCGGCACGGGCTGAAGGTCATCGAGGACTCGTGCGACGCCCTGGGCACCATGTTGCGGGGCACTCCGACGGGCACACGCAGCGACATCACCGTCACTAGCTTCGCCATGGCGCACATCATCACGTGCGCGGGCAACGGCGGCATGGTGACCCTCGACGACCCCGCCCTGCGCGACCGCGGACTCATGCTGCGCCGCTGGGGCCGGCGCTCGGAGCCGCACCTGTTCGGGTCGCGCGGCACCGGCCGGGTGTTCCGTGAGGACCTCGACGGGGTCGCGTACGACAACGACTTCATCTTCGACGAACTGCCCTGGAACTTCGAGCCCTCCGAGCTGGGCGCGGCCTTCGGCCTGCAACAACTCGCCAAACTGGACCGCAACTTCGCCCGCCGCGCAGAGCTCTTCGACGCGTACAGCGGAGCCTTCGGCAGCTACCCCGACCTCTTCTCACTGCCGCGCCAGCTCAAGGACTTCCACACGGCGTGGCTGTGCTATCCCGTTCTCGTCCGGCCCGAAGCACCGTTCCAACGCAGCGACCTGCAGGAATCCCTGGAGGCCGCGGGTATCGACACGCGCACCGTGTGGAGCGGCAATGTCACGCGGCACCCCATGATGCGCAACGTCGACTTCCGGCAACCCGAGGACGGGCTCCCGGTCGCCGACGAGGTCTTCGCCCGGGGAATGTCGTTGGGCATGAGCCACGGCACGACGGAAGAGGAACTCGACCATGTGGTCGCCTCGATCCACGCGTTCGCCCGACAGCACGCGACGACCACTTGATCCGCTGGTAGCGGGCAGGCATCAACGCCTCATACCCCTCTCCGGGTAGTTCTTCGACGCGGTCGGCGACTACCTGGACCGTGAGCGTCCGCCGGTCGATCATGACCGGCTGTTCGTGGCGTCGCGCGGGCCGACCCACGGTCGGCCGCTGTCCGCCGACGGCCTGGACGAGATCCTCGACGGCATCCGGAAACGGAACGAACTACCGAAGTCGACGTGTCATCAGCTACGACACACCTGCCTGACCCGGCTGCGGGAGGCGGGAATGGCACTGGAAGCGGTACAGGCCCAGGTCGGAAGTCGCTCCATCGAGTCGACCCGGATCTACCTCCACTTGGCCAACGCATGGCTCGTCGAGCAGCACCTGCAGGCCAGTGCCGCCATCGACGCCGACCGGGCTGAGTCCTGATGCGCCGGGCCCGCGCCGCAGCTCTGCCGATCGTGCGCCCGGACCTCGTCGAGTTCTACCTCGCCCACCGGGCCGCGCACGGCATGAACACCGACCACAAGGTCCGCTGGGGAGCCCGCGCTCTGCTCGCCGCAGTGCCCGACCTGACCGACTTCTGTCGCCTGCCGCTGGCAGGCCAGCTCGCCTTCAACCACGAAACCCACCGGTTCATCAGCTGGCTCCCGGTCACCGGACGTCTGCAACCCGGGGCGGACTACCTGGTCGCCCGCCGCCCGCGACTGGGCATCGTGCTCGCCCGCACGGCGCCGGAACTGCACGTGAGGTTCATGGAGACCGCCCGCACGCTCGGCTTTCGCGACACGGTGGCCATGACCCAGTTCAACCTGCTGGCCCACTTCATCGCGCTGTTCGGCAAGCAGCCGCACGAACTGCGGCAAAGCGACTGGGACGAAGGACGCCGCCTGCTGCTGGCGGCCGCTCGGCGCATCCCGAACCGCGGCGTCAAGGCCCTATCGACCGCCTTGTTCAACCTGCAAGCGACCCTGTTCCACTGCGAGTTGACCGACCAGCTCCCACGCCGACGTTCCCCGGACCGCGCCGACATACGCGCCCAGGAGTGGGCCCGTGTCCGTCATCCCCTCCATCGGGAAACGGCCCGGCGAGCGTTCCGCAGCAAGCAGTCAGTCGCCGGCCTCGGCGATGCGCTGGAAAGCGGCCGCGAGCTTGCCCACGTCGATGCCGTCGAGCTGGTCGAACAGACGGCGGCGGACACCCGCGATGTGGAGAGGCCAGGCTTGTTCGAGGCGGGCGAGGCCGGCGTCGGTGAGCACGGCGCGGAAGGAACGGGCGTCCTGACTGCACTGCTCCCGCACGACCAGCCCTTTGGCCTGCAGTTGCTGCACGGTGCGCCCGATGTGGGAGGGGGACTGGTGGCACAGCTCGGCCAGGTCGCCCAGGCGCAGTGCGCGGCCGGGGGCCTCGGACAGGAACATCAGGGCGATGTACTCGGCGTGCGTCAGGCCCATGGGGTGCAGATTCGCGTCGAAGGCGTGGGTCAGGGCCGCCATCGCCGGCCGTAGCGCCTTGACCAGGGCGTACTCGTCAGCGGTGAGCGGTGTGATCCCGGGGCTGTCGTCAGTCACGCCTCCCATCCTACGAGCCCTACTTGCGTGCGCAACCAAGTGTGTGAAAAGTTGTGTGCGCAGGCAACTTTACTTTTCGATCATTGCGGGAGTGATGACATATGGATCGTCGTGCCGTCCTCAGGGGTGGAGCAGGGGCAGCGTTCGGTGCGCTGGCTCTCACGGCAGCGCTCGAGGGCGGGACCCCGGCCGAGGCCGCGGACCGCTTCCGTGCCCTGGGCGAGTACAAGATGGGAGACCCGGTCAAGACCCGTGAGGAATACCCGTGGCCCCGGCACCTCACCCGTGAGGAGCGCCGCAACCTGGAGATGTTCGACGTCGCGGACTTCGACGTCTACTCCCACCAGGACTGGGACCGATTCGACGAGAGCCACGACCAGGACGTCCGCGTCCACTGGCCCGACGGCCACTACACCGACGGACTGGACATCCACATCGAGGACATGAAGGCCCAGTTCCTCTGGGCGCCGGACATCAAGATCGAGGTACACCCCGTCCGCATCGCAAAGGCCAATTTCGTCGCCGTGACCGGCGTGTGGGAAGGCACCTTCACTGGCCCGATGCCGGACGGCAAGGGCGGTTTCATCCAGCCCACGGGCAGGCGGTTCGCCCTTCACATGTGCACCGTCGGCGTCCTGAACAAGCGCGGCGTCATGGAGGAGGAGTTTCTCTTCTTCGACCAGCTGACGATGCAGCGGCAGGTCGGCCTGGCCTGAGGGATCCCCGAACCTGATCTGGCCCGAGCCAGAAGAATGCGCCGTCCCAGCAGGAGCGGAGGGTCTCCGCGTCGCCTATGCTCGCCGCTGGCCGGCCGTCGTGCGCGATAAGGAGCGAAACTCGAGCCCTGGCGGGACACCGTCCGCCGCAGCTTCGTGCCGTTGGAGGTCTGCCTGCAGGGCACGAAGGGCGACTTCCGCGCACGGCCGCGTACCACCCGGATGGGTCCGGCGCAAGTGTCGGTGGTGGAGGTCACCCCGCACCGTGCGGCCCGTACCCGGCGGCTGATCGGCTCGGACACGCCCTACCTGGTCAAGGTGAGCCTGCAACTGGCCGGGCATTGCGTGCTCTCCCAGGGCGACCATCGAGCCGAGTTGGCGCCCGGTGAGCTGGCCGTCTACGACACGCGCCAGCCGTACACCCTCGACACGGACCGGCCGGGCCGCAGCCTGGCGCTCATGTTCCCCCGCGAGATGCTGCGGGTCCCGGAACGCGATCTGGCGCGGGTGACAGCGAGGCCGATGCCGTGCCGCAGCGGGGTCGGGGCGGTGGCCCGACCCTTGCTGTACGGACTGGCGCGACACGTCGGCGAGTTGGAGTCCCTGGACACGCCCCGACTGGGTGATGTGGTGGCCGACCTGCTGGGCACCCTGCTGACCGAGCGCACGGGCGCGGACCGGACGCGGACGCGGGACGCCGACCGGGAACTGCTCACGCGGCGCATCCTCGCCCACATGGAACAGCGGCTGACCGACCCGGGACTCGGCCCCGATGAGATCGCGGCCGCCCACCGCATCTCCCGCCGATACCTGTACAAGCTGCTGGCCGAACAGGGGTACACCGTCGCGGGGTGGATCCGGGAGCAACGGCTGGCCCGCTGCCGGCGCGACCTCACCGATCCCGCGCTGGCGCACCTGCCCGTCGGTGCCATCGGCCGCGTTGGGGCTATTCCGACCCCGCCCACTTCAGCCACGCCTTCAAGGCCGCCTCCGGCGTCAGCCCGAGCGAAGCCCGCGCGGAGAGGGCCGCACAGCAGGCGGGTGGCCGGCCTGGCCGGGCGGGTGACCGTGCCCGCATCGACAACGCCTGTGCACGCACACGCAAAGCCGAGCACTTCCGCCACGAGCATCCTTCCGCCATGGACACACATGCCATGGGCACACACAACACGTACGACCACATCGTGGTGGGCACCGGATCCGCCGGCTGCGTCATCGTCCGCAGACTCGTGGACGCCGGCCGCAGCGTGCTGCTCATCGAGGCCGGCGGAACGGACGACCACCCGCCGATCCACGACTCGGGGCGCATGTGGGAGCTGTGGAAATCGCCAGTGGACTACGCCTACCTGGCGGAACCCCGGGAGCACGCGGGCGGTGCGCAGGTGTTCTGGCCGCGCGGCCGGGCGGTCCTTCGCCCTGGCCGCGGAGCGGCAGCGCCGAGACGGAGGCCCCGTGGCCGAAGGGCTCGGCCGGCCGGTGGCGGAGGAGCGCGCACCAGTGCGAGCAGCGCATGAAATCGGCCATGTGCACCCATTGACAGGCAGCTCCCATAAGGGGTCTCATGTGGCACAGTGTTGGATTTTGGCCAATTTATGCTCGGTCCTGATGGAGATTGTTGCTTTCCTCATGCGCCGGGCAGCCGAAGTGGAGGTAACACCCCATGCGCCGCGCCTGGCTCCTTGTTCTCGCCGTGCTGGCGGCTCTCCTGCCGCAGGCCCTCCTGACGAGCACCGCCCACGCGGCGACCGTCAGCATCCCGAACGGAACCCAGTTCACCGACACCACCGGTGCCATCGTGCACGCCCACGGCGGCGGCGTGATCAAGGTCGGTTCCTATTACTACTGGTTCGGTGAGAACCGCAACGACGACAACTCCTTCAGGTATGTGTCGGCGTACCGCTCGACCGACCTCAAGACCTGGGAGTTCAGACGCCACGTTCTGACCCAGGCATCCGACCCGGAGCTGGCGTCCGCCAACATCGAGCGGCCCAAGGTCATATACAACGCGGCCACCGGCAAGTTCGTGATGTGGATGCACAAGGAACTGGCCACCGACTACACCCAGGCCCGTGCCGCCGTCGCCGTCTCCGACACCGTCGACGGCGACTACGACTACCAGGGCAGCTTCCGCCCCCTGGGCTACATGTCCCGCGACATCACCGCCTACGTCGACGACGATGGCACCGGCTACATGATCTCCGCCGCCAACGAGAACCGGGACCTGCACATCTACCGCTTGACCCCGGACTATCTCAACGTCGACAGCCGCGTACAGCTGCTGTGGCAGGGTCAGCTGCGGGAGGCCCCCGCGATGTTCAAGCGCAACGGCGTCTACTTCCTGCTCACCTCTGGCGCCACCGGCTGGAACCCGAACCAGCAGAAGTACGCCACCGCCACCAGCATCACCGGCACATGGAGCGCCCTGCAGAACGTCGGTGACTCCACCGCGTACGGCTCCCAGACCACGTTCGTCCTGCCGGTCCAGGGCACCGCGGGCACCGAGTACCTCTACATGGGTGACCGCTGGGGCAACTCCTTCGGCCAGAACGTCAACGCCTCCAAGTACGTCTGGCTGCCACTGGAGTTCCCCACCAGTACCACCATGTCCATGGACTGGTACCCGCAGATCACCATCGACACGGCCACCGGCAAGGTGGACGGTGCCGGCGGCCCGTGGGAGACCATCACGGCCCGCCACAGCGGTAAGTGCATCGACATGCCCAGCAAGTCACTGGACGACGGCGTCCAGTTCACCCAGTACACCTGTAACGGCGGCATGAACCAGGCGTTCTGGTTCAAGGACATGGGCAGCGGATACGTCCAGCTCATGGCTCGGCACAGCGGCAAGTGCGTGGACGTGGCCAACAACTCCACCGCCAACGGCAACCCGATCATCCAGTGGCCCTGCTCCACCGGCACCAACCAGCAGTGGCAGCTCCAGGACGCCGGCGACGGCCACGTCCGCCTCGTCTCCCGGCTGAGCGGCAAGTGCCTGGACATCGAGGGCGCCTCCACCGCCGACGGCGCCAAGCTCATCCAATGGACCTGCGGGACCGGCACCAACCAGCAGTTCAGACGCGCAAGCTGATTCCGCCACCACACCGGGGTGGGCCCGCCGGCGTCCGGCGGGCCACCCCTCATTGCCATGGCGCGCTGGCAGCGAGCGACACTCAGCCTCCTGGAGACCCGTCGGCCAGGCTCTTTCCGAAAATGTTTCGTAACCGAGCGATTTCACCTCCTTGTCCCGGCTGTGAATGGCGTGTCAGTGTCCCGCTCCAGCAGGCAGGCCGTCCGCGGTGAAGGCATCCGAAAGCGTTTCGTGCGAGTCGCCTATCTGCCTGGCGCATGAAATACGGCATGCCGAGAGAAGAGAGGCAGAGATGCACAGATTCCGGGTTCTCGGAAATTCAGGCGGTTCCCGTACCTTCGGAGGTACGGGTACGCGACGCGCGGCTGCTGGCGCGGTCACCCTGGCGGTGGCCCTGGGCCTCGCCGCGTGCGGGACGTCCGGGCCGGCCGGTTCGGCCGAGGGCTCGTCGTCGAAGGGCCTGACGATGTGGGCGCTGACGGACCAGACGATCCTGCAGCAGTCCGTGGACGCCTACAACAAGGACCACCCGGACCAGAAGATCACCCTGAGGCTGTTCGCCAACGACGACTACAAGCAGAAGCTGCGCGTGGCCTTCGGCGCGAACCAGGCCCCCGATCTGTTCTTCAACTGGGGCGGCGGCGCCCTGAACGACTACGTCAAGGCGGGCAAGGTCGACGCCCTCACCGACGCCCAGGTGGACACCGAGCGGTTCACGCCCAGCGTGATGAAGAGCGCCACCTTCGGCGGCAAGGTCTACGGTGTGCCCGCCAACGGTCTGGCCCCGGTCGTCCTCTTCTACAACAAGAAGGTCCTGAAGGACGCGGGCGTCGAGCCGCCGAAGACGTACCAGGACCTGCTGACGGCCGTGAAGAAGCTGAAGGCCGACGGCGTCACTCCCATCTCCCTCGCGGCGAACTCGAAGTGGCCGACGCTGATGCACCTGGAGTACCTGCTTGACCGCGTGGGCGGCTCCCAGGTCTTCGAGAAGATCGCCTCCGGTGACGGCTCGGCGTGGAAGGACCCGGCGGTCACCCAGGCCAACGCCCGCCTGCAGGAGCTCGCGAAGGCGGGTGCCTTCGGCGACAACGCGTCCTCCGTGAACTACGACCAGGGCGCCTCCACTGCACTGCTCTACACCGGCAAGGCCGGCATGGAGCTGATGGGCACCTGGGAGTACGCCAACCTGGTCAAGGCCGCGCCGGACTTCGTGAAGAAGGACCTCGGCTATGTCGCCTTCCCGGCGCTGCCCGGCGGCAAGGGCGACCCGAAGAACATCGTCGGCAACCCCTCGAACTTCCTGTCGCTGAACACGGCCGGAAAGAACAAGCAGGCCGCGCTCACGTACCTGAAGAACTACGTCATGAACAGCTCCCAGGTCGACGCCTACCTCGCGGCGGGCAGCGTGCCCCCGGTCAACGGCCTGGAGCCGAAGCTCTCGGCGGTCAAGTCGTCCGACAAGGGCTGGCTGACCTTCGTCTACGGCCTGGTGCAGAACGCGCCGAGCTTCCAGCTCTCCTGGGACCAGGCTCTGCCCTCCGACCAGGCCGATCCGCTGCTCACCAACGTTGACAAATCGTTCCTGCGGCAGATCAGGCCGGCGGAGTTCGGTACGAACATGAGCGAGGCGGCGAAGTAATGGCCGCAGTAGTCCGTACGTCGCGTCCGGTCGCGTCCGTCAAGGCGCGGCCGGGCACGGCCCGTCCCGGTCGCCGCCGCTACAGCGGCCTGCTGATGGCCGCGCCCGCCCTGCTCCTGTTCGGCCTGTTCGGCCTGGTCCCGCTGGTCGGCGTGCTGGCGCTGAGCCTCGCCCGCTGGGACGGGCTCGGCTCTCTCGGCTGGGCCGGGCTCACGAACTGGACGGATGTGCTGAGCGACGGCGCCACCTGGCAGGCGCTGTGGCTGACCCTCAAGGTGATGCTGGTCAGCTGGCTGCTCCAGACCCCGCTCGCCCTCGCGCTCGGTGTCTTCCAGGCGCCCCGGGGACGGCTCCGCGCGTTCTTCGCCGTGCTGTGGTTCCTGCCGCTGCTGCTGTCCGCCGTGGCGATCGGCCTGACCTGGCAGGCCCTGCTCGACCCGTCCTTCGGCATCGGCGTCACTCCCGGGCTGCACTGGCTGGCGCGGCCGCTGCTCGGCTCGCCCGACCTGGCGCTCTACACGGTGATCTTCGTGATCGCCTGGCAGTTCGTACCGTTCCACGCCCTGCTCTACCAGGCCGGGCTCCGGCAGATCCCGGTCTCGCTGTACGAGGCCGCCGCGATCGACGGCGCCGGGCCCGTGACCCGTTTCCTGCGGATCACCCTGCCACAGCTGAAGTACACGTTCGTCACGTCGAGCACGCTGATGCTGGTGGGCTCGCTGACCTACTTCGACCTGATCTTCGTCCTGTCGGGCGGCACGGGCGGCCCGGGTACGGCGACGCGAGTGCTGCCGCTGGCCATGTACATCACGGGGTTCCAGGCCCACGACATGGGCCGGGCCAGCGCGATCGCCACACTGCTCGTGGTGTTCGGCCTCGGTCTGTCGCTGCTGACCACCCGCCTGTCCGGCTTCACCCGGATGGACAGCCAGCAGGAGGGCATGTGAGTACCGCCGTCGCGACCCTGCGCCGCACCATCACCGGCGGCGCCGCGCTCCTGTGGACCGCTCTGGTCGTCGTCCCCGTGTACTGGCTGGTGGTGACCAGCCTGCGCGGCCGTACGGACTTCACCGCCGAAAGCCCGCTCGCCCCGCCCGGCCACCCGACCCTGGCCAACTACACGACCGTCCTCTCCAGCGACTTCACGACCTACCTGCTCAACAGCGTCGTCGTCACCGTGGCGACCGTCGCGGTCACGGTCGTCGCCGCGCTGATGGCAGCGTTCTCGATCGTCCGGTACGCCAATCCCTGGTCCCGGCTGTCGTTCCGGCTGTACCTGCTGGGCCTGGCGATCCCGCTGCAGGCGGTGATCATCCCGGTGTACCTGCTGATCATCCGCATGCACATGTACGACAGCCTGGCCGCGATCGTGCTGCCCTCGGCGGCCTTCGCGCTGCCGGTCACGGTGATGATCCTGGTCAGCTTCCTGCGGGACGTGCCCCGGTCGCTGTTCGAGGCGATGGTCGTGGACGGCGCCGGCGACTGGCGGATGCTGGTCTCGCTGGCGGCGCCGATGGCCCGCCCCGCACTGGTCACCGTCGCGGTGTACGACGGCCTGCAGGTGTGGAACGGCTTCCTCTTCCCGCTGATCCTCACCCAGAGCCAGGACAAGGCGGTGCTGCCGCTCGCCCTGACGCTGTTCCGGGGCCAGTTCGGCATCGACGTCCCCGCGACCATGGCCGCGGTCGTCCTGTCCACCCTTCCCATGCTGGTGGTGTTCGTCCTCGCCAGGCGGCAACTCGTCGCCGGACTGACCGCCGGTTTCTCCAAGTAGCGCATTACATCTGAGGAGTCGGCCGGTGCCCTGGGCGCGCCGGCCTTCCTCGGCATGCCCTCCAAGCACTCCCACACCCGAGCGATCCCACGAGGAGTCGTGCATGACGACCACCACCCCGGACCCCGCCGGCCTCACCCCGGCAGACCCCTGGGCCGACCCCGGCCTTCCGGCGGACGAACGCGTCGAGGCGCTGCTGGCCCGCCTCACCCTTCAGGAGAAGGTCGCGCAGCTCAGCAGCGCCTGGGAGGACGTCGAACCGGCGGGCCCGGACGTGGCGCCCGGCACCAGCCTCTTCGACCGCGTCGGGGACCTCGACGTCACCGCTCGCCATGGCCTCGGCCAGCTCACCCGCCCCTACGGCACCGTGCCCCGGCCCGCCCTGGAGCACGCGCGGCTGCTGGCCGAGCGGCAGCGACAGATCATGGCGCAGAGCAGGTTCCGCATCCCCGCCATGGCGCACGACGAGTGCCTGACCGGCTTCACCGCCTACGGCGCCACCATCTACCCGACCTCGCTGGGTATGGCGGCCACCTTCGACCCGGCCCTGATCCGCCGGGTCGGCGCGGCCATCGGCGCCGACATGGCCATGGCCGGGGTCCACCTCGGTCTCGCCCCCGTAGTCGACGTCATCCGCGACTACCGCTGGGGCCGCTGCGAGGAGACCTTCGGCGAGGACCCGTACCTGGTCGGCGAGATGGGCGAGGCGTACGTCCTCGGCGTGCAGAGCGCCGGGGTGTACGCCACCCTGAAGCACTTCGCGGGCTACTCCGTGTCCATGGGCGGCCGCAACCACGCGCCCGCCCGCATCGGCCGCCGGGAGCTGTACGACGTGATCCTGCCTCCGTTCGAGCGGCTGGTGGCCGCCGGGGTGGGGTCCGTCATGAACAGTTACGCCGAGATCGACGGCGAGGCCCCGGCCGCGAGCCGGTGGCTGCTGACAGAGGTGCTGCGCGAGCAGTGGGGTTTCGAGGGCACCGTCGTCTCCGACTACTGGTCGCTGCCGTTCCTGGTGAGCGCCCACCGGATCGCGGCCGACCTGCCCAGCGCCGGGGCGCTCGCGCTGAAGGCCGGCCTGGACGTCGAACTGCCGGACCAGCGCGGCTTCGGCGCGGCGCTGGTCGACGCCGTGCGCAGGGGGGAGGCCGACGAGGCCGACGTCGACCGGGCGGTGCGCCGGGTGCTGAGGCAGAAGGTGGCGCTCGGGCTGCTGGATCCCGACTGGGACCCCGAGCCGCCCGCCCTGCGCGCGGGTACCCTCGATCTGGACAAACCGGAGAACCGCGAACTCGCCCGCACGGTGGCGCGGTCGAGCGCCGTCCTGCTGTCCAACAACGGCGTCCTGCCGCTGCCGTCCCGCGGCCGGATCGCCCTGATCGGCCCGTGCGCCGACGACGTCCGCACCATGTTCGGCTGCTACAGCTTCCCCAACCACGTCCTCTCCGACCGCGACGACCTGGGCAACGGCGTCGAGGCGGTGTCGCTGCGGACCGCGCTCGCCGCCGAACTCCCCGATGTGGAATGGGAGTTCATGGCGGGCTGTCCGATCCGCGAGGAGGACCGCTCCGGCATCCCGGCCGCCGCCCGGGCGAGCGCCGCCGCCGACCTGACCGTCCTGGTCGTCGGCGACAAGCCGGGCATGTTCGGCATCGGCACCTCCGGCGAGGGCTGCGACGTGGAGGACCTGCGCCTGCCGGGCGTGCAGGAGGAACTGGTCGAGGCGGTGCTCGCCACCGGCAGGCCCATCGTCCTCGTCGTCAACAGCGGCCGGCCGTACGCCGTGGGGCGGTTCGCGCAGGCCGCGGCGGCCATGGTGCAGGTCTTCCTGCCGGGAGAGGAGGGCGGCCGGGCGGTCGCCGAAATCCTCTCCGGCACGGCGAACTTCAGCGGCAAGCTGCCCGTGCAGATCCCCACCTCGCCCGCCGGGCAGCCGTACACGTACCTCCACCCGCCGCTCGGCGACCGGCAGAGCTGGCTGTCCAACCTCGACCCGACGCCCGCCTTCTCCTTCGGGCATGGGCTGTCGTACACGACGTTCGAGATCGGCCACCTGACCGTCGACCGCGAACAGGTGCCGACCGACGGGCGGTTCGGCGTGAGTGTCCGGGTGCGGAACACCGGCGAGGTGCCCGGCGCGGAGACGGTCCAGCTGTACTTCACCGACCCCGTCGCCCAGGTCACCCGCCCGGTGCGGGCGCTGCTGGCGTTCGCCAAGGTCGAGTTGGAGCCCGGCGAGCAGGCGACGGTCCGCTTCGACGTCCACACCGACCGCCTGGCCTTCACCGGTCTGGAGGGCCACCGGATCGTCGAGCCGGGCGAGATCCTGCTGTACGCCGGTTCGTCCAGCGGGGACACCCCGGCCGAGGCCAAGATGGAACTCGTCGGTGAGCCACGGGACCTGACGGCCGTACGGCAGCACGGTGTGCCGGTGAGCGTCGAGCGGGACTGACCGCCCTTCAGGTGCTGCGGGCCACGGACGTCGAGGTCCGCAGCACCAGCTCCGTCGCCAGTTCGATGCGCGGGGACGCGGGCGGGCGGCCCTCGGCCGTCTGCAGCAGCACCCGGGTCGCCTCGCGCCCCAGTTCCTCGAACGGCTGGCGCACGGCGCTCAGCGGCGGGCAGGCCATGGCCGCCACCAGCGTGTCGTCGAACGACATCACCGACAGCTCCTCGGGGACGCGCAGCCCCCGCTGCCGGGCGGCCTCCAGCACGCCGAGCGCCTGCGCGTCGCTGGCCGCGAAGACGGCCGTCGGAGGCTGCTCGGTCTGCAGTATCTGCAGGGTGGCGGCGAGCGCCTCGTCGTAGTCGAAGTCGGTGGAGCGCACGATCGCCGGGTCGTAGCCGATCCCGGCCTCCTCGAGTGCGGCCCGGTACCCGTGCAGGCGGGCCGCCCCCGCCAGCGAGTGGGAACGGCCCGCGACCATGCCGATCCGGGTGTGCCCCAGGCCGAGCAGGTGCTGCACGGCGTCCCGGGCCCCGCTCCAGTTGGTCACGCCGATGCTCGGGATCTCCGGCGACGGCGCGCTGAGGGGGTCCACCAACACCACCGGCAGCCGCTGCTCGACGATGCGCCGCTGGTCCTCCTCTGCCAGCATCGAGATCACGATGATCAGTCCGGCCGCGCCGAGCGCCACGCATTCCTCGAGCCACTGCGAGATGGAACGCCGGCTGGTGGTGCCGGTCACCACGTCTACGCCGAGCTCGCCCGCCGCGTCCACGATGCCGCGCACGACCTCCAGGGTGTACGGGCCCGACAGGTCCCGGAAGACGGTGATGATCTGCCGCGGCTCCTTGTTGTCGCGCTCCCAGGAGCGGACGTACCCGTAGCGTGCCAGCAGCTCCTCGACCCGGGCGCGGGTCACCGCGCCGACGTCGCGGCGCCGGTGCACCACCTTGGAGACGGTGCTGAGCGACACGCCCGCCTCCTGGGCGATGTCCGTCAGCAGCCCGTACTGCGCGTCCAGCTGCCCCTTGTCCTGTACGTTCACGTCCCTCGTCCTCGCCACGAAATCCCGCCGCAAGCCAACAGCACCGAGCGCCGGAGGGACAACCCTCCGGCGCATTTGGTGGGGCGGACTCAGTTCCGGCTCCACCTCTGGGTGGCGTTGCCGAGACTCGTCCACAGCTGCACCTTCGACCCGTTGGCCGTCGCCCAGCCGGCGACGTCGACGGCGAGGCCGTTGGAGCGGTTGACGACGGACCCGTCGAGGCGGAACCACCACTTCTGGCTGGACTTGCCGTTGCAGGGCCACAGGATCAGCTGGGTGCCCGCGGTGGTGCCGTCACCGGCCGCGGCGAGGCAGTTGCCGAGGACACGCAACTCGCCCGCGTCGGTCGCGGTGATCGTCTGGTTCTGGTTGCCGACGCAGTCCCAGATCTGCACCTGCACACCCGTTTGTCCGTTCGGCACGTCGAGGCAGCGGCCCGAGTTGGCGCCCTTCAGTGTGAAGGGGTTCTTGGCCGCAGGCTCCTGGACGAGCTGCCATTCCTGCGCGTCGTCCGCCGCGGGGTCGCTGATCGGCGCCTGCACGGTGACGGCGCCGTTCTGCGTCGCGCCCGTCATGTACAGGCTGGTGTTCCGCACCGACCGGACCTTGTAGTACCCGTCGGTCGAGGGCACGAGGGTCCACCGCTTGTCGGTGGCGTTGTCGTCGACCCACTGGGCGAGGCGCTGCCCGGCCGTCGCGCTGCCGGTCCAGATGCCGGCCGCGCGGCCGCCGGCCTTGTTGAGCAGGGTCACATCGGAGCCCTTGTCGATCCGGTGCCAGCGCTGTGTGTCGTCGGCCGCGTCCCGGGGTCTGAGGACGAGGTCGGGGACATCGCCGGTGAGGTCCGCGTCCTGCGTCTTGCCGGCGTCGGGGGCGAGGGCCTGGCCGGTCAGGCGGTTGACCAGGGTGTAGTAGGCACCGTCGGAGTGGCCGAGGTCAACCTCGCCGTAGCGCACGGGCCCGACGCTGTTGCCGCTCCAGGAGGCCTGGAGGATGAGGACGCGTCCGGTGCCCTCGACGTACTGCAGGTTGCGGCTGTACCCGGGGGACAGCGTCGTCCGGTACTCCTTCCAGGTGCCGTCGCTGCGGCCGGACTCGTTCACCCACACGTTGCCGCTGCCGGCGGCGTTGTACACGATCCGCCCGTCCGGCATCGGCAGCAGCACCGGGCTGCCGCCGGTGGCGAACGTGTGGCCTCCCGCCGGTACCGGCAGGTCGGTGATCGGGTGGTCGGCGGCCGCGTAGAACTTCAGCGGATCGTCCGCGATCTTGTACCGGACGTCGGTGCCGCCGCCCCAGTACTCGTACGTCATGAGCCACTTGCCGTCGGTGGTCGGTGCGACCGTTGTCATGCCGGGGCGGCCGCCGCCGATCTCCTTCTTGCCGTTGCCCCGGTCCACGGTGAGGCCGGGCACATCGACGACCGGCCGGCTCCAGGACGTGCTGCTGCCGTCCCAGGTCCGGTGCACGAGGACCTGGCCGCCGGAGTCCGGCGCCGTGGCGTTGTCCGGGTCCGGGGTCGGCACGCCGGTCGTGGTGTCGTAGCCGAGGTAGTCGTTCTCGTCGGAGTAGTAGGCGACGAGCTTGCCGCCGCGGGCGAGCAGGTGCGGCTCCCATATCGGGTCGACCTGTGCGGCGGTGTTGGCCTGGGACACCCGGCCGATGCTTCCGGCGCTGCCGCCCTGCCAGCCGCCGACGGCGATGATGTTCTCGAAGCTCCAGGTCGCGCCGTCGTCGTTACTGGCGTACAGGGCGAGCGCCACGTCCTTGCGGTCGCCGTCACCGGTCGGCTTCCATGTCGGATCGGCGGCCTTCTGCTCCCGGTAGTAGGAGTCGTCGCCCGAGACGATGCTCGCGAGCAGCAGCGTGCCGGCCTTCAGATCACCGACGTCCTGCGGGAGCACATACGGGTACGCGTTGGTCCAGTTGCTCGTGTACTTGGCGTACTGCGAGTCGCTGGACAGGGCGGCCGGAGGCTTCACATCGGCCAGCTTCTGCCAGGTCGTGCCGTCGTCGTCGCTTTTGTAGACGGGGAGCGTCTGCCCCACCGGGTCGGTCTGGCTGTTCTCGAACGTCGCCACGATCCGGCCGCTCGGCAGCTGCGCCGACTTCGGGTAGAGAACGCAGGGATTCTTGTTGCACGCGGCGGGATTGTCCGCCACGTACACATTCGACGGGGTCGGCTGATAGGCCGCCGCACTCCCCGCGGAGGCGACGGCGAATGCCACGCCGACGCCTATTGCTGTCGCTGCCGAGAGAGCTCTCCGGGCCAGTGGTTTTCTCATTGCGTTTCCTTCGAACGTGGCGACGTTCGGCAATTGCCTTCCGGGCAGTATTAGGACGCGGTGCCGCCGTGTCACGGGCGCGTTTGCGAAAGACTTTCGTGACCGTGGTCATGCCCCGGTCCTGACCGACGCCCGTCCGGAGCGGGTCCCGGCCTTCACCGCGCGTCAACCACCGTGCGCTGATCGCGCGTCGGTCGCCGTAGAGGACAGGCGGTGGCCGCCGAAGACCACCCACTTCAGCCACGCCCTCAAGGCTTCGGAGCAGGCCCGAGCGAAACCCGCGGCGGCGAGGACCGCAGGGCGGCGGGCCGACCGGGCGGCCGACATGCGCGTACGAGGCCGGCCCACCCCCTCGAAGGCACCCGGCCGGTGTCGAGCGAGAAGTAGGCGCTGACGACGGCCACGTCGCCCTTCTTCACGAGCGGGGCGAGGGCGGCGGAGGTCCGCAGGTCGGCGGAGGTCTGCTTGGTGTGGACGCGGCCCATGGCGTCGACGGGGTCGGCGTGCTTCTGCCGGGAGATCTGCTCATGCCGGGCGGAGGGCTTCGGCGACGGACTGCAGGTGCTGGCACCACACCTGGGCGGCAGGCATCGGCGCGGCGAGGGTGAAAAAGGACGGCCAGTTGGCCGGTGCGCCGGCCCGGGCTGTGGGCGATCGCGAGGCGGCGACCGCCAGTCCGAGCAGGAACAGGGCCGTGACGCTGGGCATTCCCCCGCCGACAAGGGTGGCCAAGGCGACGGCGCCCAACAGACCGGCGGTCAGCAACAGCCAGGTGGCGGGAAGAAGGATGACAACGACCGGTGATCGCGTACGGAGCCAGCGCCTCACCAGGCTGCGGGAGCTGGTGGACGGCGCCGAGCAGGCCAGGGATGTACGGCCGAGGAGGGGGTCGGCCTGCAGGCCGATGCCGGCCGCCCTGTACCGGCCTGGTGGCCGAGGACGGACAGGGCGCTGCGGCGGGATCGTCGACGGCATGCAGATCCTCACTGATCTCGACCTCGCCCTGGCGGCGCTCGCGGGGCTGTGCTTCGTCCTGTGCGCCTTCGTCACGACGGAGGCGGCCCGATGAGCTCGTACGGAGGCGGTCCGATGAGTTCGTACCGCACGGACATCGATGGATCACGTCTTCCGAACACCCCCTCGTCCTGGCAGGAGCACCAACCCGTGACCACCGCATCCATCGCCGGCCGGGCCACCGCCGTGGCCGCGCGTGCCACGGATCTGTCGAAGATCTACGGACAGGGCGAGACCCAGGTGGTCGCCCTGGACCGGGTCACCGTCGAGTTCCGGCAGGCCGAGTTCACCGCGATCATGGGCCCCTCCGGCTCCGGCAAGTCCACCCTGATGCACTGCGTCGCAGGCCTGGACACCTTCTCCTCCGGCTCGGTCCGCATCGGCGACACCGAGCTGGGCTCCCTGAAGGACGGACAGCTCACCAAGTTGCGCCGGGACAAGATCGGCTTCATCTTCCAGGCGTTCAACCTGCTGCCGACGTTGACGGCTCTGGAGAACATCACCCTCCCGATGGACATCGCGGGCCGCAAGCCGGACCGGCAGTGGCTGGACACCGTCATCCGGATGGTCGGCCTCTCCGGGCGGCTGAGCCACCGGCCCTCCCAGCTCTCCGGCGGTCAGCAGCAGCGCGTCGCCGTGGCCCGCGCCCTGGCCTCCCGCCCTGACATCATCTTCGGCGACGAGCCGACCGGAAACCTCGACTCCCGCTCCGGCGCCGAGGTTCTGGGCTTTCTCCGCAACTCCGTACGGGAGTTGGGGCAGACGGTGGTCATGGTGACCCACGACCCGGTGGCCGCCGCGTACGCCGACCGCGTCGTCTTCCTCGCCGACGGGCGGATCGTCGACGAGATGTACCGGCCGACCGCCGACACGGTCCTGGACTTCATGAAGCAGTTCGACGCGAAGGGCCGCACCAGCTGATGTTCCGCACCGCCCTGCGCAACGTACTCGCGCACAAAGCCCGGCTCCTGATGACCGTGCTCGCCGTCATGCTCGGCGTGGCCTTCGTGTCGGGAACCCTGGTCTTCACCAGCACCATCTCCGACGCCTACCGGAAGAGCTCCGCCAAGGGCTTCGACCAGGTCGACGTCGCCGTACAGCCGTCGTACCAGAGCCACGAGGCCGCTCAGCGGCCCGAGCTGACCCGGGCGGTGCTCCACGAGAGCGCCCGAGTGCCCGGCGCCGAGCAGGCCATCGGGGTCGTCAGCGGCTACACCGCCCTCGCCGGCAAGGACGGCAAGCCGGCCGGCGGCGGCTTCGAGTCGCGGGGCGCGAACTACTGGGGCGCCAAGGACCCCCGGTACCCGCTGGTCAGCGGGCACGCCCCGAAGGGCCGGGGCGAGGTGCTCATCGACTCCAAGACGGCCGAGCGCACCGGCTACAAGGTCGGCGACACCGTACGGCTGTCCGTGGACGGCCCGGTGCTGACCTCGACGATCAGCGGCATCTTCAGCACCGACGACGGCAACGTCGCGGCCGGCGGCAGCCTCACCCTGTTCGACACGGCGACCGCGCAGAAGCTGCTCGCCGAGCCGGGCACGTACGACCAGATCGACGTCACGGCGAAGCCGGGCGTCAGCCAGGCCGCGCTCAAGGCGGAGCTGGACAAGGCGCTGCCGAAGGACCTCGTCGAGACCACCACCGGCCAGGTGCTCGCCGACCAGGAGGCGGCGCGGATCAGCCAGACGACGGACGGCCTGAGAAACCTCCTGCTGGGCTTCGCCGGGATCGCGCTGTTCGTCGGCACGTTCATCATCGCCAACACCTTCACCATGCTGGTCGCCCAGCGCACCAAGGAGCTGGCGCTGCTGCGCGCGGTCGGCGCCTCACGCCGGCAGGTCACGCGGTCGGTGCTGATCGAGGCGTTCGTGATCGGCGCGGTCGCCGCCGTCACCGGTCTGCTCGCGGGCGTCGGCATCGGCGCCGGACTGCGCTCGCTGATGGGCACGTTCGACGCGACCATCCCCGACGGGCCGCTCGTCGTCACCCCCGGCACGGTCGTCGCCGCCCTCGCGGTCGGCACCCTGGTGACCATGCTCGCGGCGTGGCTGCCCGCCCGCCGGGCCGCGAAGATCCCGCCGGTGGCGGCGATGAGCAGCGTCCACGCGCAGGCCAGCACCAAGTCGCTGGTGCTGCGCAACGCGCTGGGCGCACTGCTCTCGGCCGTCGGCGTCGCGGTCGTCCTGGCCGCCACGACGATGGACGACGACAGCGGGCAGGCCCCGATGGGACTGGGCGCCGTCCTGCTGCTCATCGGCGTCTTCATCCTGACCCCGCTGCTGTCCCGCCCGCTGATCGCGGCCGCGGCACCGGCCCTGCGCGGCTTCGGCGTCGCGGGCAGGCTGGCCCGGGAGAACGCGGCACGCAACCCGCGCCGTACGGCCGCCACCGCCGCGGCGCTGATGATCGGGCTCGCCCTCATCACCGGCATGACGGTGATGGCGAACAGCCTCCAGCAGGGCATCGACAAGATGGCGGCGTCCGCGATCCGCGCCGACTACACGGTGTCCATGGCGAACGGCAACCCGCTGTCGCCACAGGTCGAGAAGAAGCTGGAGCGGGCCGACGGGGTCACCGCCACCAGCCCGATGGTCAGCGCCTTCGCGCAGATCCGCGGCGTCAACGAGCCGCTGACCGGTGTCAACGGCGCCGCGCTCGGCGACGTGACCGACCTCAAGGTCGAGGATGGCTCCCTCAAGGTCGGCGGCAGGCAGGTCGTCGTCGACCAGTGGACCGCCAAGTCCCGTGGCTGGAAGGCCGGTTCGAGCTTCACGGTCGCCTACCAGGACGGCAAGAAGCAGAAACTGACGGTCGCCGGGGTCTACGAGGGCAACATGATGGTCCACGGCATCATGATCGACACCGCGACCCTCGCCCCGCACGAGCCGGACCCGGCCGTCATGAAGGTGATGGTGAAGACCGCCGACGGCGCGTCCGACGCGACGAAGGACCGGTTGGTGAAGGCCCTCGGCACCAACCCGGCGATCAAGATCCAGGACAAGCAGGACATCTCCAACGAGAGCGCGCGGACGTTCACGCTGGTCCTGAACATGGTCTACGGCCTGCTGGCCATGGCGGTGATCGTGGCGGTCCTCGGTGTCGTCAACACCCTGGCCATGTCGGTCTTCGAACGCTCCAAGGAGATCGGCATGCTCCGCGCGATCGGCCTGGACCGCCAGGGCACCAAGCGGATGGTCCGCCTGGAGTCGCTGGTGATCTCCCTCCTCGGCGGGGTGCTCGGCATCGGCCTCGGCGTGTTCTTCGGATGGGCGGCCGGGGAGTTGCTGAGCGAGAAGATGGCGACGTACGAACTCGTCCTGCCCTGGGGCCGGATGACCGTCTTCCTTCTGCTGGCCGCGACGGTCGGTGTTCTGGCGGCGCTGTGGCCGGCCCGGCGAGCGGCGCGGCTCAACATGCTGCAGGCGATCAAGGCGGAGTAGCTGCACTGCCGCAGGGTCCCGTTCCCCTGCCCCTCCAGGGAACGGGACCCTTTGCGTGTCCGGAAATCTTCCACCTACACGAACTCGGCTCTGAACTTTCGGAGTTCGGCGGTTTCGGACATGCAGCCGACCCGGCAAAACCATGCCGATCCGATCCGCGCCGTCAACGGCAGCACGGTGACGGGCTGCCGAAGAAACAGAGCATCCGCATCGGAACGATTTTCGCAATGGACGGCGGCTGCTCATCATCGTTTGCCAGTCTCGGTCCGCCGCACCGGATTCCGGCGCGGCGTGCGAACCGAGCAACTGGAGAACACACCCCCCATGTCCCACGCAGCCAAGAGCAGAAGACCGTCCCGCCTCGCCAAGGCCGCGCTCGTCGCGGGCAGCGCCGCCGCGCTGGCCGTCGGCCTGTCGAGCAGCGCGTTCGCCGCGGCCCCGGAGGCCCTGCCCGGCCAGGCTTCCGCCTTCCAGGACAAGTACCAGCCGCTCTTCGACTACGACAGCGACGGCTGCTTCCCCTCGTCGGCCGTCGGCCCCGACGGGCGGCTCAACCGCGGCCTGAGCCCGTCCGGGAACCCCGGCGGGGACTGCCGGTACGTCGGCGGCGCCAACACCTACGTCCGGACCGCGTGCGACCCCAACTGGTGCGCGTACGTCTCGCCCTGTACTTCGAGAAGGACCAGGGCCGCTTCTCCGGGCACCGCCACGACTGGGAGGCCGTCGTGGTCTGGCAGGCGCGCGGTGACGAGGAGCCCTCCTACGTGGCCGCCTCCGCGCACGGCCAGTACGACACCAAGCCGTTCAATCGGATCGAGCGCTCCGGCAACCGCGCAAAGATCGTCTACCACCGGGACGAGCCGGGTACGCACGCCTTCCGCTTCGCGAAGTCGGGCGAGGCCCCTGAGGTCGTCAAGAACTGGGACCGGCCGACGCTGGTTGCCATGGACCGGCTCAGGAACACCAACGGCACGGCCTTCAACGCGCTGTGGGACGCCACCTGGGGCAGCGCCAACTTCCCTCTCCAGGACCGGGACGGCCGCTTCATGACCACGCTCGACCGGGCCAAGCCGTCCCAGATCAGCTCATTCATGCCTAACCTCGGCCTCTGAGCGAACCCAGCAGAGGCGGCCACCACTGGCCGGGCGGTGGCCGCCTCTGCCGACGCCGGGCGACCGGCCGGCCTGCCCGGCCGGTCGCGGTCATCCGAGCGACGCCGCGTCGCCGCAGAACCGGCGGTACGGAGCGTCCGGCACGTAGGTGTGCCACTGGGCCCGGGTCAGGCCGGCGCCTCCCGTACGAGCGCAGACCTCGGTGACCGCCCGCTCGGGATCGACGACGTACCGCTGCAGCGGGACGCGCGGGCTGCCCGCGTAGAGGGTGGCGCCGTCGGGGGCGAAGGCCAGGGCGCCGACCTCATCACCCGGGACGAGGTCGTGTCCGCCGACCCGTCCCGACGGCAGGCGCGCGACGCGGCCGTCGGGACGGGTCAACCGTCCGTCGGGGCGGACTGCCAGATGGCTGCCGGCCATGCCGGGGAGCACCGCCGTCCTGGGTGGTGGTCGGTGTCACACCTCGTCGCTCGGCTTCCCGACCGGCGGGACACGGGCGGCGTACAGGGTGCCGCCGCCGGGTCCGAGGGTGACGGAGACGACCGCTGGGCCTGCCAGGTCCAGCGTGCTCCCGGTACGGCCTCGGTCCAGGTTCCCAGACCCTGAACCGCTGGGCGTCGGCGTCCCGGCCGGGCGCGGAGACGCCGTACGCGAACGCCCTGCCGTCGGGGCTGAACGCCATCAGGGGCACGGTGTCCCCGGTGCGACCGGTGCGGCGGGGTCGCGGAAGACAGGGACAGGCACCGACGGCAGGGTGCGCAACAGGTGTCCGTCATCGGTGGCGCGCAGGTGGAACAGGTAGCGGGTGCCGGACCGCTCGGCGGTGACATACCGGGGCGATCATGCCGCCCCCCGATGCCGGCGATCAGGGGGCCGGCCGGAGGGTGAGCCCGCCGACCGGCATGCCGCCGCTTCAGGAGGAGATCGAACGCGTCCGGCAGGGCCGGTTCCTCATCGACCGAAGCGCCTGGTCCGGGATGGGGTTACCGGCCCCGCCGTGATCACCGCGTCGCGAGGGCGGGGGCAGTGCCGGTTTTCACCTCGGCTGAGGTCAGGTGCCGATCGGGTTCCAGCCGTCGGTGCCGGCCAGGTACTTCTTGGCGGTGTAGTCGGCCGCCTCGATGTCGGTCAACTTTGGTGCGTTCGGGCCCGTACCGGCTCCGGGGCCGAAGTTGCGGTACTCCCTGAAACGGCCGAACAGCCGCCAGGGCTGGTCGGGAAGCATGTCGACCCAGGGCTGCGCGGTCGCGACGCCCGACCCGATCTCGCAGCCCCGCACCACTGCCTGGGGCCATGCCTCCTCGGTGTTGCTCCACGGTCGGCCGAGATGCATCGTGCCGGTCTGCACACCGGCGGTGGTGATCGTGCAGCTGTCGATCAGGATTCCGTACTTCTTGGAGCCGTCGGTGTTCGGCGCCAGCACCGTGCCGCCGGGCCACGGGAGCATCTGGATCTTGGACAGGGAGATCACCGCGGTGGCGTTGCCGAAGATGAAGTCCACGTCGCCCCGGATGAAGCAGCCGATGAAGAGCTGCCGGGCCTGGGTCGTGGGCGTCTCTCCCTTGACGAGCAGGGTGTCCTGATGGCTCATGATCGAGACGTTGTCGTACACCTGCCGGTCACCCATGGCGGCCACCGCGACGGCCTGGGTATCGAACGGGCCGATCTCAGGGTGGGCCTTGCGGTCGAACGTGTTCTGGATCGTGAGATTTTTGACGGTCAGGTCGGGTGCCCTGAAGGTGGCCACCGCGCTGCCCTGGGTGCCGTACTTCATTCCGGTGTCTGGGTTGATCATCCCGTGGCACCTGGTGTTGTGGATGACGACATCCTCGCGGTTGCCGGTGAGGCTCTCAATCGTCAGCCACCTCTTCTCCTTCCCGACGCTGATGATCTCGTGGTAGACGCCCTTGTCGATGATGATTCTGCTCTCGGCGGAGTCGTTGGAGCCCACCACCCTGTTGTGGCCCACCATGTCGATCGCGTCCTGCACTGTCGTGTGGTCGGCGAAGCCGTCGTGCGCGACGTAGAACGTTGATCTCTCGAGAAGCTCGTCCCTGCGGTGAACGGAGCCGCGGCCCGAGTGGTGCGCCATCATCAGGCCCAGCAACGCCGTGGGGTAATGGCTACGGCTCCCCACGTTCACAGCCAGCCAATCGAAAAACTGCCTGCTGAGGTCAAGCCAGCTGTTGTGCTGTTCAGCGTGCTGCGCGGTGACGGTGTACGGCTGACCGTTACCGAAGGCCGTCGCGGTCGCAGCCGCTTGATCCCGGAACCGAGATCCTTCGGCGAGCACAACGATGATCCGCAGGAGCGACTGCGCCACGTCCCTGACAGAACTCCCGGCGCCGTCCAGAAGGACCAGTACGGCGTGGTTGAGGTTGGCGGGAGTGATCTGCATGCCCTCGCGGGAAATACCAGCGGCCTGCGGCCGCTCCAGCGCGGTGTAGGTCGCCAGCCCCTCGTGCCGGGGGTCCACGTTCTTGTCGGCGCCCTGGCGGATGGCACCCGGCAGGTTCACGCCGGCCTCCAGTGTGAAGAAGTTGCCGAGGACCACTCCACCGGCACCGTCCTCGATCCCCTGGCGCCATCCCAGAATGTAGGCGTCCGACCGGCGCATGAATATCCGGATGAAATCAGGCCTGCCCTCGGCGTGCAGATCAACAGTGGTGAATTGGCCCGCTCCGTTCTCATCGGTGACCCAGACGGGGCGGACACCCTCTGCCGCGAGCCTGTGGCCGACGCTCACAAGACTTTGAATTCTCCTGATCACGTTCACGTAGCCCGTCTTGGCCTCAGCGGGCTCATTGCTGATGCGCCAGGTGGCGTTCGCGCCGGGCGCGGCGGCGGCGCGGGGGGCGATGGCAACCCCCAAGCCGGTAGCCAGAAGGCTGGTGGCCCCCACGGCCGTCGAGGCGGCGAGAAATGATCTTCTGGGGAGTCCATCCCGTGTCGTGCTCGTCACATGAGTTCCTTTTGTTGTCAGTGGCCCATTGATGGGATCGCAATATGCGGAGATTCCGGCCTTGACGGTGCGCCGGCGGTAATCCACCGCCCTCGGGCACGTACCGCCCCAGCCACACGCACTGCCGGCGTGCCTGACCGGCTGCCACTTCCGGGTGCCGCGTGCGGCGCGGCACCCGGAGACGGCGACGTCAGTTCATCGTCGAACCGATGGTGGTGCTGCCGGTCGTCAGGAAGGTCGTCGCGGGCAGGGAGCCGTCCGCCTTGCGGGGGCCGTGCGCCGTGGTCGCGTCGGTGCTCACGAAGGCCGGGGTGGCGATCCCGCTGTCCCAGTTGTTGCCGGCGGAGACCGTGTGGGGGCCCAGTTGTGCCTTGCCCGTGCTGTTGCCCACGGCCAGGTTCCTCGACAGGCGGGCCGCGGACTGCTCGAAGTAGAAGCCCGACTGCTGGTTGGCGTAGGCGGTGTTGCGGTTCAGGTTGATCGCGCCCGGGTTGCTGTTCTCGGTGAAGCCGTGCAGCGTGTTGTCCCAGGCGGCGTTGTTGTTGACCACATGCGCCGCGCTGGCCCCACCGCCGCCCAGCTTGAAGCCGTTGCCGTTGCCCTCGAAGGCGGGGTCGTTCCAGCGGTTCCTGCCGTTGCCGAAGGCCCAGGTGTGCTCGATGGTCACCGGCGAGGAGAACTGCCACATGTCCATGCCGTCGTCGGCGTTGTTGAACAGCCGGGCGCCGGTGACCTTGTTGCCGGTGCCGGAGCCGAACTTGATGGCGAGGCCGTCCGCGTTCTGCCCGTGGTTGGCCGCGTCGTAGTTGTCGTACGTGTCCAGGTTCTGGATCAGGTTGTCGGTGGTGCCGTCGCCGCGCAGGGTGAAGCCGGAGTCGCCGTTGCCGTTGGTGGTGAGGTTCTTGAAGATCCCGCCGACGGAGGAGGTCGCGACGAAACCCTGGGCGGGCGCGTGCTGGAACCGGATGTTGGAGACGGTCCAGTAGTCGCCGTACAGCCCGACCAGCCAGGAGCCGGCGGGCAGCTTCGAGCCGTCGACCCGCACCTGCTCCGAGCCGTACGCGGTGAGCGTGATCCGGTTGGTGGCGGTGCCGTTCGAGGTGGACACCAGGGTGGCGCTGGGGGTGTAGGTGCCGCCGCGCACCTGGATGGTGGTCCCCGCCGTGGCGCTCTTGAAGGCGCTCTCCAACTGGGCGGTGGTGGAGACCACGACGGTGGTGGAGGCCGCGGCATCGCCGGCCGAGGCGGACAGGAAGGTGCCCGCCACTCCCGGCACCACGGCGATCGCCATGGCGGTTCTCAGGGCACGGCTACCGCCGTGGCGCTTCGCGCTCTTTCCCACGGCGGCTTCGTTTTCGGAGGTCGGTGCGGGCTTGGCCGCCTTGTTGTGCTTCATGCCCGCAAGGGTCGGCGCGGGGTCTGCCCCAGGGCCATGGGTACTTGTACGGGCCCGGGCCCCGCCCGGGCCCGGGTATTTCTACGGGGTTGTCCCACGGGTGGGCGGCTGGTTCGCTGTCCACCAGGACGCGATCCTGGCGCGGCAGCTGAAGCCCAGCTTGGCCAGGATGTTCTCGACGTGGCCGTCGACGGTGCGCGGGGAGCGTTTGAGGGCGGAGGCGATCTGACGGTTGCTCATGCCCTTGGCGACCAGCGCGGCCACTTCCCGCTCCCGGGGGGTCAAGGGGCTCGGGGCGGGGTCGGTGGTGGCCGGCTCGAGTTCGGTGCGCAGGGCGGTAGCGATGGCTTCGTCGGGGCCACGGTGGCTGCCGCCGCCCGCGAGGGCCTTCTCGTACGCTGCCGGGCCCAGGGCTCGTACGACGTCCTCCTCGCACCGGGCGTGCTGCTCCACCATGTGCGGGCCGAACACCGAGATGGGGGTGTCGATGTCCCGCCACAGGACACGCGCGGCCCCCAGCAGCCGTGCCGCCTCCTCGTGACCGCCGCGGGCGGCGGTGATCCAGGCAAGCTGCTCCAGCATCAACGCGACTCTGACGTAGTCGTTGAAGCCGTGCTCGTTCTCCAGCGCGGTCCGGATCAGGGCCGCGGCCTCCGTCAGGTCGCGATGGATCCAGGCGTCATAGCCGAGTGTCCACAGCGCATGTGCGCGGACCAGCCGCTCACCCTGTGCCTCGGCGGCGACGACCGCACGTCTGCAGTTCTCCGTCGCGTGCGGGTCCCCGATGTGGGACTGGGCGGTGCCCAACTGGAGTAACGCGTACACCAGGCCGATCTCCTCGCCCGTCTCCGTGTGGGCGGCCACCGCCGCCTCGAAGAGGGACATGGCCTCCTCCATCCGGCCGCAGAACATCGCCGACGTGCCGCGCAGGCTCTTCACGTGCGCGCACACCACCGGGTCGTCCAGCCGCTCGCCCAGCTCATCGGCCTCGTCCAACCACCGGCCGGCCGCCGCGTGATCGCGCTGCAGCACCGCCACCCAGGCGACCACCCACAGTGCCCTGGCCCGGGCCGGGGTCGGCTCCGGCGCGTCGGCGAGCGCCCGGTCGAGCCAGCGGCGCCCCTCGCCGAGGAATCCGCCCTCGCCCCAGTGGAAGCGCAGCGCGGCGGCCAGCGCCAGGGTGGCCTGCGGGTCGCCGCCACACTCCAGTGCCATGCGCAGATTGGCGTGCTCGGCACGCAGCCGGAGCAGGCTTTCCCGCTGGCCGGGGCCGTACCAGCCGTCGGCGACGTGCTCGGCGAGGGCCAGGTAGAAGTCCCGGTGCCGTCGCAGCATCCGCTGCTCCTGGCCGGACTCGGCGAGCCGCTCCCGCCCGTACTGGCGGACGGTCTCCAGCAGCCGATAGCGTGGCAGGCCCTCGCGCTGGGTGGGCAGCACGACGGACTGGACGACCAATTGGTCGAGGAGATCCAGCACATCCTCCCGGCCGATTCCGTCCCCCGCGCATACGGCCTCGGCGGCGTCCAGGCAGAAGTCGTCGGCGAAGACCGACAGCCGGCTCCACAGCAGCCGCTCGGCAGGAGTGCACAGCTCGTGGCTCCAGTCGATCAACGCGCGTAGGGTCCGCTGGCGCGGCCGGGCGGTCCGGCTGCCGGTGGCGAGCAGCCTGAAGCGGTCTTTCAGCCGGTTCACCGCCTGTTCGACGGTGAGGGTCCGCAGCCGGGACGCGGCCAGCTCGATGGCCAGCGGCAGCCCGTCCAGGTCCTCGCACAGCCGAAGGACCTGGGCACGGTTGTCGTCGGTGACCTGGAACCCCGGACGCACGGCGGAAGTCCGGTCCCGCAGCAGTTCCACCGCGTCGTCCGGCGCCAGCGGAGCGACGGTGAAGACGTGCTCGCCGAAGATGCCCAGCGTCCGGCGGCTCGTCGCCAGGATGCACAGCCCGGGGGAGGCTGCCAGCAGCGCCTGCGCCAACTCGGCGCAGGCGTCGACGAGGTGCTCGCAGTTGTCCAGCACGATCAGCGGACCGCGGTGGCTCAGATAGCCGGCGAGCTGGTCGGTGATCGGTCTGGCGCCCAGGTCCGGCACCCCGAGCGCGGTCGCCGTGGCATTCGCCGCCAGTGACGGGTCCCGCACCGGCGCCAGATCCACCAGCCACACCCCGTCCGCGAAGTCCGTCGCCGACGCGGCGGCCACCTCCAGCGCCAGCCGTGTCTTGCCCACCCCGCCCAGACCGGTGAGCGTCAGCAGCCGCGTCGTCCTCAGACGGCGGCGGATCTCGACGAGGTCCCGGCGCCTGCCCACAAACGTGGTGAGGGGTGCGGGGAGGTTCCCCACGTCTGATGTCAGGGTGGTCACGTTCCTTCTCACTTCGCTGAGTGTATTGATGACGCTGCACGGCTGACGTGACGCTGCACGGCTGACGGCACCGGCCCGCACGCTGCCTTGGCTAAGAAGTGCAAGTGCCCAGGAGTGCGAGCTGCGCGCACACCGTGAGGTTGGCCTTCCTGTGGTGAAGGAAGATCGCGGCGAACTCTCGGATCGTCGCGCTGGGCTAACTTCGGTGGTCGGTGGGTTGGTTGACGGGGCACCAGTGGTGCCGGTGCCCCGGCGGGTGGGCCGTCACTCGTCGCGCGGGCCCGACCGGACCGTGACCGACTTCAGCAGGGGGCGGCTGAGAGCGCTCGCCGCCAGCAGTCCCGCGACGCCGAGGCCGAAGCAAGCGGCGAGCAGGGCGATGCCCCCGAGGTCGAGGGAGGAGGAGCCGCCGCCGAGGATGGTGAGCGGGGCCGCGGTGAAGAGGCCGGTGAGGACGGCACCGCCCGCCAGTACGGCCACGGGGATGAGGGTCTCCTTGCGGCGGGCCTCGTCCAGGATCCGCAGCGGGGTGCCGGCGAGCCGGAGCAGGCCGTAGGTGCGGCGGCGGTCCAGGACGGAGGAGGCCGCGGTGATGCCCGCGGAGGCGATCGCGGTCACGAAGGTGAGGCCCAGGACGACGCGGGTGGCGGTGGAGAAGTCCCGCGCGAACAGCTTGTCGGACCAGTCGACGTCGGTGCCGGTGACCGGGTACTGGCCGGGCACGAGGGACGTCAGTGCGGTGCGGGCGCGGTCCAGGTTCTCGGTGTCGCCGAGCACCGTGACCGTGACCTGGACGCTGTTCTCGCCGCCGCCGACGGCGACCCAGTCGGTGTCGCTGCCCACGGTGGCGGTGACCTGAGCGTCCTTCAGGCGCTGCCGCGCCTCGTGCTGGACCGCGGTCACCTGGCTCTTGGGCACAGCCACGGCGAGGGTGTTCGGGCTTCCCCAGGGGGACCCGCCGACGACGCCGAAGAGGGCGAAGAACCCGGCCACGAATCCGGCGAGGGCGAGCCCGGAGACCGTACGCCAGGCGCTCTTGGGGTCGTCCAGCATGCGGCGCCCGGCGAGCAGGGTCGCGGGGGTCGTGGCTCTGGCGCTGACGACGCGGCCCAGGATGCCGACCACCCACGGGCCGATCACGGACAGCGCGAGGAAGACGACGGCGAAGAACACCAGGATGCCGTTGACCTCGTCCTTCTTCTCGTCGGTGAACCACGCGTAGCCGACGATCACCGCGACGAAGACCAGCGCCCGCAGCACGCTCATCCGGGGCGCCTGCGAGCGACGCGCCACGCCCAGCGGCCCGACCACGACCTGACGCAGTCCGGCCAGCGCGCTGACGACGACCGTCGCGACGACACCGGCGAGTACGGCGAGCAGAACCGGCAGTCCGACCCACAGGTCGGCGACGTACCAGGTGCCGCCCGCCACGGGCACCCGGGCGGCGGCCGGCAGCAGCAACGCGTATCCGACGGCGCCCAGCAGCGCGCCCGCCGCGCCGGTGAGGACGGCCTCGGCGGCGGTCATCCCGGCGATACGGCCGGGGGTGGCGCCGATCAGCCGCAGCGCGGCGAGGCGTTGGTCGCGGCGGGAGACCGACAGGCGGGCGGAGGAGGCGCCCAGGACCAGCAGCGGGATGACGACGAGGATGGTGGCGATCTTGGCGAGGGCAACGTAACCTCCGCCGATTCCGTACAGCAGGGGGCGACCGGTGAAGTCGGCGACGCGGGTGGGCGTCACGGTGTCGTCAGGGCGGCGCGGGTCGGCCTCGCGCGGGGCGGTGACGGCGGTGTCGGTCGGCTTGTGGCCGACGACGGCGACCAGTTCGCCGGGGTGGGCCAGTGCCGCCCGGCCGAGGGTGCCGGCCGGGGTGCCGGGCACGGGGTGCCGGTCGGCAGGCAGCCGGTGGAGCAGGTCGGCGAGAGCGGGTGAGACCCACGTTTCGCCCGGCTTGGGGAGACGGGGCATGCCGGGCGGGGCCGGGGCCTTCCTGCCCGGCAGTTGCGCGACATCGACGACGGTGACCGGGGTGCCGCCGCTGAAGGTGGTGCCGACCGCCTCGACAGCGACCGGGGCCGAGGAGCGTACGGGGTTGCGCCAGTCGATGTGGTCGGCGCGCTGCTGGAAGCCGAGGTTCGCGGCCACGCAGATGAGCAGGAGTGCGGTGCTGATGGCGGCCGCCGCGACGGCCAAGCCGGTGGCGAGCAGACCGGTGCGGCCGCCGGCGCGGGTCAGGCGCCAGGTCAGGGTCCAGGTGGTGCGGTCCAGTGCCCTCATCGGGCCCCGTGCTCTCATCGGGCTCAGTGCCCTCATCGGTCGTACCTCGCGTCCGCGTCACCGGACGTGTGTCCGGCCGTGCGCCAGACGGCGAGGCCCGCCGCCTCCGCAGCGTGGGCGGTCACGTCGCCGACCGCGGCCTCCGCATACGTCCGGCCGGCCTCGCTCAGGCGTCCGTCGCGGACGCGGACGGTGCGGTCGCAGTAGCCCGCCACGTTCGCGTCGTGCGTGACCACGACGAGCGCGGCTCCCTGACTGCGGGTGATCGCGACCAGCAGGCCGATGACCTCCATGCCCGTGGACTGGTCGAGCGCACCGGTCGGCTCGTCGGCGAAGATCACCTGCGGGCCGCCGACCAGCGCACGGGCGATGGCCACCCGCTGTGCCTGGCCGCCGGACAGCTGTCCCGGCCGCCGGTCCTCCTTGCCCGACAGTCCCAGCGGCGCGAACCACTCCCGCGCCTTCGCGACCGCGTGGCGGCGCGGCATGCCGCCCAGCATCAGGGGCAGGGCCACGTTCTCGTCGGCGGGCAGCTCCGGCAGCAGCTGGCCGGACTGGAAGACGAAACCGAAACGGGTCCGGCGCAGTTCACTGCGCTCCGGCTCGCCCAGCTGGTCCACACGCTCCCCGGCCAGCAGCACCTGGCCCTCGTCGGGCCGTTCGATTCCGGCCAGGCAGTGCAGCAAGGTGGACTTGCCCGAACCGGACGGTCCCATGACCGCCAGCGACTCGCCCGCCGAGACGGACACGTCGACACCGGCCAGGGCGCGCATCAGGCCGTAGGACTTGGTCAGACCGATGCCGGCCAAGACCGGGGAGGCGGTCGTCGTACGGTGCGAGGTCATCGGGCCACGTCCACGGTGACGATGGCGCACAGGACGAAGCACAGCCCGGCGAGCGCCGCCAGGGCGTAGTCGAGAACGGTGAGGATCTGCATGCCGTCGACGATCCCGCTGCGGCACACTGCGCGTCCTCGGCCTCCGGGCCGGTACGGGGCACCCGGCATCGGCCTGCAGGCCGACCCGCACGTCGGCCGTTCGTCCGTACCCTTTCGGCGTGGAACCCGATACTCCGCTCCCCCCGGCCGCCCGGCGCGCCATCACGGTCTCCCTCTGCGGGGGGCTGGCCCTGGTGTGGCTGCTCGACATCGCGACCCACTACGACCCGCAGCACCGGTGGTCGAGCTGGCTGTACCTTGTCGCCGGCCCGCTCGCCGCCGCCACGCTGCTCTTCCCCGCCCGCCGGCCGAGTCCCGAATGGCGGGCCGGCGCCGCCGCGCTCGGCTCCTTGGCCCTGACCGCGGGCATGCGTCTGTTTGCCCAGCTCAACGCGTACGGTACCTGGGGGATGCTGGAAACGGTCGCCCTGCTCGTGCTGCTCACCCGGACCGCGCGGCGGGTAAGGCGGCCTGCCACCGCTGTGGCGCTGTCGGCGGCGCTGGCTGTCGCGGTGATCGCCTTGCCACTTCGCGGGGACATACGTGACTACTTCGGATACTCCTTCGTCCTGACCTTCGCGGTCAGTGGGGCCGTCGGCCTGGCCTGCTACCTGCGGCTGCTGGACGCCCGCCGGGCCCGGGCCATGGACGCCGTACGCCACAACGAACGCCTCGAACTCGCCCGTGACCTGCACGACTTCGTCGCCCACCACGTCACCGGCATCATCGTGCACGCCAACGCCGCGCTGATGATTCAGGAGACCTCGCCGGAGCAGGTCAAGCCCCTGCTGGAGGGCATCTCCCGGGCCGGCGGCGAGACCCTGGACTCCATGCGCCGCCTGGTGCGGGTCCTGCGCGAGGAGGACCACGAGGCCGCGCGCCCGGGCGAGCTGCTGACCGAGCTGGACCGCCTGGTCGGCGCGTTCGCCGGACACGGCACCGACGCGAGGCTGGACGTCGGGGACGCGGTGCGCGGGGTCCGGCTGGCCCCGGAGGTGGAGACCTCCGTCCACCGCGTGGTGCAGGAGGCGCTGACGAACGTGCGCCGCCACGCCTCCGGCGCGGACGTGGCCGTCCGCCTCGACCTCGCCCGGCAATCCGGTGCTGATCGGCTACGGGTGGAGGTGCGCAACACGGCACCGACGGCCCGCGTCACCGCCCCGACAGGCGGCCGGGGCGGCTTCGGCCTGGTGGGCCTGCGCGAACGCGTCGAAGCCGTGGAAGGCACCCTCACCAGCGGCCGGACGGCGGACGGCGGCTGGAGCGTGAGCGCCGCCTTCCCGGTCCTGCCGGCTGTGGAAGGATCACCCGCATGAACGGCTCCGAAGCTTCGAACGGGGCGGGCACGACCCGCACACGAGTGCTGATCGCGGACGACCAGGAGATGGTCCGCACCGGTTTCCGACTGATCCTCGGCACCCAGCCCGACTTCGAGGTCATCGGCGAGGCCGCCGACGGCGCCGAGTGCGTCGAACTCGCCCGCCGCCTGCGCCCGGATGTGTGCCTGGTCGACATCCGCATGCCCAAGCTGGACGGCTTGGAGGTCACCCGCGCCCTGGCCGGACCGGGTGTGACCGACCCGATGCGCGTCGTCGTCGTGACCACCTTCGACCAGGACGACTACGCCTACACCGCCCTGCGCAACGGCGCCTGTGGCTTCCTGTTGAAGGACGCCGGATCCACCCTCCTGATCGAGGCCGTACGATCCGCCGCCCGCGGCGACGCCCTGGTCTCCCCCGCCGTCACCGTCCGCCTCCTCAAGCACCTCGCCGGACAGCAGCCCGCACCAGCCACCCCGCATCCGCTCTCCGAGCGGGAAACGGACGTCGTACGCCTGCTCGCGGTGGGCCGCACCAACCAGGAGATCTGCGACGAGCTGTACCTGTCCCTGGGCACCGTCAAGACCCACCTGGCCAACATCAAGGACAAGCTGGGCGTCCGCAATCGCGTCGAGATCGCCGCGTGGGCCTGGGACACCGGCCGCGTACGCGACCGCCAGGCACCGTCTGCCTGACCGGTCCGCTTCGGCCTGCGGGCCGACCACGGGCAGCCGTCTTCGGCCCGCAGGCCGAAGCGTCAGGGCCGCACTGCGAGCCAGTCTCCTCAGGAAGCGTCACTCAAGCGAGCGCCCCCAAGGAGAAGATCATGAAGTACGTCGCCGTGTCCCTGACCGCCCCCACCGCCGTGGCCCTCGGCGGCTTGGCCGTGGCCGTACCCCGGCTGCTGAGCACCGAGTCGACCAGCACCGTCGGCGCCACGGCCACCGTGTCGCGAACGGAGGTCGAGAAACAGGTCCGTGAGCACTACGCCCTGCCGCTGGTGCAGGAGAAGCCGCGGGCGGTCAGCTGCACCCGAGTCGAGCGCGAGGCCGCCGCAGAGAGGCGAGGGCGCAGGCCGAGAGAGTTGGCCGGCAGGCACATAGCCAGCGGTCGATCCGCCGTTCGGCAGCGCGAACCGGATGAAGCGCGGGGACTCGCCGAAGGAGGGCAGTCCCTCGGATGCCCGGCCGCGCCGGGCCGGGGAGACGGCAGCGAGGCCGTCACGTCGGGCACGCCGAAACTCCCCCGGCCCAGCCTCTGATAGGGAAGAAAGTCAGCTGACGCGTACGGGCAGGCTGCGGAATCCGCGGGTGATGTTGTTCAGGGCGCGGACGGGCTCTCCAGCCAGTTCGATGCGTTCCACGCGGGCGGCCAGCGCCTTGAGTACGGCGTGGACTTCGAGGCGGGCGAGGCCCTGACCGGCGCAGGCGTGGTTGCCGTAGCCGAAGGCGAGATGGTCGACGGGGTTGCGGCGGACGTCGAAACGGTCGGGGGCGGGGAAGTGGCGCTCGTCGCGGTTGGCTGCACCGTAGCCGTGCAGGACGCGGACGCCGGACGGGATGACGACGCCTTCGCCGAGGTCGGCCTCGCGGGTGGTGACGCGGGAGAAGACCTGGATGGGGCTCTCGATGCGGACGATCTCGTTGAAGGCGGAGGGGGCAAGGGCCGGGTCGGAGCGGAGCAGGTCCCACTGCTCGGGGTGGCGGGCGAAAAGCCACATGCCGCTGGAGATCGCGCTGATGGTGGTGTCGAAGGCGGCCACGACGTAACCCGCGAGCAGGCCGATCGCGCCTTCGACGGGAATCCGGCCGGCCTTGTGGGCCTCCAGCATGGTCCATCCGAAGCCGCCGGGCACGAGGTTCTCCTCGGCCACGACGCCGGCGAGGTAGCCCATGAGGGCTTCGACCTTGGGGACCGAGGCGGCCGTGCGCGGGCAGACCGGTCCGGCGGAGTCGAACCAGCCCGCGGCCATGTCGAGGAGTTGGTCGCGGCCCTGCTCGGGCCAGCCGATCAGATCCATGATCACGTGGACGGGGAGGTCCTGGGCCAGGTCCGTGACGGCGTCGAAGGAGCCCCGCGCCACCAGCTCGTCGGCCAGTCGCTCGGCCCGCTGGTCGATGCTCTCGGCGACCGGGCGCAGCGCGCGGGGTGACAGGCGGTCGGTGAACAGTTTGCGCTGCTCGGTCTGCGCGGGCGGGTCCATGTTGATCAGGGCGCTGGCCCAGGCGTCGTTGAAGCCGTCGTTGAGGCCTATGCCCCGCCCGGAGGAGAAGGTCTCCCAGTCGCCGAGGGCCGAACGCACCTGCTCGTAGCGGGAGATGAACCACAGATCGTGCCGGCTGAGGTACACGGCCGGGCCCAGGTCGCGCAGCGCCTTGTACCGGGGGTAGGGGTCGGCGAGCGCTTCGTCGCTGAAGAGGTCGAGGTCGGAGGTGAGGGGTGTCGTGGTGGTCATGGCGATCTCCTTCGATCGTCCGGGCGGAGGAAGGGTCAGGCGGCGAGCGCCCGCAGGCGGGCCACCGGGATGCGGTGGTTGAGCGCGGCGGCCACGGGACGGTCGGGGTGGTCCCAGCGCAGCAGGGCGGAGCGGTCGGCGAGGGAGCCCTTGAGCACGGTCGGTTCGCCGGCGGCGGGCAACGTCCCGGCGAGCTTCACGGCCAGGCCGAACGCCTCGGTCCAGAAGTACGGCTGTGGCGTGTACGGCGTGGCCGCGTCGCCGTGCAGCAACGCGGCGACGCCCGCCCGGGCCTGACCGATCGCGGCGTCCCAGTGCGGGGTGCGGCGGAAGCGGCCGTCACCGGTGGGCAGGGCGGCGACGTCCCCGACGGCGACGACGTCCGGTGCGCCGGCCCGGCAGCGTTCGTCGACGACGACTCCGCCCAGCAGGGTGAGCCCGGAGCCCTGCAGCCACTCGGTGTTGGGCCGGCAGCCGACGGCGGTGACGACGAGGTCGGCCTCCAGGCGGCTGCCGTCGGCGAGTCGGGCGCCGTACGGCGTCGGGCTCACACCGTCCGGGCACACCACGGTCCGTACGCCGTGTTCCCGCGCCGCCCGCTCGAACAGCCGGGCGAGGAAGGGGCCGAGGGTCGTCACGAACGGCGTCCGGACGTCGACGACCGTGACGTCGAGGCCGAGTTCGGCGGCGACGGAGGCGATCTCCATGCCCAGGAAGCCGCCACCGATCACCAGCACGCTGCGGGACCTGGCGAGTTCTCCCCGCAGGCGCACGGCGTCGTCCAGTGTGCGTAGGACGAGCCCGTGCTCCCCCAGCGTGCGGGCCCGCGCCCCCGTGGCGATCACGAGCTTGTCGTACGGGATCACCACGTCGCCCTCGACCCGCACCAGCCGGGCGTCCGCATCCAGGCCCGTGGCCCGGATGCCGGTGAGGACCTCGACGTCGGCACCGAGTCGCGGCAGGGCGACCGAATCGGCGCCCTCGGTGCCTTTCAGCACTCCCTTGGACAGCGGCGGGCGGGCGTACGCGGCATGCGGCTCGTCACCCACGAGCGTGATCACGCCGTCCCAGCCCTGGCGCCGCAGCTCGTCGACGGCAGTCACTCCGGCGAGGGAGCCGCCGACCACGACCGCCCTCATCGGACGGTCCGCAGCGCCGCCACCGGACAGGCGCGGGTGGCCGCCTCCGCCTTCTCGGCCAGGGCGGGCGGAATGTCGTCCAGCAGAACGGTGACGACGCCGTCGTCGTCGAGCCCGAAGACCTCGGGCGCGGCCTGTTCACAGAATCCGAAGCCGTCGCAGCGGCCCTCGTCCACGTCGATGTGCACCATGCGACCACCCTCGGCGCCGGGCCCACACGGGGGCTACGGGTGGAACTACGGGGTCGGTACCTGATTCCCGGGTCCGTAGGGGGTGGGCAGGTGATGCTGCGCCACCCAGGCCGCGACCTGCGTACGGGAACTGAAGCCCAGCTTGGCCAGGATGCGCTCCACGTGGCCGTCCACGGTGCGCGGCGACAGGACGAGCGCGGCGGCGATCCGCCGGTTGCTCATCCCCTGGGCCACCAGAGCGGCCACCTCACGCTCACGGCGGGTCAGCGGACCGGCCCCGGACGCGGGCTCGGCGGCGGGAGGCGCCGGCGGCCGGGTGTCCAACGCGTAGGCGATGGCCGCGGCCGGCCGGTCGTACGCACCGCCCTCGGTGAGGGCCGCCTCGTACGCCTCCTCGCCCAGGGCGCGTGCCACCGACGCTGCGCACTGCTCGTGCCGCTCGGCCAGATGCGGGCCGAACGCCGCGATGGTGGTGCCGATGTGCCGCCACAGGGAGCGGATCGACCCGAGCAGGCGTGCCGCCCGCCGGTGGTCGCCCCGGGACGCGGTGATCCAGGCCAGCAGCTCCATCATCAGGGCGGTGCCGACGTAGTCGTTGAACCCGCGCTGGATGTCCAGGCCGGCCCGCGCAAGGTCCGTACCGGCCTCCGGGTCGCCGCGCACCCAGGCATCGTGGCCGAGGGCCCACAGCGCGTAGGAACGGCTCCACCGCTCCCCGTGGGCCTCGGCGGTGGCCACGGCGCGCCGGCCCGTGCTCTCCGCCCGCGGGTCGGCGGTGTGCGCCTGGGCGATCGCCAACTGGAAGAGGGAGATCAGGGCGCCCGGGCCGTCACCGACGGCCTCATGCGCGGCCACCGCCCGCTCGTACCGGGAGACGGCCTCCTCCAGATGCCCCCGGAACAGCGCCGAGGTGCCGCGGAAGCCCTCGACGTACGCGCCCACCACCGGGTCGCCCAGCCAGTCGCCCAACTGACCGGCCTCCCCCAGCGACCGGTCCGCCGCCGCGTGGTCGCCCTGGAGCAGCGCGGCCCAGGCGGCCACCCACAGCGCCCTGGCCCGCGCCAGGGTGGGCTCGGGAGCCGCGGCCAGGGCCCGGTCGAGCCACCGGCGTCCCTCGCCGAGGAATCCGTCGGCGCACCAGTGGAAGCGCAGGGCCGCGACCAGCGCCTGCGCCGTCCGCGGATCGCTGTGCTCCAGCGCCGTACGGAGATTGGCGTGCTCGGCGCGCAGCCGGGCCAGGCCCTCCTCCTGGCCGGGGCCGTACCAGCCGTCGGCGATCCGCTCGGCGAGACGGCGGTAGAAGTCCAGGTGGATCAGCCCGACCCGGCGTTCCTCGCCGGATTCCGCGAGCCGCCGAGTGCCGTACTGCCGGATGGTCTCCAGCATCCGGTAACGGGGTTGCCCCTCACGCTCGTCGACGAGGACCACCGACTGGGCGACCAGGCGGTCCAGGAGGTCCAGCACGTCCCCGCGTGGGATGCCCTCCCCGGCACCGACGGCCTCGGCGGCGTCCAGGGCGAATCCGCCCGCGAACACCGACAGCCGGTTCCACAGCAGCCGCTCGGCCGGGGCGCACAGCTCGTAGCTCCAGTCGATCAGTGCCCGCAGGGTCCGCTGGCGGGGCCGGGCCGTCCGGCTGCCGCCCGTGAGCAGGGTGAAACGGTCCTCCAGCCGCTCCGCCACCTGCTCGACGGTCAGGGTCCGCAGCCGGGAGGCGGCCAGTTCGATCGCCAGGGGCAACCCGTCCAGGTGGGCGCACAGCCGGGTGACGGCCTCCCGGTTGGCGTCGGTGACATCGAACTCCGGCCGGCTCGCCGCGGCCCGGTCCCGCAGCAGCTCCACGGCCTCGTCCGGCACGGACAGCGGGGCGACGGTGAAGACGTGCTCGCCGGACATGCCGAGCGTGTGCCGGCTGGTCGCCAGTACGCGCAGTCCGGGCGCGGCCGAGAGAAGGGTGTCCGCGAGTTCGGCGCAGGCGTCGACCAGGTGCTCGCAGTTGTCGAGCACGATCAGGCAGTGCCGCTCGGCCAGGTGGTCCGCGAGCTGTTCGAGCAGGGGTCTGGCGGACAGGTCGGGTATGCCGAGGGCGGTGGCGGTGACGGCCGCGACGGCCGCCGGATCCTGTACGGCGGACAGGTCCACCAGCCAGACGCCGTCGGCGAAGCCCTTGCGGGAGGCCGCCGCCGATTCCAGCGCCAGCCGCGTCTTGCCCACGCCGCCCACGCCGGTGAGCGTCAGCAGCCGTGCCGTGCCGAGGCGGCGGCGGATCTCCGCCATCTCCCGCCGCCTGCCCACGAACGTCGTGAAGGCCGCCGGGAGGTTTCCCCCTCGTGCGGTTGCGCTGCTCACCCCTGAACGCTACGAAAACCTGTCGGTCAGCGGCAAGCCCCGGGCAGTCCTCCGCCCCCGCCCACTGACCTGCGACAACACGGTCAGGTGCACCGAGACGGGCCAATTCGATAGGCATTCACCAACAAGTACCTCATATAAGGAGAATCACGGCAGCGCCACGATCAGAAGTGCTCGCCAAACGCATCAACGGCCACCTCTGGGGTGGACCGCCCAGCGGAGTAACTCCGCAACCGCTTGCAGGGAAGCACAAGGCGCATGGGTGAGGCAGTCCACGACGTTGCGGCCGAGCCGGTCCACGGCGGCCGCCACCAACCCGTCGTACGGACCGCTCTCATCGCGAAGCCAAGGGCCCGACTTCGGGCGGGTCATCGGGTCGGTGGCGCCCGACACCTCCCAGTCGTCGGCCCAGCCGATGATGTGGCCCCCGACGGAGGCCGCGGTGGTAAGCACGTCCTCGCGCTGCCGTTCCGGAGACGACGTAGCTAGCTTCATCCGGGACAGCCGCCGCACTCCTAGCAGGCACTTTCCGCATCCGTCGTAGGGGCGTTCGATCATGTTCAGGTCCGTACCGCGCAAGACGTCTCCGTTTCGAACACGCAAGATACGGAGATTTGGCGGCCGCGCCCAGGACGATCTTGCTCAGCCCAGGAAGCTCAGTCGAACCTGACGGTTGACATTGTCTTTATTGGTGTCCACCAGGCACACAGACTGCCAAGTCCCCAGTTCCAGCCTCCCGTCGATGACCGGCAGGGTGGCGTGGGGCGGGACGATGGCGGGGAGGACGTGGTCGCGGCCGTGGCCCGGGGAACCGTGGCGGTGCTGCCAGCGGTCGTCGGCGGGCAGGAGGGTGTGGAGGGCGGCGAGGAGGTCGTCGTCGCTGCCGGCGCCTGTCTCGATGATGGCGATGCCGGCCGTGGCGTGCGGGACGAAGACGTTGAGGAGACCGTCCCGGCCGGCTGCCACCTCGCGGAGGAACGCCGCGCAGTCGTGGGTGAGGTCGACGACCCGCTCGTGGGAGCCGGAGGCGACGTTCAGGACTCGGGTGGTGAACGCATCGGACATGGTTCCATCCTCGCGCACCTCGACGGCGGCACGCGCGAGAGGGACGGTCCGCGCCGCCGCCGACGCCCCGAGCCCGCCCCGACGGGGGGGGCGCCCCGGCGCGGCGCACCAGGGCGCCGTGACGGACGCGGCGGTGACCCGGCCGGTGATACACCGCGTCCACTCCGCGAGACACCATTGACCCTGCACGGCCCGGGTGACTAATTTCGCCGCATGTCACGTTCAGCTCTGCTCACTTCGCGCGGTCACATCGACCTGCTGCGGGTGGCCTCCGCCGCCTGTCGTCGCGGCTGCTGACGCTTCTTCACCTCCCTTTCCTCTCGGCCTGCGCGCCGCCTCTTCCGCACGTCTGACGAGCCGGGTCCACTGAGCGATCCGTCGACCGGTGTCCGACGTGCCGGCACCGCACGGCCGCCCCCGCCCGCCGGCGCTCTCCTTCCCCGGCGTTCTCCTCCCCCGGAGCTCTCATGAGCATCAGCCATGCCCCACCCGACACACACGAGGCGGATATTCCGGATATAGCCGGTCACGGTCATGCGACCGACACATCTGGTTCCCTCGCTCTCGAACGCCTCGTCCCCAGCTCCTCCCGCCGCACCCGTGTCCCCCGCTGGCTGCGGCGCACCTCCGGCCCCCTCCTGCTGCTCGCGCTCTGGCAACTCCTCAGCACCACCGGCGTGTTGACCGCTGACGTACTCGCCTCTCCGGGCCGGATCGCGCAGGTGGCGGGTGATCTGATCGCCGACGGTTCGCTGCCCTCGGCGATGGGGACGTCGTTGCAACGGGTCGCGCTCGGAGTGGTGTTCGGGACCGTCGTCGGCACCGGACTCGCCCTGGTGTCAGGGCTGTTCCGGGTCGGTGAGGACCTCGTGGACGCCAGTGTCCAGATGCTGCGGACCGTGCCGTTCGTGGGGCTGATCCCCCTGCTCATCATCTGGTTCGGCATCGGCGAGGCCCCGAAGGTCGCGATCATCACCCTCGGCGTGTCGTTCCCTCTCTATCTCAACGTGTACGCCGGGATCCGTGGCGTCGACGCCCAGTTGATCGAGGCCGGGGAGTCCCTGGGACTGTCGCGCTGGGGGCTCGTACGGCATGTCGTGCTGCCGGGTGCGCTGCCCGGCGCCATGACGGGTCTGCGGTACTCGCTCGGCATCGCCTGGCTCGCGCTCGTCTTCGCCGAGCAGATCAACGCGGACTCCGGCATCGGCTTCCTCATGGTGCAGGCACGGGACTTCCTGCGGACCGACGTGATCGTGGTCTGCCTGATCGTCTATGCCTTCCTCGGCCTGCTCGCCGACTTCATCGTCCGCTCCCTCGAAAGGCTGTTGCTGCAATGGCGACCGACGTTCACCGGCCGGTGACAACGAAAAAGGCCCACCCGGCCCCCGATACCGCACCCGCCCCCGAACCCGCACCCACCAAACCCACACCCGCCGCCCCCGCACCTGTGCCTCACGCCGTGCACGTCGAGGGGCTCACCCGCTCCTTCGGTGGCCGCGCCGTCATCGACGACCTCCGACTCGACGTCCGGCCGGGTGAGTTCGTCGCCCTGCTCGGCCGCAGCGGCTGCGGCAAGTCCACCCTGCTGCGCATCCTCGCCGGGCTGGACCGCGACATCGAGGGCACCGTCCTCGTGCCGCGCCGTAAGGCGGTCGCCTTCCAGGCACCGCGGCTGATGCCGTGGAAGCGGGTGTGGCGGAACGTTCTGCTCGGTCTGCCGGGCAAGCCCGAACGCGCCCTTGCCGAGCAGGCGCTCAAGGAAGTCGGTCTGGACCACCGTTCGGGGGCGTGGCCCAAGACGCTCTCCGGCGGTGAGGCCCAACGCGCCTCCCTGGCCCGGGCGTTGGTCCGCGAACCCGATCTGCTGCTGCTCGACGAACCGTTCGGCGCCCTCGACGCGCTCACCCGGATCAAGGCGCAGCGTCTGGTCGGCGAGCTGTGGCAGCGGCGCGGCTGCGCGGTGCTGCTCGTGACGCACGACGTCGAGGAGGCGGTCCTGCTCGCCGACCGCGTCCTGGTGATGGACGAAGGCGTCATCGCCTACGAGACGCCAGTCGATCTGGACCGGCCCCGCGACATCACCGACCCCCGGTTCGCCGAGCTGCGCGGCCGACTCCTCGAACGACTGGGCGTCGACCCCGCCACCCAAGCCGCCTGACCTCCCTTCGCGAAGCCGACCCCTCCCCCGAGCGGCCCGGGAGGCGCCCGCCCGAGAGGCGCCCGAGAGACAACCCCCGAACACCTGGGCCCGCCACACCAGCTCCCGCTCGCCCTTACTCGAACCAACCGAACGGAATCCCTTATGCGACGACGCCTCGCCCCCGCCCTGCTTCTCCCCCTGGCCATGCTCCTCTCCGCCTGCGGCGGCAACTCCTCGGCCAGTACCTCGGCAACCGGAGGCGGGACCGACGGCAAGGGCTCGCTCACCTTGAACGTCGGTGACCAGAAGGGCGGTTCGGAGGCCATTTTGCGGGCGGCCGGGGAGCTCGACGGCCTCGACTACAAGATCAAATGGTCGACGTTCACCTCGGGTCCTCCCCTCCTGGAAGCCGTCAACGCCAAGGCCGTCGACATCGGCGGCGTCGGCAACACTCCGCCCGTCTTCGCGGCCGGGGCGGACTCCAGGATCACGGTCGTGGCGGCCTGGCACGGCACGTCCGACGGCGACACCATCCTCGTACCGAACGACTCGAAGCTGACGAAGCCCGAGCAGCTCAAGGGCAGGTCCGTCGCCGTGGCCCAAGGCTCGTCCGCGCACTACCAGTTGGTGGCCTCCCTCGAGAAGGCCGGGCTGTCGCTCGGCGACGTCGACGTCAAGTACCTCCAGCCGGCGGACGCGCTCGCCGCGTTCACCTCCGGCAAGGTCGACGCGTGGGCGGTGTGGGACCCGTACACCTCGCAGGTGCTCAAGGCGAAGCAGGGGCGTGTCCTGACCACGGGTGAGGGGGTCACCAACGGCCTGACCTTCCAGGTGGCGGCGCCCACCGCGCTCGGGGACGAGAAGAAGGCAGCCGCCGTCAAGGACTACCTGGAGCGGCTGCGGCGCGCCTACACGTGGGTGTACTCCCACGAGGAGGAGTGGGCGAGGGTCTGGGCGCAGGACACCGGGCTGCCCGAGGACGTGGCGCTGGCCGCGGTGAAGCGCACGTACACCACCCGGATCGCGGTGGCCGTCGACAAGCCGCTCATCGCCTCCGAGCAGAAGATCGCGGACACCTTCACCGAGCTGAAGCTCATCCCGAACAAGGTCGACTTCGGCGACTTCACCGACCCCCGCTTCAACGGCGACCTCCCGCCGTCGACCACCGCTCCCCGCGCCTCGGAGGGCTCATGACGTGATCGTCCGTCTCCACCGCTGCTCGCAGACATCGAGTACCACGCGCAGCACACCGAGCGGCCGACGTGCGGGAAGATCCGCGCCTCCTCCACGGTTAGTAGAAACGTGAACAACTCACGCGAGGTCGAGGTAGTCGTCATAGGCTCTGGTCAGGCGGGCCTGTCGAGCGCCTATCACCTGCGGCGATCCGGCTTCGAGCCGGAGCGCGACTTCGTGGTGCTGGACCACTCCCCCGGGCCGGGCGGCGCCTGGCAGTTCCGCTGGCCGTCGCTGACGTACGGCAAGGTGCACGGGATGCACGCACTGCCGGGGCTGGAGCTGACGGGGGCCGATCCGGCGCGGCCGTCCTCCGAGGTCATCAAGGAGTACTTCGCCACGTACGAACACACCTTCGACCTGCGGGTGCGGCGTCCGGTGGACGTCCACGCGGTGCGGGAGGGCGAGGGCGGGCGGCTGCTCGTGGAGACCTCGGACGGTACGTGGTCGACGCGGGCGCTGATCAACGCGACGGGAACGTGGGACCGGCCGTTCTGGCCGCGCTACCCCGGTCAGGAGACGTTCCAGGGGCGGCAGTTGCACACCGCGCGGTACCCGGGGCCGGAGGAGTTCGCCGGGCTGCGGGTGGTCGTGGTGGGCGGGGGCGCCTCCGGGACGCAGCATCTGCTGGAGATCGCGCCGTACGCCGCCGCGACGACATGGGTGACCAGGCGTCCGCCCGTGTTCCGCGAGGGGCCGTTCGACGAGGGGGCGGGGCGCGCGGCGGTCGCGCTGGTGGAGGAGCGGGTCCGGCAGGGCCTGCCGCCGAGGAGCGTCGTGTCGGTGACGGGGCTGCCCCTCAACGACGCGATCCGGCAGGGCCTCGCGGACGGTGTCCTGGACCGGCTGCCGATGTTCGACCGGATCACTCCCGACGGCGTGGAGTGGGACGACGGCCGCCGGGTGGACGCCGATGTCATCCTCTGGGCGACCGGCTTCCGCGCCGCCCTCGACCATCTGACCCCGCTGCGGCTGCGCGAGCCCGGCGGCGGCATCCGCGTCGACGGCACCCGCGCGGTCGCCGACCCACGGATCCACCTGGTCGGCTACGGCCCGTCGGCCAGTACCATCGGCGCCAACCGCGCCGGGCGCGAGGCGGTGAGGGACATCAGGCGACTACTGGCCGCCGAGCCGGTCGCCGCCGCCTGACGTCACGAACCGGCTCAGCAGGACCGTCAGCGAGGTGCCCGCGAAGGTGATCCGGCGTCCGCCGACGGCCGCTTCCGGTTCTTGTTGAACTCGGCGACGTTGCGCAGGTGTTCCTCGTAGTTCGCCGTGAAACGGGTGTCGCCCGGCTTGACCGTGACGAAATACAGCCAGTCGCCCTGCGTCGGGTTGATCGCCGCGCGCATCGCGTCCTCGCCCGGGTTGGCGATCGGCGTGGGCGGCAGCCCCATGCGCTGGTACGAGTTGTAGGGGCTGTCGATCTTCGTGTCGTTGAGGGACATGTCCAGCGTGGAGCGGTTCAGCGCGTAGTTGATGGTGGAGTCCATCTGCAACGGCATGCCGCGTTCCAAGCGGTTGAAGACGACCCGGGACACCTTGCCCATGTCCTCCTCGGTGGCCGCCTCGGCCTGGATGATGCTCGCGACGGTGACCGCCTGGTAGACGTTCATCGCGTTGCGCTGGGCCCCGGCCGTGACCTGACCGCCGTTGAACTTCTTGTGCGCGGTCTCGACCATGGACGTCAGCAGGGACTCCGGGGTCGACTTCTCCTTCAAGGCGTACGTCGCCGGGAAGAGATAGCCCTCCGGATTGCCGTCGGCGTCGGCCGGGAGGGTCAGCTTGGCCTTGGCCAGGGACTTCTTGGTGGATCCTGCGGGCAGGGCGAGGGCCTTGTCGACGGCTTCGTAGACCTGGCCGGAGCGCCAGCCCTCCGGGATCACCAGTGACGCGGGCCGTTCGGCCTCGCCGTCGCCGCTGCCCACGGTCAGCAGCGGCACCGCCACGGCGGTGGCCGCCACGACGGCCCCGGCCGCGATGAGGGCGGCCCGGCCCCGGCGCGTCAGTCGGATCGTGCTCGGTGGCGGAGTGTTCATCTGCATGCGGGCACGGTAACCTGCATATCACCTCAAACCCGGCATATCTTCATCTTGTCGGTTCCAGTTTCGGCGCCTTTGATTCCGATTCCCGCCCCTTGGATTCCGATTCCGCCCCCTTCGATTCCGAATTCGGCCCCGTGGATCCCGCTTTCTGCACCGCCGATTCCGATTTCGCCGCCGGGACCGTCTCTCGACCCGGCTTCGACCGCGCGTCCCGCCGTACGAGTGCCGCGTACCGCCCTCCCAGCTCCAGCAGCTCCTCATGCGTGCCGCGTTCGACGGCGCGGCCGGCGTCGAGGACCACGATCTGGTCGGCTTCCCGGACGGTGGAGAGCCGGTGGGCGATGGTGACGGTGGTGCGGTTGGCGGAGAGGGCGTCGATGGCCTCCTGCACCGCGTGCTCGGTACGGGTGTCCAGGGCGCTGGTGGCCTCGTCGAGGATGAGGACCGGCGGGTCGCGCAGGATGGTGCGGGCGATGGCGAGGCGCTGCTTCTCACCACCGGAGAAGCGGTGGCCGCGTTCGCCGACGACCGTGTCGTAGCCGTCGGGCAGGGCCGCGATGTGGTCGTGGATCTGGGCCGCCCGCGCCGCCGCGTACAGCTCCTCGTCGGTGGCGTCCGGCTTGGCGAAGCGCAGGTTGTCGGCGACCGAGGCATGGAAGAGGTACGTCTCCTGGGAGACGACGCCGATGCCCCGGGCCAGCGTGTCGAAGTCCAGATCGCGCACGTCGACCCCGTCGAGGGTGACCCGGCCGCCCGTGACGTCGTACAGCCTCGGCACCAGGGCGCCGAGCGTGGACTTCCCGGCGCCGGTCGGGCCTACGACGGCGAGACTGCCGCCGGCCGGGACGGTGAGGTCGATGCCGTCGAGGATCGGGCGCGCCTTGCCGTCGCCTCCTTGGCCACCGGCGTCGCCTTGGCTGCCGTGGTCGCCGTGGTCGCCGTGATCGTCGCCGTCGTAGCGGAACTCGACGTTCTCGAAGCGGACTTCGCCCTTGACCTGGTCGAGGTGGACCGGGCGCTCGGGCTCGGTGATGTCGACGGGCAGGTCGAGGTACTCGAAGATGCGCTGGAAGAGGGCGAGTGAGGCCTGGATCTGGACGCCGGTGGACAGCAGGCTCACGGTCGGCCGGAACAGGTTCTGCTGGAGCGAGACGAAGGCGACGAGCGTGCCGACCGACACGGACGGGCCGCCGAGTTGGAGCGCCATGCCGGCGGTCCAGTAGATGACGGCGGGCATGGCGGCCATGACGACGGCGATGATGGCCATGCGCCAGCGGCCGGCCATGTTCGCCCTGACCTCCAGGTCGACGAGCCCCTCGGACTCCTCGGAGAAGGACTTGGTGAGCGAGTCGGCGCGGCCCATCGTGCGGCCGAGCAGGATGCCGCTGACGGAGAGCGACTCGGTCACCGTCGCGGCCATGGCGGCCATCTGTTTCTGCCGCTGGGTGGTGATCTTCTTGCGCTCGTCGCCGACCCGGCGGCTTATCCACACGAACAGCGGCAGCAGGAGCAGGGTGACCACGGTGAGCCGCCAGTCCAGGGCGACCATGGCGACGACGGTGGCGATCACACTGGTGGAGTTGGATACCAGGGAGGTGGCCGTGGAGGTGACGGTCGCCTGCATGCCGCCGATGTCGTTGGCGATGCGGGACTGCACCTCGCCGGTGCGGGTCCGGGTGAAGAAGGCGAGCGACATGCGCTGCAGCCGGCCGTAGACGGCGGTACGCAGATCGTGCATGACGCGCTGGCCGACGGTCGTGGAGATCAGCGTCTGCAGGACGCCGAAGATGCTGGTGAGCACCGCGCTCAGGATCATGCCGAGGGCGAGGAGGCTCAGCAGGCCGGTGCGGCCCTCGGGGATCGCGGTGTCCAGGATCTCCTTGAGGAGGAAGGGCGTGGCCACCGACGCGAGCGACGCGGCGCCGACGAGCAGGCCGACGATCGCGAGCCGGCCTCGGTAGGGACGGAACAGACGCAGGATGCGGCGCACCTGGCGGGGCTGCTCCGTCGCGCCGTCGGGGGCTGCCCAGGTGGGTTCGTTGCCGGGATGCATGGGCTCCTTCGGGAGGGGTGCGGTGAATACGGAGGTGAGGCGAAGTGGGCTTTACTGAGGCGAAGCTGGCTTACCGAGCTGAGGCGAGAACAGGCTTACGGAGCCTAGCTCATTGTTACCTATACTCACAATGAACATGGTCCTGATATTGTTCCCCGTATGACCACCCCCGACGCCGACGGCCTGCTCGCCGAGCAGTTGCTGCGGCTCACGCGCCGTGTGCACCGCATCCAGAAGCGCCATCTCCAGCAGAGCGGATTGGAGATCACCCCGGCGCAGTCACGGCTGCTGCGCGCTCTCGCGCACTACGACACACCGCCACGCATGGCCGATCTGGCGGAACGGCTGGAGGTCGTGCCCCGGGCCGTGACGACCCTGGTCGACGCGTTGGAGGAGAGCGGACGGGTGCGCCGGGCGCCCGATCCCACCAATCGGCGGGTGATCCGGATAGAGGTGACGGACGAGGGCCGCAAGGCCCTGCGGGAGCTGCACCATGCCCGGCGGTCGGCGGCGGAGGAGATCCTGGCGCCGCTGTCGGACGATCAGCGGGGGGTGCTCGGCGGGTTGCTCGACACTTTGATCGACGGGGCGCCGGCGGGGGTGGAACGGGGCTGCTGAGTCGGGAGCGGGGGCTGCTGAGTCGGGCGCGGCCGCTGCGTCGGAGCGGGGCCACCGAGCCAAGCGGGGCCGGAGCGGGGCCGGAGCGGGGCCGCCGAGCCAAGCGGGGCCGGAGCGGTGCCGCCGAGCCGGGGGCATACGGAAGGGGCCCGGCGCGGGGTGCTGCGCCGGGCCCCTTCCGTTTGGGGAGATGAGGGAAGAGCGGGTCAACTCGCCTCGGGGGCGGGCTCCTTCGTCTCGACCTTGGCAAGCACGGGAACCTCCGCCTTCGCGGGGGCCTCGGCGGTTCCGGCCGCGCCCTCACCGGGCTCGTCCTCTTCCTCCACGAACTCGATCTCTCCGTCCAGCATCTTCTTCGCCCGGTCCGTGTCCAGCGCGCCCTCCCACTTCGACACCGCGAAGACGGCGACGCAGTTGCCGAGCAGGTTGGTGGCGACGCGCATCGAGTCCATGATGCGGTCGACACCCAGGAGGAGGGCGACGGCACCGGCCGGGATGGCGCCTAGCGAGGCAGCGGTCGCCGACAGGGCGAGGAAGGCCGAACCGGGAATGCCGGCCATGCCCTTGCTGGTCAGCATGAGGACCAGGATGACGGTGACCTGCTGGCTGAGGCTGAGGTCTACACCCACGGCCTGCGCGATGAACAGCGTGCCGATGGAGAGGTAGATGGACGCGCCGTCGAGGTTGAAGGAGTACCCGGTCGGCAGCACCAGACCCACGGCGTCGTCACGGGCGCCCGCCTGCCGCAGCTTCTGCATCATGCGGGGCATGACGCTCTCGCTGGAGGCGGTGCCCAGCGCCAGCAGCATCTCCGCCCGCGTGTAGCGGACGAACTTCCACAGACTCAGCCCGGTCATCAGCTTCAGCGCGATGCCCAGCAGCACGAGGAAGACGAGGGCGACGGCGTAGCAGAGGATGATCAGCTTGGCGTAGGTCTTCATGACGCCGAGGCCGTACTCGCCCACCAGGTGGACCATCGCGCCGAACACCGCGAGCGGGGCCAGCTTCATGACGAAGCCGACGATCGCGAAGATGACCTCCTGGGCCTGCTCGATGGCGGGCAGGATCTTGGGCACCTTGGTGTGGCCGAGGTGCAGCAGCGCGGCGCCGGTGAGACAGGCGAGCACGAGCACCTGGAGCAGCGAGTTCTCGGCGAACGCGCCGATCGCGCTCTGCGGCAGCGCGTTCAGGATGAACTCGCTCGTCGTCGGCAGCTCACCGCCTGCGGTCTTCGCGTCGACGGCCGACGTGTCGAGTTTCGAGGGGTCGACGTTCATGCCCGAGCCGGGGCCGAAGACGTTGGCGGCGATCAGACCGATGAGCAGCGCGGCCGTCGAGGCGATCTCGAACCAGATCAGGGCCTTGAGCCCGATCCGCCCGAAGGCCTTCAGATTGCCGGCCTTGGCGATGCCGACGACGACCACGCAGAACACCAGGGGCGAGATGACCGTCTTGATGAGACGGATGAAACCGTCGCCGAGCGGCTGGAAAGTCGTGGCCGTCTCCGGCCACAACCTTCCGACGACGATTCCGAGCACAAGCGCGACACCGACTTGTGCGAACAATGAGGTACGCAGCATGCGTGCGACGCGTCGCGGCAGGGACGGTACGGACTGCGGCACGGGCACTCCTCCGGAGGGACTTCTGGTATGCGGAAAAGCGCTTCCGCGCGGATCACTATCGGGGAGTCGTCGCTCGCAGGGAAGACCGTCGTGTTTCGCCGATGTAAATCATCGAACACATGTCACATCACACGCATACGGCATCAACAGCCCATTCGGTCCCCCGTCAGCACTCCCTGTACGGAGACCAGCGAACGGTCGTAGCAGCCGTCCGATCCGTACGCTCGGTAGCGCTCGCTCGTCGTCCCGACGGCGTGGCGCTGGTCACGGGGCACGAACGCGGTGTACGTGGCGTCACCCGTGTAGGTGCCGTCGAGCCGGGACCACGCCGTACGCCGCTCCCCGCGCGTCTCGGTGACCGTCGCCCGGTCGCCGAGCGTGAGCACGGTCCGCAACCGGTCGCCCGCGCCGAGCGTCGTCGTTCCGTCCATCGTGTACGACCGCCGCGTGTGCGTCGTCCGGGCCGGTCCGCGTCCGCCTCCGTCGACGGTGACCGTCTCGTCGTCGCTCCACTTCGCGTCGAGCGCGTCGGGGTTCTCACCGTCCGACCAGGTGTGCGTGGAGATGTTGGCGAGACTCCGGCGGACGGTGGTCGTCACCCGGCCGTGCGAGGTGTCGACATATCCCGCGACGGTCAGCCGGTGGCCGCCCTCGGTGTCGAGGCGATGCTCCGCGCCGGGCGTGTACGTGGACGTGTTGACGAGGTCGCCCGCCTCGGCCTTCGTCAGGGCACCGGTGACGCGCTCGCTCTTCGCGTCCTGCCAGACCAGGACGTTGACCGGAGCGCTCCAGCCGGTCTGCCCCTCGGGCACGCCGACGACGGAGACCTCGATCCGGTGCGGGCGGCCGTCGTTGAGGATGCCCGCGAAGGGGGTGAGGTCGTAACGCAGGGGCTGGATGTCGAAGGCGCGGGGCCCGGGGACGACGTACCAGAGGAAGGGATTGGACCAGCCGCCCGTCCACACGTTCGGGAACGGCGCGGCGATTCCGGCGAGCTGCCCGTCCACCTCGATCCGCACCTCACGGTACGGCCCCTCGTCCGCCTTGCAGGAGTACGGCGCCTCCTCGGGCACCGTCAGATACCAGTACTCCTCGCAGCCGCCGCCGGACCCGGTCGCGTACACCTCGGCGATGACGCGTTCGCTGTTGCGCGGGGTGGTGAGGGTGTTGCCGTCCTGGAGGGTGAGGACGCGGTCCGGGGTGGCCTGCGCCGCCTTCACGTCGGGTCTGCCTTTTGCCGCGTAGAAGGTCAGCGTGACCCTGACGTCGAGGATGCCGGTGTACGTGTCGTCGACGACGTTGCCGATGAGCATCTCCACGGGCTGCGCGCTGCGCAGGGTGTCGCTGTAGCGCGTGACGTCCTTCTCCACGGACCACTCGATGCCGTCGGGCGAGGGCTGCGGGGTGGACGTCCGGAACACCTCGACACCGCCGATGTGCAGATAGCCGAGGCGGTCGAACTGACGGCCCTTCACCTTGCCGTCGAGACGCAGGACGACCTTGCTCCACCGCTTGCCGCAGTCAGCCGGGGGCGCGTAGGAGCCCTGGTACGGCGTGAAGTCCTTGAACTACGCCTCCGCGACCGTCACTTCGCACGACTTGGTGTTCTCGGGCCTGGTGACGGGCGGGGCGGCGGTGATCGGGTCGTGCCAGTCGGTACCGAACTCGACGGGGACGTCGGCGGATTGGGGAGAGTGGGCAGTCCGGGTGGACGCGTCTGCTCGGGTGGGAGTGGCAGCGGATTGGGCGGGTGCGGATGGGGCGGGTGCGGATTGGCCTGGCGTGGCAGCGGATTGGGCCGGCGTGGCCCCGAGGAGGGTGCTCACCAGGAGGGTCCCTCCGGTGAGCATGGACATGATGATCCGGTTTCTCATGGCCGGAGTTCTACGGGGAGTCGGCGCTCCACCGCAATGAGGTCTCCGGCCACAAGCGCGGGCGCGGGAGCGCCCGGCGTCTCAGGCCTTCAGCTCCGCCTTGTCGCCCATCACGATCACCGGGTGCTGTGCCGGGTCGAGCGTGCGCAGCAGATACTCCATTCCCGGCTTGGACAGGCTGACGCACGCCGAGGTACCGCTGCCGTGGTCCATGTGCAACCAGATGCTTCCGCCCTTGGACTGACCTTCGGGCCGCGTCGGGTCGATCGGCGAGGTGCCCTTGACGCGGTTGTAGTCGATGGCGATGACATAGTCGAAGTCGTGCCAGTGCGACTTGGCCCAGTAGTGCGGCGCCTGGAACGACTCCGACCTGCTGTACGGGAGTTTGGCGCCCGGGTCGGCGAGCACGCCTCCCGCGTCGCTGAGCGTGAACACACCCACGGGACTGCGCTTGTCGCCCTCCCGATGGTCGGTGGTCCAGCCCTTCTTGCCGTTGTGCCCTTCCCAGCTGCGGGTCTTCTTCCAGGTGGAACCGCTCTTCGTGTAGAGCACGATCGTGGCGTCGGCATCGTCCTTGCCCTCGCCGTAGACGGCCACGACCTGGCGGGATGCGGCGGGGATCTGCTTCTGGAGACGGTCACCGACGTCCGGGATACGGGTCAGGTCGACCGTCCGCGCCTCGGCTCGATCGGCCTTGCCGCCGGACTTCGTGGCGTTCGCGTCGGCCTTTGTCCCGTCGGTCGCGCCGCCCGAACCACCGCACGCCGCCAGGGACATCACCAGCGCGCCGCAGACCACCACCGCGAGCCGGACGCGCACCACGCCCCTCACTCGACCCGCTCCGCTCGCACCGCCCGTGCCGTTCGCACCGCCCGTGCCGCTCACGCGGTTCATGCCGTTCATGCCGTTCATGCCGTCGGCTCGTCCCCGCGTCGTACCGCCTATTCGCATGCGCTCCATCGTCGCACCGCGCACCGCACACACGCGCCCGCCGCCCCGCCCGCCTGGCTTCGTACGGGTGGTCCAGGCCGAAACTTTGCCCGGCGCCGGAAAACCGTTTGCTTCCGACCACGCTGCGACGCGAACCTTTCACGACCGGTCACTGGGCCTCGACCGCCCCTTTTCTCCCCACTTCTCCCCCACCCCTGACACGAGCCTCTGGGACGTCATGCAGATTCAAGACCTTCCGTATCAAGACCCGGGTGTGCCGGACGCGCGCTCGGGTCCCAGATTCCTGTGGTGGCTCGGCCGGAATCAGCTCGGCGGACAGTTCAAGGCGCTGGCGTGGGGGTTGTTGCACTTCACCTCCGTGGCCGGGCTGCCGTTCTGCGTCGGCTTCGCCATCCAGGCCGTGGTCGACCGCTCCGGCGCCCGGCTAGCCCTCGCGGGCGTACTGCTGGTGCTGTGCGGGTTCACCATCGCGCTCGGCGACACCTTCCTGCACCGGTCGGCCGTCACCAACTGGATCACCGCCGCCGCGCGGGTCCAGCAGCTGCTGGCCCGCAAGACGGCCCAGCTCGGCTCGGCGCTGACCCGGCGGGTGGCGGCCGGTGAGGTCGTCGCGGTCTCCACGGGCGACGTCGAGAAGATCGGCTGGTTCGTCGAGGCCGTCTCCCGGTTCACCGCCGCCGCCCTCACCGTGGTGCTGGTCTGTGTCGGCCTGGTCGTCTACCAGCCCGCACTCGGCATCGTCGTCGCCGTGGGCGTGCCCGTCCTCGCCCTCGCCGTGCTGCCGCTCCTGCCCCGAGCGACCCGCCGCGCCGACTTCCAGCGCGAGAAGGCGGGCCGCGCCACCGAGCTGGCCTCCGACACCGTCGCCGGCCTGCGGGTGCTGCGCGGCATCGGCGGTGAGGACCTCTTCCTGGACCGCTACCGCCGGGCCTCCCAGGAGGTCCGCCACGCCGCCGTCCGCAGCGCCCGTATGTGGGCCCTGATCTCCGGCATCCAGGTGCTGCTGCCTGGGATGCTGATGATCGCGGTCGTCTGGCACGGCGTGAGTCTCGCCCAGGAGGGCCGGATCACGGTCGGCGAACTGGTCACCGTGTACAGCGCGGTCATGCTGCTGACGTATCCGCTCAGGCACTTCGAGGAGATCGCCATGGCGTACTCCTTCTCCCGTCCGTCCGCCAAGCGGGCCGCCCGGGTGCTGTCGCTGGAACGGGCCACGGACACCGAGGGGTCCCGCGAGGCAGCCGTGCCCACCGGGGACCTGTACGACCCGGCAACCGGCCTGCTCGCGCCAGCCGGGTGTCTCACCGCGGTGGTGTGCGGCGACCCGGACGCGGCCGGACGGCTGGCGGAACGGCTGGGCGGCCACGCCCCGGAGGAGGGCACTCCCGTCCTCCTCGGCGGCGTACCGCTCGACGAACTGCCGCTCGACTCCGCCCGCACGGCCGTCCTCGTCCAGGACAAGGACCCGGTGCTGCTCTCCGGGACACTCCGCGAACTCCTCGACGTACCCGCCTCGGGCGGGGTCACCGCCGAGGAGGCGCTGGCCGCCGCACAGTGCGGTGACGTGCTGGAGGCTCTGGTGCAGGGATCGCTCGACGCCGAGGACCCGATGGACGCGCGGATCAGCGAGCGCGGTCGGTCCCTGTCCGGCGGCCAGCGCCAGCGGCTCGCCCTGGCCCGGTCCCTGATCACGGACCCGGGCGTGCTGATCCTGGACGAGCCGACCTCCGCCGTCGACTCGCACACCGAGGCCCGGGTCGCCGACGGCATCAGGTCCCTGAGGGCGGGCAGTACGACCGTCGTCTTCACCTCCTCGCCCCTCCTGCTGGACCACGCCGAACGCGTCGTCCTGGTGCACGAGGGCGAGGTCGCCGCTGTCGGCGTGCACCGCGAACTGATCCACAAGGAACCCCGGTACCGCGCCGTCGTCACCCGAGAGACAGACGAGGAGGCCGCCCTGGCAGTCGGCCCCGGCGGGAAGGCCGCCTCGGCAAACGGGCAGCCGGACCGCACGACCACCCTCAGCGACGTGCTGGACGAACTGGAAGAGATCGAGGAGACCGCATGATCGGCGTGGCGCCACCGGCGTACGACCCGGCCGCCCCGACGACGGCGAACACCCTGCCCGTCGGAGCCCCCGCGACCGTACGCGCCTACGTGGCCGAACTGTTCCGCCGGCACCGCCGGGCCTTCGTCCTGCTCATCACCGTCAACACGGTCGCCGTCGTGGCCTCCATGGCGGGCCCCTACCTGCTCGGCGCACTTGTAGAACGGGTCTCGGACGGGGCCCGCGAACTCCATCTGGAACTCACGGCGACGGTGTTCGTCGTCGCCCTCGTCATCCAGGCCCTCTTCGTACGGGAAGTGCGGCTGCGCGGTGCCATGCTCGGCGAGCGGATGCTGGCCGACCTCCGCGAGGACTTCCTCGTACGGTCGGTCGGCCTGCCACCGGGCGTCCTGGAACGCGCCGGCACGGGTGACCTGCTCTCCCGCATCACCACCGACATCGACCGGCTCGCCAACGCCATGCGCGAGGCCGTGCCCCAGCTGGCGATCGGCGTGGTGTGGGTCGCGCTTCTCCTCGGCGGACTCGCCGTGACCGCGCCCCCACTGGCCCTCGCGGTGCTGCTGGCTTTGCCTGTGCTCATCGTCGGCTGCCGCTGGTACTTCAAGCGCGCGCCCTCCGCCTACCGCTCGGAGTCCGCCGGGTACGCCGCCGTCGCCGCCGTCCTCGCCGAGACCGTCGACGCCGGCCGCACCGTCGAGGCCCACCGGCTCGGCGCCCGCCGCATCGACCTGTCGAACCAGCGCGTCCGCGAGTGGACCGCCTGGGAGCGGTACACGCTCTGGCTGCGGTCGGTGCTCTTCCCCGTCATCAACCTCACCCACACCACGGTCCTCGGTTCGGTCCTGATCATCGGCGGGGTGTTCGTCCTGCAGGGCTGGCTCGGGCTCGGCGAGCTGACCACGGGCGCGCTCATCGCCCAGATGCTCGTCGACCCGATCAACCTCATTTTGCGCTGGTACGACGAGCTGCAGGTCGCCGAGGTGTCGCTGGCCCGTCTGGTCGGTGTGCGGGACATCGAGCCGGACGCGGGCGACCCGGCCGTGGCCCCCGACGGACGCCATGTCCACGCCGACCAGGTGCGCTTCGGGTACCGCGAAGGCGTCGACGTCCTGCGCAAGGTGTCGCTGGAGGTCGCCCCCGGCACCCGGCTCGCCCTGGTAGGCCCGTCCGGTGCGGGCAAGTCGACCCTGGGCAGGCTGCTCGCCGGGATCTACGCTCCCCGCGACGGGCGTATCACCCTGGGTGGCGCAGAGCTGTCCCGGATGCCCGCCGAAGACGTCCGCTCCCACGTGGCGCTCGTCAACCAGGAACACCACGTCTTCGTCGGCTCCCTGCGTGACAACCTGCTGCTCGCCCGCACGGGCGCGGAGGACGCCGAGCTGTGGGCGGCGCTGGGCGCGGTCGACGCCGACAGCTGGGCACGGGCGCTGGACGAGGGACTGGACACCGAGGTCGGCTCCGGTGGGTTCACGCTCACCCCGGCGCAGGCCCAGCAGATCGCCCTGGCCCGGCTGGTCCTCGCCGACCCGCACACGCTGGTGCTGGACGAGGCGACCTCGCTCCTCGATCCGCGCGCGGCCCGCCACCTGGAACGCTCCCTCGCCCGCGTCCTCGACGGCCGCACCGTCGTCGCCATCGCTCACCGGCTGCACACCGCTCACGACGCCGACGTCATCGCCGTCGTCGAGAACGGCCGCATCAGCGAACTGGGCAGCCACGACCAACTGGTCGAGGCGGACGGCGCGTACGCGGCACTGTGGAGGTCGTGGCACGGCTGACCGGAGGGGGGCCGTCACGGGCACGGGTGCGACGGACCGCCATGAGGCGATCACGGGCGCGGACGCGGCTGACCGGCGTGAGGCCGACACCGTCACGGAGGTCTGCCTCGCCCGGGTGGCCCCCGCCGGGACCATGCCTACCGGCGGGCTAGCGCCTCCGCACCCCTGCCTCCGTGCCGGGAGCGGTCCCGGCACGAGTAGCCGATGTCGGCCTGGCGCCGGGGCCGCGGTGCCCTGCCGTTGCGCGGTGCCGAGCGCGAGTGGAAGTCTGGTGGTGGGCACTGATTCGGGGGACGCTCGTGAGCCGCCCGGTTCACGGGGTTCGGGCCGCCGCCCAGCGGTCCGCGCGCCCACCGTCGCCGAGCGGTGGCACCGGGCCCGTCCCACCACTGGAGGTTCCCGTGGACAAAGCCGGCGGATGGGGAGACGACGTCTACCAGCCAGACGGATCCGAGATCCAGGACGACGCGGGGCTGCTGGACGCCGAAGACACCCTGGTCGCCGACGGCGTGGCCGACCCGCTCGACCGGGGCTGGTCGCCACCGGAGCGGCCATGGGCGGTGGAGCACACCGGTGTGACCGCGGCGGAGCGCCTGCGCGGCGAGACCCTGGACCAGCGCCTCGCCGAAGAACTCCCCGACATCGCCTACCCCGACGGGGACGGCATCGGTGACTCCCAGGACACCGACGGCGAACCTCTGGACAACGAGGTGGGCGACGTTCGGTCCGGCCGTCTCGTCGCACCCGACGAGGGCGCACACGAGGACGAGGAGAGCGGGCTGATCGCCACCGACGTGGGCATCGACGGAGCCGCCGCCTCCGCCGAGGAGGCGGCCGTGCACATCGTGGACGAGGACGCGGTGTCGGGCTGACCCTGCGGGGCGGCGCGTCAGATGACGTTCAACGCGGCCGCGGCGCCCACTCCCCCGAGCACCATGAACACCGGCATCAGCACCCGCAGCTCCACCCAGCTGCCGGCCCGGAACCGCATCGCCTTCGGCGGGCCCAGGGGATACCAGCGCTTGCGTCCGATCGGTATCGGCCACAGGATCGGGCAGCCGGAGACGGTCAGCGCGTCCCCGATGTCGTGCACGAGCGCACCGAGGAAGATCGGCAGCCCGAGCCACAGATACTCCTGGCCCGGCTGTGTGAACAGCCAGTCCGCCCCGTTCCCGGGCTTGTCCAGGACACCCGCGAGGATCCAGGCACTGGTCGCGGCCAGCAGCCACACCAGCACATCGCTGCTCGACCCCCGGGCCGCCCGCCACAGCAGACCCTCGATGGCCAGCACCATGTGCACGAAGAGAATGGCCAGCACCGCCCAGCGGCCACCCGTGATCGCGATGACCGAGGCGCCACCGCCGAGCAGCGCCGCCCACAGCCAGGTGTGCGTGAGTGTGCGGTGCCCACCGGAGCGGCGTGGGTCGCCCTGCTTCTTCGTCGCCTTGTAGACGGCGTACGAGAGCTTGTCGACGATCTCGCACACCCAGCGCGACAGCGGACCGAAGGAGCGCGAGATCGTGGCCGCCTTGTGGTCCAGGTCCGGGGCGAGCGCGGCACCCGCGCAGATCAGCGCACCGGCCAGGAGGACCGGCCAGGGCATCGTGTGCCCGGCGGCGGCCGCTGCCGCCCCTACGCCGAGCCAGGCCGCGGCTCCCGACAGTGAGTGTGCTGGTCCCATCATGGCCGTGCCCCGTCCCGTTCCGTTCGTGCCGCTGTCCAGTCGCCTTGTGCCGCTGTCCAGTTGTCCATGTGCGCTGACGCTTCGTCGGCGCCACAGCGTAGCGTTCGCGATCTTCGGTCCGGCATCCGATTCCCCCATCGGGTGCGCGGGCAGGCAAGATGGGGGCGTGACCCTCATCGATCAGCTGCCGCGGACCGCCGACCCCGACGCCCTCTACGAAGCCTTCGAGGCGTGGGCCCTGGAGCGCGGTCTCACCCTCTATCCGCACCAGGAGGAGGCGCTCATCGAGGTGGTCTCCGGCGCGAACGTGATCGTGTCGACGCCCACGGGCTCCGGCAAGAGCATGATCGCGGCGGGTGCGCACTTCGCGGCCCTCGCCCGGGACGAGGTCACCTTCTACACGGCCCCGATCAAGGCGCTGGTGTCGGAGAAGTTCTTCGAGCTGTGCAAGATCTTCGGTACCGAGAACGTCGGCATGCTCACCGGCGACGCGTCCGTGAACGCCGACGCCCCCGTCATCTGCTGCACCGCCGAGGTGCTGGCGTCCATCGCGCTGCGCGACGGCAAGCACGCCGACGTCGGTCAGGTCGTGATGGACGAGTTCCACTTCTACGCGGAGGCCGATCGCGGCTGGGCCTGGCAGATCCCGATCCTGGAGCTGCCGCAGGCCCAGTTCATCCTGATGTCGGCGACACTCGGCGACGTCTCGATGTTCGAGAAGGACCTCACCCGGCGCACCGGTCGCCCGACCTCCGTGGTCCGCTCGGCGACCCGCCCGGTGCCCCTGTCCTACGAGTACGTACTGACCCCGCTGACGGAGACGCTCACCGAGTTGCTCGCCACGAAGCAGGCCCCCGTCTACATCGTGCACTTCACACAGGCGCAGGCCGTGGAGCGGGCGCAGGCGCTGATGAGCATCAACATGTGCACGCGGGAGGAGAAGGACCAGATCGCCGAGCTGATCGGCAACTTCCGCTTCACCACCAAGTTCGGCCGCAACCTCTCCCGGTACGTGCGGCACGGCATCGGTGTGCACCACGCCGGCATGCTGCCCAAGTACCGGCGTCTGGTGGAGAAGCTGGCCCAGGCCGGTCTGCTGAAGGTCATCTGCGGCACGGACACGCTCGGCGTCGGTGTCAACGTCCCCATTCGCACCGTGCTGTTCACCGCGCTCACGAAGTACGACGGCAACCGGGTGCGGACACTGCGCGCCCGTGAGTTCCACCAGATCGCCGGCCGCGCCGGGCGGGCCGGCTTCGACACGGCGGGCTTCGTGGTGGCGCAGGCGCCCGAGCACGTCATCGAGAACGAGAAGGCGCTCGCCAAGGCCGGCGACGACCCGAAGAAGCGCCGCAAGGTGGTCCGCAAGAAGGCCCCCGAGGGGTTCGTCGGCTGGACGGACAACACCTTCGAGAAGCTCATCGCCTCCGATCCGGAACCGCTCACCTCCCGCTTCCGGGTCACCCACACGATGCTGCTGTCGGTGATCGCCCGGCCGGGCAACGCCTTCGAGGCGATGCGTCATCTGCTGGAGGACAACCACGAGCCGCGCAAGCAGCAGCTGCGGCACATCCGCCGTGCGATCGCGATCTACCGTTCGCTGCTCGACGGCGGCATCGTCGAGAAACTCGACCAGCCGGACGCCGATGGCCGCATCGTCCGGCTGACGGTCGACCTCCAGCAGGACTTCGCGCTGAACCAGCCACTGTCCACGTTCGCGCTGGCCGCGTTCGAACTGCTGGACCCCGAGTCGCCGTCGTACGCCCTGGACATGGTGTCCGTCGTCGAGTCGACGCTGGACGATCCGCGCCAGATCCTCGCCGCCCAGCAGAACAAGGCGCGCGGTGAGGCCGTGGCCGCGATGAAGGCGGACGGGGTCGAGTACGAGGAGCGCATGGAGCGGCTCCAGGACGTCAGCTACCCCAAGCCGCTGGAGGAGCTGCTCTTCCACGCCTACAACACGTACCGCAAGAGCCACCCCTGGGTCGGTGACCATCCGCTGTCGCCGAAGTCCGTGATCCGGGACATGTACGAACGGGCCATGTCCTTCACCGAGTTGGTGTCCCACTACGAGCTGGCCCGCACCGAGGGCATCGTGCTGCGCTACCTCGCCGGCGCCTACAAGGCACTCGACCACACCGTCCCCGACGACCTGAAGTCGGACGACCTCGAGGACCTGATCGCCTGGCTCGGCGAGATGGTGCGCCAGGTCGACTCCAGCCTCCTCGACGAGTGGGAGCAGCTGGCCAACCCCGAGGAGATGACGGCCGAGGAGGCCCAGGAGAAGGCCGATCAGGTCAAACCGGTCACCTCCAACGCGCGCGCCTTCCGCGTCCTGGTCCGCAACGCCATGTTCCGGCGTGTCGAGCTGGCCGCCCTCGACCAGGTGGACGAGCTGGGCGAGATGGACGCCGAGTCCGGCTGGGACGCCGAGCGGTGGGGCGAGGCGATGGACAAGTACTGGGACGAGTACGAGGAGCTCGGCACCGGCCCCGACGCCCGCGGCCCCCGGTTGTTGATGATCGAGGAGGAGCCGCAGAACGGGTTGTGGCGCGTCCGTCAGACCTTCGCCGACCCGAACGGCGATCATGACTGGGGCATCAGCGCGGAGATCGACCTCGCGGCCTCCGACGCCGAGGGACGCGCCGTCGTCAAGGTCACCGACGTCGGCCAACTGTGAGCACAGGAGAGGCCAACACATGACGACCAACCCCGCCGAGCGGCTCGTCGACCTGCTCGACCTGGAGCAGATCGAGGTCAACATCTTCCGCGGTCGCAGCCCGCAGGAGTCCCTGCAGCGGGTCTTCGGCGGCCAGGTCGCCGGCCAGGCGCTGGTCGCGGCCGGGCGCACCACGGACGGTGACCGGCCGGTGCACTCGCTGCACGCGTACTTCCTGCGCCCGGGCCGTCCGGGGGTGCCGATCGTGTACCAGGTCGAGCGTGTCCGCGACGGGCGGTCGTTCACCACGCGCCGGGTCACCGCCGTGCAGCAGGGCCGCACGATCTTCAATCTGACCGCCTCCTTTCACAAGCCTGAAGAGGGGAGCTTCGAGCACCAGCTGCCGCCGGCCCGCGAGGTGCCGGACCCCGAGTCGCTGCCGACGGTGACGCAGGAGATCACCGAGCATCTGGGCGCGCTCCCCGAGCAGTTGGAGCGCATGGCCCGGCGTCAGCCCTTCGACATCCGGTATGTCGACCGGCTGCGCTGGACCCCCGAGGAGGTCGAGAACGCCGAGCCCCGCAGCGCGGTGTGGATGCGGGCCGTGGGTCCCCTCGGCGACGACCCGCTCGTGCACACCTGCGCGCTGACGTACGCCAGCGACATGACTCTCCTGGACGCCGTCCGGATCCCCGTCGAACCCCTCTGGGGGCCGCGTGGCTTCGACATGGCGTCGCTGGACCACGCCATGTGGTTCCACCGGCCGTTCCGCGCGGACGAGTGGTTCCTGTACGACCAGGAGTCCCCAATCGCGGTGGGTGGCCGTGGACTGGCCCGGGGCCGCATCTACGACCTGGAGGGACGGCTGCTCGTGTCGGTCGTCCAGGAGGGGCTGTTCCGGAAGCTCGGCACCTGACCGGGGCTGGGGCGAGCGACGTCGTGCTGTGCCCGTCCGGAACAGGTCAGGGGTTCCTCCGGCGGAGCCAGCCCAGGAGGCCGCGTCGCCCCTCGGGGGCTGTGGCCGTCGTCGGTCGGGGCTTCCCAGGAGGCCGCCTGCCTTTGGGCGAATGCGGCGCCGATCGAGCTGCCACGCCTCGGGGTGTCTCGTGCGGGACGACAGCGGTCGGTGCCGGCGCCTTTGGGCGGGGCCTCGGCGCGAGGCGGTGGGCGCGGGCCTCGATGAGGGACTGCCGCAGGTCCGTCCGCAGCCATGCGATCTCATCGGGGTCGTCCGCCGTCATGATCCGCGCGGTGATCTGAGCGGCGGGCGAGTCGGGGGGGCCGTCGTCGGCCCGTGCGGGCCGGTGGCGGTGCAAGTAAGCCCGCTCGTAGGGGTCCTGGACGATCTTCGCGACCTGGAGCGGATCGAGCAGGGAGGCCGGAGCCGCGGCGCGCCGCCAGGGTTCGTCGGCCTCCCGCAGCAGGAATCCGAGGTGACGGCCTCGCCAGTTACGGGGGCGCAGGTCCAGCCCCGCGTCCAACTGGTGCCTCAGCTCCTCCGGGATGCGCCCCGTCAGCCACTGGGCGTTCTTCTCGTCGGCGGCGAACTGCCGTAGTTCCTGCGCCAGATACAGCCACACCACGGCGCGGTAGCGGTTCAGATAGAACTTGACCGGCGTGATAATCCCCAGCCGTGCGAGACGCATGAACCGGGAGACCGGCACCTCCAGAATCTCGGCGGCCACGGTGGAACGCACGACCTCGACCCGTTCCCGCAGCGCCTCCGGGAAGCCGTTCTCAGCACGGAGCCGGTCGATCTCCGCCCGTGTGACCCTGCGGCCTCCGCCCCCGTCGTCGACTACTGTTTGCAGGAATCCCAGTTGTACGGCAACGTCGAGCTCGCTCCGTTTCAGGTTCAGTTCACGGGCGGCACGGCTGAGAGCGAGGGTGCCACCGGTCACCCCGGCCGGTACCGGAGCGGTGCTCGGTGTGGTGGGCGTGCCGGGATCGGTTGTCGTGGCGTGAGTGGCGGATCGTGTGATGGTGTTGCCGGACATGGCGGTTCTCCCCCCGTGCGGTGTCGTGCTCGCGCTGGTCTCGCGCTCGCCTCGGGAAAAACCGTAGCCCGATTGCCGAAAGTCGTGGCGGGCCTGTGGATAACTCTGCCCGAACTCGCGAAACAGCAGGTCAGCGATCCATCGCAGCCGAATGTTCGGGCTTTCGGGCGTCGACTCGGAGGTGTTCTCCGACGCGGTTCACCAGCAGGGTCATCTCGTAGGCGATCTGACCGATGTCCGCCTCGGCGGCGCTGAGCACGCACAGGCAGCTGCCCGGTCCGGCCGCGATGACGAAGAGCAGCGCGTCGTCGAACTCGATCATCGTCTGCCGTACGTCACCGGCTCCGAAGTGACGGCCCGAGCCCTTGGCCAGGCTGTGCAGCCCCGACGAGACCGCGGCGAGGTGTTCGGAGTCCTCGCGCCGCAGACCTGTGCTCGCCGCCGTGACCAGTCCGTCGTTGGACAGCACCAAGGCGTGCCGTATGGGTTCCACGCGTTCGGTCAGGTCGTCCAGCAGCCAACCGAGTCCCGCGTTCTCCACCATTGCCGTACTCCCCGTTTCGTCGTTCCCCCTGGCGAGGAGGATCCGACGATTCAGCCTTCCCCACCGCTGCCCTCGGAGCAAGCAGGATGGGGACATGGCAAGGAAGATGACCGACAAGGAATGGCGGGTTCGCGTCCCTCCCGGAACAAACGCCGGAAATACCCCCGTCAAGGGCAGGAATCCGGCCAAGGTCGGCCGTGTCGGGGCCGGTTCAGCTCACGGAGTCGAGCAACCGGGCGGTGTGCATCCGTCCGGCGTACTCGACGAGCCGTATCAGCACTTCCTTGCCGGAGTCTCGATCCCGGGCGTCGCAGAGGACCACCGGTGTGCCCTGGTCGAGATCGAGGGCGCGGGAGACGTCGTGGGCGCCGTACGCGCGGGCTCCCGAGAAGCAGTTGACGGCGACCACGAACGGGATGTGCCGGTGCTCGAAGTAGTCCACGGCCGGGAAGCAGTCCTGCAGTCGCCTCGTGTCGGCGAGGACGACGGCGCCTAACGCTCCCTGCGCCAACTCGTCCCACAGGAACCAGAACCGGTCCTGCCCGGGTGTACCGAACAGGTAGAGCGAGAGCCCGGACCTGATGGTGATGCGTCCGAAGTCCATGGCGACGGTGGTGGTGACCTTCTGGTCCACACCGTCGGTGTCGTCCACCGACTGGCCCACCTCGCTCAGGAGTTCCTCGGTACGCAGCGGCCTGATCTCACTGACCGCGCCCACCAGGGTTGTCTTGCCCACGCCGAATCCACCGGCGACAAGGATCTTCAATGCCAGGGCGCCCGTGTCGCCGTCTGTCGTATCGGAGTGCTCGGAGTGCTCGGAGACCATCGATCACTTCTCTCGGGAGTGTCGGCCGCGGTCGACATCGGTACGGCTGTGCGGAGTCAGCATCTTGGCAACCGCCCCTGTCGGGTGTGGTTGGACCGTTATTTCCTGACACCGATTGTTCGGTGTCTCTTCATTGCCGGTCGGATGCGCAAGTCGGTACGGGAAGGACCCAGATGGGCATTCATTTACAGGGCCCTCAGTCCCTCGATCACCTCACGCAGGATCCGTTCGTCGGGGAGTTGTGCGGGCGGGACCGGGCGGCTGACGGTGACGCGGCCCAGCTCCAGGAGGTCGCCGAGGAGCACCCGTACCACGCCGACGGGCAGATCGGCGCCCGCGGCGAGTTCGGCGACCGACTGGGTCTCGGTCCGACACAGCTCGACGAGGGTGCGGTGCTCCGGGCCGAGCGAGGTGTCGTCGTCGACGCCGGGTGCGCCGGTGTCGAGCGAGACCAGCGCGATCAGGTCGAAGCGGACCCCGCTCGGGCCGGACTTGGTGCGGCCGCCCGTCATGGCGTAGGGGCGGACGAGCGGCCCGGCCTCAATGTCGTACCACTGGCTGCCCGGTGGCTCGTGCGATGCGCCTGTGCTGCCCTCGGTCATGAACACGGCCCGTCCCTGGCTCATCGGGCCGCGGGCGGGCGCGCACCGGCGCGCGTCGGTGTGTGGAGGTGCTCGCCGACGCGTTTCACCAGCCGTGCCATCTCGTACGCCACCAGCCCGATGTCGGCGGAGACCGAGGTGAGAAGGGCGAGGCAGGAGCCGTCTCCGGCGGCTGCCACGAAGAGGAAGCCGTCGTCCATCTCCACCATCGTCTGGCGTACGCCGCCGGCGCCGAAGTGACGGCCCGCGCCCTTGGCGAGGCTGTGGAAGCCGGAGGCGACGGCGGCGAGGTGCTCGGCGTCCTCGCGCTTGAGGTCGCTGGAGGCGCCGACCGCGAGTCCGTCGTTGGACAGCACCACGGCGTGCCGTACCTCGTGGACGCGCAGGACCAAGTCGTCCAGCAGCCAGTCGAGTTCACCGGACCGCTCGGTGGCCCTGGCGCTCGGGTCCTGGATCATGCGGGGTCTCCTTCGCTGCTGTCGCTGCCCGCCACGGGGCCGTGGGTGGCGCCTCGGCCGGGTGCCCTGCCGCCGCCTCGCGCCCAGCCGTCGCGGTAGGCCGTCATGCGGTCTCGTACGAGCTCCGGGGTGCGCTCGTCGTCCGTCCGAACCTGTGCCGTGGGCGCGGGTTGGCCGGTGCGCTGTTCTCGCAGCTGGGGCGCGAGGTGCGTCTGGCGTACGCGGCGCGGCAGTTCGTCGGTGCGTTCCGGTTCCGGTGGGGGGCGGTGCGGCCGCAGGGCGGTGACGCCGGGCGGCGGTTCGGACGGGCCGTCCGCCGTGGCTTCCCTGGAGGAGGCGACGGGGGCCATCAGCGCACGCCGGTCGGGGGACTGTTCGACGGGTTCCTGGTGCGGGGTCGCGGACACGCGCGCGTACTCGCGTTCCTCGGGTGTCGGACGTGCTTCGGCGGTGGTGCTGGGGGAACGTTCCGTCATGCCGCTGTGCAGCAGGGTGGTGGGGAGGAGGATCACCGCGGTGGTACCTCCGTAGGGGGAGGTCCGCAGGTGGACCTTGATGCCGTGGCGGGCGGAGAGCCGACTCACCACGAACAGCCCGAGCCGGTCGCTGTCGAACAGGTCGAGGGCCTCGGACTGTTCGATGCGGCGGTTGGCCTCGGCGAGGGTCTCCTTGCCCATGCCCAGCCCTCGGTCCTCGACCTCCACGGCGTAGCCGTTGCCGACCGGTTCCCCGGTGATCCGTACGCGCGTGTGGGGCGGGGAGAACTGGGCGGCGTTCTCGACGAGTTCCGCCAGGAGGTGGGTGAGGTCGGCGACCGCGGCTCCGGCGATCTTCGCCTCGGGGAGTTGTCGTACCTCCACGCGCGCGTAGTCCTCGATCTCGGAGACGGCCGCGCGGACCACGTCGGTCAGGGAGACGGGCATGCGCCAGGCCCGGCCGGGGGCGGCACCGGAGAGGATGATCAGGCTCTCCGCGTGGCGTCGCATACGGGTGGTGAGGTGGTCGAGCCGGAAGAGATCGCTGAGTTCGTCGGGGTCCTCGGACCGGCGTTCCATCCCGTCGAGCAGGCTCAGTTGGCGGTGGACGAGAACCTGGCTCCGGCGGGCGAGGTTGACGAACACCCCGGAGATGCCGCTGGCCAGTTCGGCGCGCTCGACCGCCGCCCGGAGGGCCGCCCGGTGCACGGTGCCGAGCGCCTCGGCGACCTGGCCGGTCTCGTCCTCCGCCGGTGGCCCCTGCGGAGCCTCGGAGTTCACGTCGATCTCCTCTCCGGCGCGCAGCCTCCGCATGGCGTGGGGCAGCTTGCGGCGGGCGATCTCCAGGGCACCGTTGCGCAGGCTCACCAGCTCGACGACGAGGCCGCGTCCGATGCGTACGGAGATGACGAGGGAGGCGGCGACGGCGGCGAGCCCGAGAAGGACCGCGGCCCCGGCCGGGGTGAGCAGGGCGCGGGTGAACGGGTCGGCCCGGTCGGCGACTCCCCGTCCGGCGTCGGCCTCGATGCCGCGCATGTCGTCCCGCACGCGCGCGTGGGCGGACTGCCAGGCGGCTTCGGGAGCGGCGCGGAGCGCCTGGGCGCCGGGGTGGCGGGCCAGTACCGCGTCCTCGAGGGCCCGTACGTTGGCGTAAGCGCTTCCGTCCGCGAGCTCGTGCCAGGCTGCGCGTTCGGGGCCGCGCAGATCGGCGCCGGCGGTTTCGGTCAGGGTGCGGCGGGTGTCGACGGCGCCGGTGAACAGGCGCAGTCGCTCACGGTCGAAAGTGCCGGCCAGCCGGGCGCCCGCCAGGAGCGCGTCCTCCTGGGCCAGGGCCTCTGCCGCGCGGGAGAACTCGAGCAGCACGCGCGCGTCCGAGCCGAGATCGGTGTCCTGGACGCCGGTGAGCGCGCCGCCCATACCGAAGGCCGTCGCGATGGTCGTGGTGTACCGCTCGTACGTCTCGGCCCAGCCGGTACGGCGGTCGAGCACCGAGGTCCGCAGGGCGGGCAGCCGCTCGGCTCCGGTGACGAAACCGGCGAGGCGTTCGGCGACCCCGGCGGGCAGGTCGGTGCCGTCGGCGATCGTGTGCCAGTCGCCCAGGCGCAGTGCGGCGACGGCCCGGTCGGTGCGCTGCGACACCCTCTTGAGCGTGCGCTCCTGCTCCGAGGAGGGCCGGGTGGCGTACCGTACGGCGGCCACGCGCTCGGTCTGGAGGGCGGCGACGGCGGCGGCGACCGGGGCGCGTAGGGAGGCGTCGACGCGCTGCAGCTGCCGGAAGCGGGCCACGTCCTGGGCGGTCGTGACGGTGGCGTACGCCCACAGGGCGAGCAGGGAGACCACGGGCACCATCAGGAGGCAGACGATCTTGGCCCGGACGGTGCGGGGGCGTATGTGCCATCGTCCCGCGCCCGGGCGCGGGCCCGTCGGGGCGCCACCGGCCTCGTCGGGGTCGAAGCCCTCGTCGGCCGGGGGCCCGGCGTGGGCGCGGCGGCCGCGCATCGCGGGCTGGGGCGGCGCCTCGGCGCCGGCTGTCGGGGTGCTGCGGGGTGTACGCATGGCCTCCTCGATCGGGGTGGTTCGGGTCGTCCTCGACGGCCGCCGGGCGCGGCTAGTGGGCGGCCTTCTCGACCGGCCGCTGGGCCGACGCGGATGCCTCGCGCTCCCCGGCCGTCGGCGACAGCGCGACGAACGCCGAGGTGAGGAAGAGGTAGGACCCGAGGCCGACGGCGAGGGGGAAGATGAACTGCATCGCCGTGGCCCCGGGCAGGACCGCACCGGACGGGGTGACATCCACGCGCACCGCCCACATCGCGGTGTAGTGCATGCTGCTCACCGCGCCACCCATGACCAGGGAGGCGACGGTGACCGCGATGGGTGACTCGATGTTGAGTGCCGCCCAGAGCGCTGCGGTCGCCGCGACCACGGCGATCACCACGGAGAGCGCGACGCGTGCCGGGTCGTAGGTCACGTCGCCGTGCAGCCGTACGGCCGCCATGCCGAGGTAGTGCATGCTCGCGACGCCCAGGCCGGTGGTGAGCCCGCCCAGGAAGAGCGCCCTGGTGCGGTCCCGGCTGTAGGCGACCGCGAAGACGCCGACGCAGACCACGATCATGGCGACGAGGAGACTCAGGATCGTCAGTGGCACGTCGTAGCGGATCTCGGTGCCGCTGACGCCGAAGCCGAGCATCGCCACGAAGTGCATGGTCCAGATGCCGGTGCCGATCGCCGACGCCGCGGTGACGAGCCAGTTGCGGCGGGAGCTGCCGGTGGCGCCGAGCGCGCGGACCGTGCACCGCAGTCCGAGGGCGGCGCCGATGGAGGCCATGACGTACGACAGCGCGGGGGTCAGCCAGCCGAAGGTGGCGTGGTCCAGGTGTCCCATGGCTCCGGGACGCTAGTGGGGGCACGGGAGCACGAAGGGGGCGCATTTCGAAAGGTGGTGGAATGTGGCGCATATATGCGCTGGAACGATCGCCTCCCGCCCGAACATGCGCGTCGCCTCCTCCGCCGTTCCGGTGAGGGATCATGCGGGGCATGAGCGACGACCACACACACGTCCAGGAGTTCTTCACGGCACGGGCCGCCGGCTGGGACACCCGGTTCCCCGACGACGAGCCGGCGCATGCCGCCGCTGTCGCCGAGCTCGGCCTGCGCGACGGCGACCGGGTGCTCGACGCGGGGTGCGGCACGGGGCGGGCACTGACGCCGTTGCGCGCCGCCGTGGGGCCCTCCGGTGTGGTGCTCGGTGCCGATCTGACGCCCGCCATGCTGGAGGCCGCCGTACGAGCCGGACGGGACCATGACGGGCAGTTGCTGCTCGCCGACGTGGTTCGGCTGCCGGTGCGTGCGGAGTCACTGGACGCGGTGTTCGCCGCGGGCCTCGTCGCCCATCTCCCGAGCCCCACCGAGAACCTGCGGGAGCTGGCGAGGGTGGTCCGGCCGGGCGGCACGCTGGCGCTCTTCCACCCGATCGGCCGGGCGGCGCTCGCGGCGCGCCAGGGCCGGCAGCTCACCCCCGAGGACCTGCGCGCGGAGGCGAACCTCGGTCCCCTGCTGGCCCGTGCCGGCTGGCACATGACGTCGTATGTCGACGAGGAGACCCGTTTCCTCGCGCTCGCCACACGCGTCGGCTGAGCGCTGCGCCCGCCGGGGAGAGATGGGCCTGTGATGCGGCGGAGTTCTGAAGCGGCGGGTGGGCTTGTGAACCTGCCCTCCCCTGGAGCGCTTCACCACGCCACGCCTCTTCTGTGGCCGCAGCTCCGTCTCTACGTTGAGTAGGAACAGGCGAACGAGCTGCGATACCGACTCGGGGGGTAGGTAATCCATATGTTCGGAAGTCTTCGTAAGTCCTTCGGCAGATTCCTCGACTCGTTGCGCGCGGAGACGACCGCGCAGGAGTCGAAACGCACCCACAACCTGTTCGAGGCGGCCGCCGTCTACATCTCGGCGTGCGCCGAGGACGACCAGGACCAGATCGACGAGGCCGTGACCTGGGTGTCGCCCGAGGCACTGTCGTTCGGGGTGAGCGAGCTGGCGTGCCGGGCGGTCATCGCGCTCGCGCGGGAGCGGGACGAGTCTCCGCAGACGGTGGCACGGTCACTTCTGGGGCTGCCCGCCGCCTGAACGAGTGAGGGACGCCGGTCGATTCGCCCCTGTCCACCCGGATACCTGCAGCTGGCCCCCGATACCTGCAGCTCCGCATGGGGTTCACGCTCGTGACAAGGGCCCGCCGGGCGCATTAGGGTGCGCCGACGGACGAGCGAGAGCGATGGGAGGCCGGCATGGCCGGGACGGACGACGACGCCGTCACCGCCGGGGACGACGACGCGCTTTACGTGCTGACGGCGGTACTGCTCACGCCCGCGAACTTCCCCAGTGTGCTGGGCGACGACTATCCAGAGGCCTGTGCAGCCCTCGACCTCGCGCCACTCGCCGACGGATACGGAATCGTCCTGGGCCAGGACGGCGAGGGCGCCCGGTGGACGGTGGCGGTCGACGACGTGTCACTGGTCGCCGTGGCGATCGCCTCCTGGGACTGCGGCATGGAGTACGACCTCTCGCCGGACGAGGACTCGGTCGTGGCCGCGCTGCCCGGCTGGCCGCTCGCGGTCGCCGTGGCGGCCCCGGGGGTACCCGCTCCGCACGACCCCGACCCGGAGGTCTCGGACCGGCCCCCGCTCAGCCCACCGGACACCAGCACCTGGGGTCCCGCCCAGCGGCGTCTGGGCGCCGACGAGATCGCTTTGCAGTGGTCCATGTGGCGGGAGCAGATCGACGACGCCTCGTTCGCCGGGCAGGACGGCGCGAGCCGGACGGCGGCCGGTGACGCGACGGAGACCGGGAACGCGGCGGACGCCGGGCAGGACGAGGGCGCGCCCCGCACGGGCATCCGCCGTGTGCTCGCGGAGGCACGCGCGTACGTGGAGTCCCCGCCGCCCCTCGGGCGCGTCCGCTCCTCGTTCGCGCCGGGCGACGCCCGGACCCTGCGTGCTGACGGTCCCGGCTGGTCGATGGTGGCCAGGACCGACGACATCGCCTTCGTCCTTCTCGACGAGGAGCCCGGCGAAGTGCTGCCGGTGGGCCGGGGGCCGGAACTGCCCGGCCTGCTGGAGTCCCTCGACAAGATCGCGGTACGCCCGAACTGAGGCCGTGACTCACCGGCCCGCGCACGCGGGCCGGTGGCACTTCAGCGGCCGATCTCCTTTCGGCCGGCCCGGCGCAACCTGCGCCGCTGCGAGGGGTCCAGCGCGAGGTACGCGGCCGTGGGGATCCCCAGGACTATCAGGAGATTGGCCCAGAAGGGGAAGGGCAACAGGATCAGCAGGACGATCCCGATTGCCGCACCCCCCGCGACGATCTTCGTGCTCTTCGACATCTCCGTCGCCTCCTTCGCGGCCACTGCCGCTCTCTGTCCTGAAAACGGGATCGGACTCCCCGCAGTTCCGGACCACGACCCTGACGCATCCCTGAGTCGAACCCCCGTACAACCCTGAGATGCCCCCACCAACCAGCAGGAAAAGTGACTCACATCACTCCATTGCCCGCATTTCATAGGTTTCAAGTGATGTAACCTCGGCGATCCTGGCTGCGGTAGTCAAATTTGAGGAGTATCGCCATCCCTGCGCCGACGAACCCCGTGGCAACCCTCCCCCAAGTCTCCGAGCTGATCCGCTGCCGTGCCTCTTTCGTGGCCGTGGATCCCGCGCGCACCGGCCGAGTCGCCTTCTGGCGACCGGACGGCTCGGTACCACCCCTGCTCGCACACGGCTCCGCCGAGGAACTGACGGTCGCCCTGCCCGGCGACGAAGGCGTCGAGCCGGTGACGGTCCCCGCCGTGTCGCTCCCGGTTCGCGACGCACTCGGTGTGCTCACGCGCGCGCGGGCCGCCACGGACGCCCACCGGTCGACGGCCTTCTGGGGCGCGGCCGCCCTGCTCGCACTTCAACTCGCCGCGCGGGGGCTGCTGTTGCCCGGCGTGACGGCCGGCGGTCATGACGCGTGGCGTGCGGGTCCGCTGCGGGCCGAGGATCTGGACCGGGTCCGCGAACTGGCCGCCGCGATGCCGCCCGAGGCACATGCGGTGCCCGTGGACCGCAGCCTGTCCGTGGACCGCAGCCTGTCCATGGACCCCCGCGTGTCCGTGGACCTCAGCGTCCCCGTTGACCGAAGTGTGCCCGTGGCTCCCAGCGCACCGTTGCGACTGCCGGATCCGGAGCGACTGCTGCGTGACTTCCTCGACGCGGTCATGGACTCGCTCCCACGCTCCGCCGCCGCGGGCGTCGCTGCGGGCGGCCCGGCCTTCGCCGTGCGGGAACCGCGGTACGTACCCGAGCAGCGCGCCTGGGCCGCCGATGTCGCCGCCGGCCACGACGCGGGGGTCCGCGTCTCGCTGCGCGTCGAGGTCCCGGGGCTCACGGCGGTCCGGGACGACGAGGCGGCCGGGGCGAAGCTGCCGTTCCGCGCCGTCCCGCAGGTGCACAGCGTGAGCGACCCGGCGCTCGTCGCGGATGCCTCCGCCGTGTGGGCCGGCACCGAGGGCTTCGGCCCGCGCGCGCGGATGGACGCCCTGCTCGCGCTGCGCCGTGCCGCCCGCGCCTGGGCCCCGCTCACGCCCCTGCTCGCGGCCGCCGTGCCGGACGTCGTGGAGCTCGCCGACGAGGAGGTCACCGAACTGCTCGGCGAAGGCGCGCGGCTGCTGGCGGCGGCCGGCGTCGACATCCACTGGCCCAAGGAGCTGGCCCGCAAGCTGACCGCCCGCGCCGTCATCGGCCCACCGGATGACGATCAGGGCCCTGACAAAGCAGCGTCGGACACCCCATCCTTCCTGTCCGCCGACGCGCTGCTCGCCTTCGACTGGTGGTTCGCACTGGGGGACCAGCGGCTCACCCGGCAGGAGCTGGACCTGCTCGCGGAGGCGAACCGCCCCATGGTGCGCCTTCGCGACCAGTGGGTCCTGGTCGACCCGGAGGAGATCCGTCGCGCGCGTGCGCAGCAGGATCACAAGGTCTCGCCCGTCGACGCGCTCGGTGCCGCGCTGACGGGCTCCACGGAGGTCGACGGCCGGATGGTCGACGTACGGCCGACGGGGTGGCTGGCGACGCTGCGGGAGCGGCTGTCGGACCCGGAGGGGCAGGAGCCGGTCGGGCAGCCGACCGGGCTCGCCGCGACACTTCGCGACTACCAGCTGCGGGGCCTGAGCTGGCTGGCCCGGATGACGTCCCTGGGCCTCGGCGGCTGTCTGGCCGACGACATGGGCCTCGGCAAGACGATCACCCTGATCGCCCTCCATCTGCACCGCCAGTCCGATGCCTCCTCGGCGGGCCCCACCCTCGTGGTCTGTCCGGCCTCGCTGATGGGCAACTGGCAGCGGGAGATCGAGAAGTTCGCGCCCGGAGTGCCGGTGCGGCGCTTCCACGGGGTTCGGCGCAGCCTGGACGGACTCGCCGACGGGGAGTTCGTGCTCACCACGTACAGCACGATGCGGCTCGATGCGGCTCGGCTCGCCGAGGTGCCCTGGGGCCTGGTCGTGGCGGACGAGGCGCAGCACGTGAAGAATCCGTACTCCGACACGGCGAGGGAACTGCGCACGATCGGCTCACGCGCGCGTGTGGCGCTCACCGGCACCCCGGTGGAGAACAACCTGTCCGAGCTGTGGGCGATCCTCGACTGGACCACTCCGGGCCTCCTCGGCAGGCTCGGCGCCTTCCGCACCCGGTACGCGCAACCCGTCGAGGGCAGCCGGGACCCCGCCGCGGCGGAGCGGCTCTCCTGTCTCGTGCGACCGTTCCTGCTGCGCCGCCGCAAGTCGGATCCGGGCATCGCCCCGGAGCTGCCGCCGAAGACCGAGACCGACCGTGCCGTCTCCCTCACCAGGGAACAGGTGGGCCTGTACGAGGCGTTGGTCCGCGAGACCATGGCGGAGATCGCCGCCGCCGACGGCATGGAGCGGCGCGGACTTGTCGTGAAGCTGCTGACCGGGCTCAAGCAGATCTGCAACCACCCCGCCCAGTTCCTCAAGGAGGAGCGGCCCCGGATCCCGGGCAGATCGGGGAAGTTGGAGCTCCTGGACGAACTGCTGGACACCATCCTCTCCGAGGGGGCGAGCGTGCTGGTGTTCACGCAGTACGTGCGAATGGCGCGGCTGTTGGAACGCCACCTCGCGGCGCGCGGTGTGCCCACGCGGTTTCTGCACGGCGGGACGCCGGTTCCCCAGCGCGAGGGGATGGTCGAACGCTTCCAGGAGGGGGAGGTGCCCGTCTTCCTGCTGTCGCTGAAGGCGGCCGGCACGGGTCTGAACCTGACCCGGGCCGAGCATGTCGTGCACTATGACCGCTGGTGGAATCCGGCCGTCGAGGCGCAGGCCACGGACCGGGCGTACCGCATCGGCCAGACCCGGCCGGTGCAGGTGCACCGGTTGATCACGGAGGGGACGATCGAGGACCGCATCGCGGACATGCTGCTGCGCAAACGGGAGCTGGCCGACGCGGTGCTCGGCGCCGGGGACGCGGCGCTCACCGAACTGTCCGACGCGGAACTGGCCGATCTGGTGGAACTTCGAGGGGGCGCGCGATGACGGAACGCGGCGGACATGGGCACGGCGGAGATGACGAGGAGCGCACGTTCGCGGCGCTGGCTCCTGTGCACGGACAGGGTTTCGCTCGGACGTGGTGGGGCCGGGCCTGGCTGAAGGCCCTGGAGGACGCGGCATTGGACGGGGCACAGGTCAAGGCGGGGCGCAGGCTCGCGCGCGCGGGCGCCGTGGGCGCGGTGTCGGTGCGCCCCGGGCGCGTCACGGCCGTCGTCCAGGACCGCGACGGCACCGCCCATCGTGCCGACGTGCTGCTTCAGGAGCTGTCCGAGGAGCACTGGGACCGCTTTCTGGGCATGGCGGTCGAGCGGGCCGGGCACATCGCCGCCCTGCTCGACCGCGAGATGCCACCGCATCTGGTCGAGGACGCCGCGGCTACGGGCGTCGAACTGCTGCCCGGGCTCGGTGATCTGGAGGCGGAGTGCGACTGCGGCGCCTGGGACCACTGCGGGCACACCGCGGCCCTCTGCTACCAGGTGGCTCGGCTGCTGGACCAGGACCCGTTCGTCCTGCTGCTGATGCGGGGCCGCGCCGAGCGGGCGCTCCTGGACGAGCTCCAGGTGCGCAGCGTCGCTCCCGTGGCGGCGGAGCCGGAGGCACCGCAATGCCTCCAGGAGGGCGTGGACGCCGCCGAGGCGTATGCGGCCGGGGACATCCTGCCGCCGCTCCCCGAGCCGCCCCAGCCGCCCGTGGAACCCGGTCTGCCGCCCTCCCTGGACACCGAGGTCCCGCCCGCACCCGGCGTGGACCCGACCGCGCTCGAGTTCCTGGCGGCGCGGACTGCCCGGGAAGCGCACCGGATGCTCGCCGAGGCTCTCCTGCCCGGACACGAGCAGCGGCCGCTGGACGAGGAGCTGACGCTCCATCAGGACGCGGTGCGGCTGGCCGCCGGTGATCCGGAGCCACGCATCGGGGCACGGCTCGCCGATGGCTCCGGGCGTGGCCCGGAAGGGCTGGCGCTCGCCGTCCGTGCCTGGCGGTACGGCGGGGTGGCCGCTCTCGCCGTACTGGACGAGGAATGGCACGTACAGGCGGAGGCACTCGCACGCGCGCGTGCCGCCCTGGAGACGGCCTGGGACGAGGACGAGCGGCCTACGCTGCGCTCCGCGCACAACCGGTGGACCGTGGCCGGGGGCTCGGCCCAGCTGCGCCTGGGACGGGACGGCCGCTGGTGGCCCTACCGCAAGGATCGGGGCCGCTGGGCGCCCGCGGGCCCGGCGGCGCACGATCCGGCGACGGCGCTTGCTTCGGTCGGCACGGAGGGCGAGGCCTGAGGCTGGTCGCGGAGTGGCTTCGGATGCCGTACGCGCGCGTGGACCGTATGTGCCTCACGCGCACGTACGGCATCGGTAGTGTGACGGCCCTACGGCCCTACGGCCCTACCTCGCTTCGTCGTCGGCCGGGGCCGGGAAGAACGAGTCGAAGTCGCTGGGAAACTCGCTCGGCAGTTCACTCGGGAAGTCGCTCGGGAAGTCACTCGGAAGACCCGAGGGCAGCGACGGGAGGTCGCTGGGCAGGCCGGACGGAAGGCTCAGGGACGGGGTCGGCGCACGGCTCGTACTGCCGGTCTCGCCCGGCGGCTTCTTGTCCGGCGATCCGTCGTCCCCGGTGGTCGTCAGCACCACCGTGGTGACGGCGACCACCGCGATGAGCACGGCCAGCACGATGAGCAGGGCCTTGCGACGCCCTCCGGGAGGCGGCCCGCCGGGCGGATCGGGTGGTTGCCAGCCCCCGCCCTGACTCGGGGGCTGCCAACCACCACCTCCCCCCGTCGGATCGCCCGGCGGAGGGCCGTAGCCCCCTGTTGGCGGCCCGAATCCCGCGCCGTGGGACGGCGGGGGATCATCCGGCGGCTGGGACGGTGACGACGGCATGCCCATACCGACCAGAGTCGCCTTGAACCGGGCAAGGTGCGACCCCTGTACGGAAGTTGATACGGACTCATGCCATGGATCGGATGATTCCGGAGAATTTCGTGCAGGGATCGGCCTGGGGATGCACAGGAGGCGGCCGGGACGGAGGCCGACCGGAGCCCGCGGAGGCCCTTCCCGCTTCGGCGGAAGGGGCCTCCCACGCGCGCGTGATCACACGCGCGCGTGATCAGCCGCGAGCACCCAGCAGGTGGTCCATCGCCAGCTGGTCGAGCTGCTCGAAGGCCATGCCCCGAGCGGCGGCCGCCTCGGCGTCGAACTCCTCGAAGGCCGTACGGTCCGCGAGCAGGGCCTGCAGGCCGTCGGCGGCCGTGGGCTGGGCCAGCTGGTCCAGGCGCGCGGCGCGCAGGGCCTCCTGGACCGCCGGGTCCGCCCGGAACGCGGTCGCGCGCTCCTTGAGGATGAGGTAGTTGCGCATGCAGCCCGCGGCCGACGCCCACACGCCGTCGAAGTCCTCGGTGCGCGGCGGCTTGAAGTCGAAGTGCTTCGGGCCCGCGTAACCGGCGCTCTCCAGCAGGTCGACCAGCCAGAAGGCGGAGCGCAGGTCACCCGCGCCGAAGCGGAGGTCCTGGTCGTACTTGATGCCGGACTGGCCGTTGAGGTCGATGTGGAAGAGCTTGCCCGCCCACAGAGCCTGGGCGATGCCGTGCGGGAAGTTCAGCCCGGCCATCTGCTCGTGGCCGACCTCGGGGTTGACGCCGTACAGCTCCGGGCGCTCCAGGCGCTCGATGAAGGCCAGGGCGTGGCCGACCGTGGGGAGCAGGATGTCGCCGCGCGGCTCGTTCGGCTTGGGCTCGATCGCGAACTTCAGGTCGTAGCCCTGGGAGGTCACGTACTCGCCGAGGAGGTCGAAGGCCTCCTTCATCCGGTCGAGCGCGTCCCGGACGTCCTTGGCAGCGCCGGACTCGGCACCCTCACGGCCGCCCCAGGCGACGTAGATCTTGGCGCCCAGCTCGACCGCCAGGTCGATGTTGCGGATCGTCTTGCGCAGCGCGTACCGGCGCACGTCGCGATCGTTGGCGGTGAACGCGCCGTCCTTGAAGACCGGGTGCGTGAAGAGGTTGGTGGTGGCCATCGGCACGGTCATGCCGGTCGTGTCCAGGGCCGCGCGGAAGCGCTTGATGTGCTCCTCGCGCTCACTGTCCGAGGACCCGAAGGGGATCAGGTCGTCGTCGTGGAAGGTCACCCCGTAGGCACCGAGCTCCGCCAGACGCTGCACCGACTCGACCGGGTCGAGGGCGCGCCGGGTGGCGTCGCCGAACGGGTCCCTCCCCTGCCAGCCGACGGTCCACAGGCCGAAGGTGAACCTGTCGTCGGGGGTGGGCTGGTAGTTCATGCCGCGGCTCCTTGCGCTCCGACTATTTCGTCATGGCGATTTACAAATTAGTATGCGGACGCGTCTCTGGGAAGAGCAAGATGTCGCCCGAAAGAGGCGTCAGCCGCGTCAGCGGCAGTCACGAGCCGCGTGAGAGGGAGAGCCGATGTCAGCAGCCGAGGGTCCGCTCGTCGTCGGTGTGGACTCGTCCACACAGTCCACCAAGGCCCTGGTCGTCGACGCGTCGACCGGACGAGTGGTGGCGAGCGGGCAGGCGCCGCACACCGTCTCCTCGGGGGCGGGCCGGGAGAGCGATCCCCGGCAGTGGTGGGACGCGCTGTGCGAGGCGCTGCACCAGTGCGGTGAGGCGGCACGCGAGGCCGCGGCCGTGTCGATCGGCGGCCAGCAGCACGGCCTCGTCGCCCTCGACACCCGAGGCGAACCGGTCCGTCCCGCGCTGCTGTGGAACGACGTGCGCTCGGCGCCGCAGGTCGCCCGGCTGGTGGAGGAGCTGGGCGGCGCGAAGGCCTGGGCCGAGCGCGCCGGCAGCGTGCCGGGACCGTCCTTCACGGTCACGAAGTGGGCCTGGCTGGCCGAGAACGAGCCCGAGTCGATCCGCGCGACCGCCGCCGTACGCCTGCCGCACGATTACCTCACCGAGCGCCTCACCGGCCAGGGCACCACCGACCGCGGCGACGCCTCCGGTACGGGGTGGTGGGCCTCCGCGACCGAGGCGTACGACGAGGAGGTCCTCGCCCATGTGGGCCTGGACCCGGCGCTGCTGCCGCGCGTGGTCCGGCCGGGTGAGGTCGCCGGGACCGTGCGGGACGTCCACGGCCTGCCGTTCGCCAAGGGCACCCTGGTCGCTCCGGGTACCGGTGACAACGCGGCCGCCGCGCTGGGGCTCGGGCTGCGCCCCGGCACCCCGGTGCTGAGCCTCGGCACCTCCGGCACGGTGTACGCCGTCTCCACGCGCCGCCCCGCCGACCCGACGGGGACGGTGGCGGGCTTCGCCGACGCGCGCGGGGACTGGCTTCCGCTCGCCTGCACGCTGAACTGCACCCAGGCCGTGGACCGGATCGCCGCGCTGCTGGGCCTGGACCGCGAGGCCGTGGAGCCGGGCACGAGCGTCACCCTGCTCCCCTACCTGGACGGCGAACGCACCCCGGCCCTGCCACACGCCTCGGGCCTGCTGCACGGGCTGCGCCACGACACGACCGGCGGGCAGTTGCTCCAGGCCGCGTACGACGGCGCCGTCCACGCGCTGCTCGGCGCCCTCGACCTGGTGCTCGACGCCGACGCGGACACCTCCGCGCCGCTGCTGCTCATCGGTGGCGGCGCGCGGGGCACGGCATGGCAGCAGACCGTACGCAGGCTGTCGGGGCGTGCCGTGCAGGTACCCGAGGCCAAGGAACTGGTCGCGCTGGGCGCCGCCGCGCAGGCCGCCGGGCTGCTCACCGGCGAGGACCCCGCCGCGGTCGCCCGCCGCTGGGACACCACCCGCGGGCCGGTCCTGGAGGCTGTGGAACGGGACGAGGAGACCCTGGCCAGGATCTCGGGGGTCCTCGCCGACGCGGCCCCGCTGCTGGAGCGCGAGGGCGGCCACTGACCGCCGCAAGGGGGTGTCCGACGCGCGAAATTCCGCGTCCGGCATGATCTACGGGACACCCACCAGGACACGCCGACAGGAGCCGAGGGAGGCATGAGCGCACCACTGCACGAGGCCCACCCGAGCGGCTCCGGCCGCCGTCTGCCCGACAATCAGCAGGGCATGCGGCGCCGCAACCTCTCCCGGGTCCTGCACACCGTCAACGCGGAGGGACCACTGTCCCGCGCCGCCGTCGCCTCACGCATCGGTCTGACCCGGGCCGCGGTGTCGACGCTGGTGGACGAGCTGATCCGCTCGGGGCTCCTGGAGGAGCTGGGCCCCGAACGGCCCGGCCGGGTCGGCAGGCCCGGATCGGCGCTCGCACTCAGCGGAAGCGGTCCCGCCGGGATCGGCGCGGAGATCGGGGTCGACCACCTCGCGGTCTGTGCCGTGGACCTGCGCGGTGAGGTACGGGTGCGGGCGGTACGCCACGGCACCAACCGCGGCCGGTCGCCCGAGCCGGTCATCGGCGAGCTGACCGAGCTCGTCCGGCAGGTCGTCGCCGAAGCGAGGAGCGAGGGGCTGTGGCCGGCGGGTCTCGCGGTCGCCGTGCCCGGGCTGGTGTCGGGTGACGCCCGGACCGTGGTCCGCGCCCCCAACCTCGACTGGCACGACACGGACCTCGGCGCCCTGCTGCCCGGTGATCTGCCGTTGACCGTGGACAACGAGGCGAATTTCGGCGGCCTCGCCGAACTCTGGCTCGGCGAGGGCACACCGCGGGACTTCCTGCACGTCTCCGCGGAGATCGGCATCGGTGGGGCGGTCGTCGTGGACGGCCGTCTGCTCCGCGGAACACGCGGCTTCGCGGGCGAGTTGGGCCATGTGCCCGTACGGCCCGAGGGGCCGGACTGCGCCTGCGGCGGACGTGGCTGTCTGGAGCAGTACGCCGGTGAGGAGGCCGTGCTGCGGGCGGCCGGGCTGGAACCGGGAGAGCACCGCGTCGACTTCCTCGCCGAGCGGGCCGCCGCCGGTGACAAGGACGTGCACCGAGCGTTGCGCGGGGCCGGCACCGCGCTCGGTGTCGCGTTGACCGGTGCGGTCAATCTGCTGGATCCGGAGACGGTGGTGCTGGGCGGCGCCCTCGCCGCCCTCGCGCCCTGGCTGCTTCCCTCGCTGGAGCGGGAGTTGGCACGGCGGACGGCCGGACCTGCGTGTGCCGTGACCGTGTCGCGGCTGGGCTCCGACGGGCCGCTGCTCGGCGCGGCACATTCGGTGGTATGGGGTGTGCTGGACGATCCGGCGACGGTCGGAGGGCGACCGTAGCTCGGTCGCGGCGCGGCCGTGGCCCGTGGCGGCTCGGCGGTAGCCCGTCGCGGCGCGGTCGTGGCCTGTGGCGGCTCGGCGGTAGCCCGGCGTGGCGCGGCCGCAGCTCGTCGCGGCGCGGTCAGCACCCCGCACCATGGTCAGGCTTGCGCCGTCAATTCCCCCTGCCGGGTGACGGAGTTATCCACACCCCGCCGCTTTTCCACCGTTCTCCACATGCCCGGGCGGCCCGATCGGCGATCGACGTACCGTGATTCACGTGAGGCGCAGCCATTCGACCTGCGGATGCGTCTTCGAGCACAAGGTCCGAGAGGATTCCCCTTCCCCGGAAAGGCAGACCCAGATGGAGCGATCCAGGCCGTTGCCGAGCAGGCGACGGCTGTTGCAGGGCACCGCCCTCGCCGCGATCCCCTACGCCCTGCTCCCGAGCCCCCGGGCCGGCGCGCGGTCTCCGGTCGTCGACCACAAGCCCGCCCGATGGGAGCCGGCCAGCCCGGCCAACTACACGGCGGCCGACCATCCGACCGCCCGACTCGTCGACCTGGTGATCATCCATGTGACGCAGACGACGTACAAGAACACCCTGCCCGTCTTCTGGAATCCGGCGAAGCAGGTCTCCGCACACTATGTCCTCCGGTCGACCGACGGCCGGGTCACCCAGTGTGTGCGTGAGCGCGACATCGCCTGGCACGCCGGCAACTGGGACTACAACGCGCGGAGCATAGGCATCGAGCACGAGGGCTGGGTGGACCGGCCCGAGTACTTCACCGGCGCCATGTACGAGCAGTCCGCGGCACTCACCGCGGCGATCTGCGGCAGGTACGGCATACCGAAGGACCGCGCCCACATCATCGGCCACCACGAAGTCCCGGGCACCGACCACACCGATCCGGGGCCGCACTGGGACTGGGCTCGCTACATACGTCTCGTCAACGCCGTCTGAGGCGACGCGAGCCGGGAAGCGGGGGCGCGCGGCTTGTCGGGGCGTGCGTCCGGCGTGACGATGGTTCCCGCTGTGCACGCCTTTCCGGGAGGCCGAGTTGACCGATCCTTGGGTGGCTCTGGAACCGGGAGCCGACCCCGTCGAACGAGTGCGGGTGCTGCGCCGCGCCCATGAGGCGTTCACCCAGCAGGGAACGGTGGCGCGACCGGTGCGTTCCGTGGTGGCCGACTCGTGGCGGCGTTCGGCCCGGGCGGGTGTCGGACCGGAGGGCACCGCGCGGGTGGAGCTGACGGACGGTGACCTGGGTTCCTACCGCGCGGAACATCCGCTGGCGCGGGTGATGCCGCTGGTCCGCGAGTTGCTGGGCACGTTCGCGGCGGACGGCGAGCATCTGCTGGCGGTGTGCGACGCACAGGGCAGACTGCTGTGGGTGGAAGGGGACTCGGCGACGAGACGGCGGGCGGACCGGATGAACTTCGTGCCGGGGGCGCGCTGGGCGGAGTCCGCGGTCGGTACGAACGCTCCGGGCACGGCGGTCGCCCTGGACCGGCCCGTGCAGGTGTTCGCGGCCGAGCACTTCATACGGCGGGTGCAGCCGTGGACGTGCGCGGCGGCGCCCGTGCACGACCCGCGCACCGGGCGAGTGCTCGGGGCGATAGACATCACCGGCGGCGACGGCCTGGCGCATCCGCACAGCCTGGGCTTCGTCCAGGCCGTGGCCCGGGCGGCGGAGTCCCAACTCGCCCTGCTCACCCCTCCCCCAGCCTCACCCGACGCCCTCGAACTGGCCGCTCTGGGCCGTGACGAGGCCCAACTCCTCGTCGGCGGACGGAAGATCAGGCTCAGCCGTCGGCACAGCGAGATCCTGGTGCTGCTCGCCCGGCACCCGGAAGGGCTGTCCGGGGACGAGTTGCTGTGCGCGCTGTACGAGGACGAGTCGGTGACACCGGTGACGCTGCGGGCCGAACTGGCCCGGCTGCGCCGGCTGCTCGGGCCGGGGTTGTTGGGTTCGCGTCCGTACCGGCTCACGGTTGCGGTGGAGTCCGATGTGGCGGTGGTGGAACGGAGGCTGGAGACGGGCGCGATCACTGCGGCCGTGGCGTCGTACGGGGGTCCGCTGCTGCCCGGTTCGCAGGCCCCGGCGGTCGTACGGCTGCGGCACAGGCTGGCCGAGGGGCTGCGTGCGGCCCTGATCGGCCGCCGCGACCCCGACCTCCTGGCGGAGTGGGCGCACGCGCCGTGGGGTGAGGACGACCTGGACGTTTGGCGGGCCCTCGCGGTGGTGCGACCGACGCCGGCGGTACGGGCGCGGCTGCGCGAACTGGAGTCGGAACTGACGGCACCACCGGGGTGGCGGCTTCGGTGCCCCTGAGCAGTGCCCGGGCGCCGAGCCCCGTCTCATCGAGGAGCTGCTCGCGTAAGGGGGGCGCCGCAACGTCGTTGCAACTTTCGGATTTCTAGCCTCCTCGCGAGAGCTGCCCAAGGGCGGGTGGCACTTCCCGGGAGGCAGGTATCCATGACCCGTTTCGCAGCACCCGGTACGGACGGCGCGGTCGTCTCCTACGAGGCGCGCTACGACCACTTCATCGGGGGTGAGTACGTGCCGCCGGCGCGGGGGCAGTACTTCGAGAACCCGAGCCCGGTGAACGGGCTGCCGTTCACGGAGATCGCGCGGGGCACGAGTGAGGACGTGGAGCGGGCGTTGGACGCGGCGCACGCGGCCGCGCCCGGGTGGGGGCGTACGTCCGTGACCGAGCGGTCGGACGTCCTGCGGAAGATCGCCGACCGGATGGAGGCGAACCTGGAGAAGCTGGCGGTCGCGGAGAGCTGGGAGAACGGCAAGCCGGTGCGCGAGACGCTGGCCGCCGACATCCCGCTCGCCATCGACCACTTCCGGTACTTCGCAGGGGCGATCCGGGCGCAGGAGGGTTCGCTGGCGGAGCTCGACGACGACACGGTGGCGTACCACTTCCACGAGCCTCTGGGTGTGGTCGCCCAGATCATCCCGTGGAACTTCCCGATCCTCATGGCGACATGGAAACTGGCGCCCGCGCTGGCGGCGGGCAACGCGGTGGTACTCAAGCCGGCCGAGCAGACCCCGGCGTCGATCCATGTCTGGCTGAGCCTGGTGGCGGATCTGCTGCCGCCGGGTGTGGTGAACATCGTCAACGGGTTCGGGGTGGAGGCGGGCAAGCCGCTGGCGTCGAGCCCGCGGGTGGCGAAGGTGGCGTTCACGGGCGAGACGACGACCGGGCGTCTGATCATGCAGTACGCCTCGGAGAACATCACGCCGGTGACCCTCGAACTCGGCGGGAAGTCGCCGAACATCTTCTTCGACGACGTGTGGTCGGCGAACGACGACTTCCGTGACAAGGCCCTCGAAGGCTTCACCATGTTCGCGCTCAACCAGGGCGAGGTGTGCACCTGCCCGTCGCGGGCGCTCGTGCAGCGCGGCCACTACGCCGAGTTCATGGAGGCGGCCGTCGCCCGCACCCAGCAGATCAAGACCGGGCACCCGCTGGACACCGACACCATGATCGGCGCCCAGGCCTCCAACGACCAGTTGGAGAAGATCCTCTCCTACCTGGACATCGGCCGGCAGGAGGGGGCGAAGGTCCTCACCGGGGGCGAACGCATCGAGCACGACGGCGAGTTGAAGGGCGGATACTACGTCCAACCGACGATCTTCGAGGGCGACAACCGCATGCGGATCTTCCAGGAGGAGATCTTCGGGCCGGTCGTCTCCGTCACCGCGTTCAACGACTTCGACGACGCGATCAAGATCGCCAACGACACGCTGTACGGCCTCGGGGCGGGTGTCTGGACGCGGGACGCCAACACCGCCTACCGCGCGGGCCGTTCCATCCAGGCGGGCCGCGTCTGGACGAACTGCTACCACGCGTACCCCGCGCACGCGGCGTTCGGCGGCTACAAGGGCTCGGGCATCGGCCGCGAGACCCACAAGATGATGCTGGACCACTACCAGCAGACGAAGAACATTCTTTGTAGCTACTCGCCCAAGAAACTTGGGTTCTTCTAGGGCGCCTGAAGTGGGCGCCCAGCTGGGCCTTTGCCCTCTAGGCGCCTCCATCGCCAACGCGTCACACCACTCCCGGGCTGGCCTTTTTATCCCGATACGCCTATGCCTGAGGCGGATCTTCCGGACCAGTCACGGACCAAGGAGCGGACTCGCTTGGCCTGACCAACCTCGGCGGGACGGTGGCGACTAATGCCCCAACCCGTCCGGGGAGATCAAGAGCGGGCGGCCCTTCCATGCTTGTCACACGCCCCCGTACTGGACGCCCAGACATGGCTCGGACCCGATGAAGCGCTGCTCAGAGGGCTGGCCTGAGTGACGGAAAAGACGGGCCGGGGCACTGGTACCGGTCTTTGAGCCGTCGCTTCCTATGTGTATTGCAGCGCGTTGCGAGTCACGGCGAACAACACACACTGTGCGGCACAGCCTCAGACAATCAGTTGGGTCGTAGCAGACGATGCGCACCTCTGTCGCCCCCAGCGCCACAGTGGGCCGCTGGCCGGACTAGGGGACAGCACAATGAGAGTTCGCCGCCCAAGGCCTGTTCGGACGGAGACGCATGAAGTCGCGCCTGAACAGGCCATCGGCGTGGTCCCGGACGGTAGCGCGGAACTCTCGCAGCTGTCCGTCTCGCCGTCGAGTTAACGGGGAGCACGGCATGCGTACCAAGGCCCCAGCTCGGCAACTCGTCGGGATTCGGTGATCCCACAGGGGGACGCACAGCTGCCCAGCGATCCGGCACGATTCAACGCGGTGCCGGGACGTCAAGCCGACGCCGTCCTGGTCTCATAGTGCCGCCCACCAGCACCAGCACCAGCACCAGCAAGCCGGACGACCGCTCGGACCTGCTGATCAAGACGTGGACGACGGGAAGCGCCGGACGGGGCCGGCCCGGAGACCGCTGAGGCGCTGCGCGTCCTCGACATCGCCCCCACCCGCGCCCGCCGACTCGCCGCTCTGACGCTGAGCGACAGCCACCTGTTGCCGGGCCGGGTCTTACTGACCGACTGGGGTATCGCTTGCAGCGCCCTCCACGTTTCCAGTGTGCAGGGCGTTCTGCCGCTGTGACGTCCTCGTCGCGCCGAACCCGGCGAGGACGTCGCCGTGTCAGTCACCTCTGGAGCGCCAGACACTCCCGGAGCAGCGGTTCCAGTCTCTGCTGGCCGTCCTCGCGGTCGAAGACCTGGAGGGTGTCCAAGCAGGTGACGATCCACCGGGCCTCGTTCTCGTCCTGATCTTCGAATCCGGCCTGGACCGCCACGGCGGTCACCGCGCTCTCCAGGTCGGACGGATCGTCCTTGAACTCCGCAGCGAGAGCCTGGTACCCCGTCGCCAGCATCGGGTCCGCGTACAGGCCCGTCGCCTCCGCGAATGCGCGGGCCTCGGCCCGAGCCGTGCCCAGGCCTCCCAAGCGGCGCAACGTCTCGTCGGAGTCCACTACTTAGCCGTGCAGGCGGTGGGCGCGGTCCACCAGGAGCGGCCAGCCACCGGTCAGTCCGTAGAGGCGGTCCAGGCGGTCCTCTGTGTGGAACATCTCTACACGCTGGGCCCAGACGCGCAGAGTACGGCGGTCGTGTCGGTGCAGCACGACGGGAGCAGCCGTTGTGCGTTCGGCGCCCGTCAATAGGGGCCGCCACAGGGCCAATTGGGTGGGGTCGGTAATGAGGACGACCGCGCGAGTCACGCCCGGCGCGCCGGGCAGCAGTGTCTCGGCCTGGTCGACGGCCTCCCGGCAGACTTCCGGGCGTGCTGGGTAGTTGACGAAGTCGCTGATGACGACTCGCCGCTCACGCGGCACTCCGCCCGTGATTTCCTGTCGGTAGACACGTGCGTTGCCTACGGGGGCAGCTTCCAGTCGACGATGCGTCCGGCGACCGTACGCAGGCTGTCACCGATGTCGGTAACTCCGGTCGCGGGGGTGCCGAGGACGACCCTCGTCTGGTTGGATCGCTCGCCGAGGAGGTCATCGAGCTGGGTGACCGGCATGGTCGACCTCGCCGGTTACCCGGTCGGCACCCGCATCACCGTGCGGCGCGAACGACCGCACCCCGGCGCCCAACTGTCCCTGTTCGACCACGACGAGGGCCTGGGGCACCAGGTATTCCTTACCGATATCCCTTACTCCGGCGGCGGCTCCGCACAGCTCCTTGAGGTCCGCCACCGCGGACACGCCACCGTCGAGGACCACATCCGGTGCGGCAAGAACACTGGCTTCGGCCGCTTCCCCTCCCGCCATTTCGACGTCAACACCATCTGGCTTGAACTCAGAAGCCGTATCTCAACCGATCATGGAACGTGTGGGTCGAACAGGTTTCCCGCCGGGGTGATCTTCCCGGTGTAGGCGCATGAAGGCAGGGCCTCCTGGTAGCTCGGGGGTGCGACCCCATTCCGAGCGGTTCCTGGAGGCCCTGTTGTCGTTGTTGTACGCGTCCGAACCCGTTCAGTTCACGCTGGTAGTCCGGTGCCAGCACCGTCACCGGCAGCCCGTCCCGCCATGGCTGCACCGTCGAGCCCGGCACCGGTGAGCACGCCGTTTCCTGCTCCGCCTCGGTCACGGCAGTCGTCCCGGCGGCGGACACAGCCAGGGCCTCGACCAGTTCCTCCCGCGCGATCACCCGCCGCTCCAGCTCGATCTCCGCGGCCTCCAACATCCACTCCATGTGGCAGACGGAGGTGATCGCCCTGGTCCCTGCGGCACAGCACAGCAAAACGCCCACACCAGAGGCGCGGGCAAGAGGGAATTCCGAACCACGACAGCTGACGCAGACGCTGCACGCCCACACGCCGCGTCACCATAGGAAGTGATCACGCCGCACACGAGACCGTGCGTGCGGTGCCCGCCGACGCTGACAGGCACGCTGATCTCATGCTGCTGCCGTCGGGTTCGCTGATTCGGCGGCGCGGCGATATTCGGCGTTGATGCGCTGGGCTTCCTCGAGCTGGTCTTCGAGGATGACGATCCGGCAGGCGGCCTCGACGGGGGTGCCCCGATCGACGAGTTCCCGGGCCCGGGCGGCGATGCGCAGCTGGTAGCGGGAGTAACGGCGGTGGCCACCTGCGGAGCGCAGTGGGGTGATGAGGCGGGCTTCGCCGATGGCGCGGAGGAAGCCCTGTGTGGTGCCGAGCATCTCGGCGGCCCGGCCTATGGTGTAGGCGGGGTAATCGTCGTCGTCGAGACGGCCGAACGTGTCGTCTGCTGTCATTGCACCTCTCTGTGGAACGCGCCGAGGGGCCCTGGCGCCGTACTGGCACCAGGGCCCCGAAGGAACTACACCATCTGCCGGCCCTGATACTGCACCGGCCCTCTGTTTCCGCGGACCCGACCGAGACGCTGTCGGGGGCGCGGGGATCGCGGTTGCTTGACCGAAGACCACCTCACTGTCGATGTCCTGCGGTACCCGGGTCCAAGACTTCCACCCGGGCGATCCTGATGGCGCTCGGCTCCTCCGTTCTCCCTCTTGATCAACTACTCACTGACGGAAACTGCGAATTGCTGGTACCGCAAACTGCTGGTGGCCTCGAACAGCGCCACTCTTCGGCAGCCAGCCCCGTCGCCCGTCCTGCGTCTGCTCTGGCTTAGAACCCCACTGCCGAACCTCCCGGTGCGCGCGCCCGCAGCCGACGCCTTCACCGAGGTACTGCTCACTGACTTCACTGCTGGGTACTGCGAACTTGCACTTACGGGTACTGCCACTGCGGTACTGCTCATGGCGGCCCCTGATCAGCGGGCCACCCGGTCCGGTCGTCAGTCCCGTCGCCGTCCTGCAACCGCTCTGGCTTCGGAACTCCACCACCGCACCGTCCTACGAACTGCAACTGCTGCACTGCTGACCGGCAGTTCATGTCTGCCGGGCCTCGCTCGATCTCGGCTACGAGAGAATCTTTAACCACACCGCAGCCCAATGTCTACTTTAGCTGACATAGATTTTCGCGCGCTCGAAGACGAAGTGATCCGCCTCGACCGGTCCATGGTGGTTCAAGCAGCTCCGAGGCTCAGTCCGGCGCTCACAGTGCCCTACCGCCGCGCAGCACGTCGGGCTGGGCGTGACGTCGCCGACCGCGCCGCGGCTACCGTCGGCGGGCAGCGGCCAACACTGCGTCTCGCGAAGAACGGCACGAGGGTCTGCGCCGCCCTCGACGATCCCGGGATGATCGAGCAGCTCGTAGAAGTGTGCACTCGGGTGCCGCGATCTGCGGGTCGACGCTCCTGCTGCCACCTCAGCGCCGTGACGAGGATCTGCCTCCTCGTCCGCGGCCACTCTCTCGTGCTCGCCCAGCCGGTGGCATCGTCGCGGATGGGCCGGTTGCTCGAACCCCGCACGGCCCCCGACCCGAGCAGACCGTGGGCTGCCGAGACACGGGCTCACGGCAGCAGGTGCCGTCATGCGTCGACTGTGGTCCTCACCCCCCTTCGGCCAAGCGCTGTGGCTCTGCGGGGTCGGCGGGTGAGAGGCGGGCACAGGGGGTGGGTAGGCACGGGCAGGGCATGGACGATCCAGAGACCAGGGTGACCCTGATGATCATGGTGATTGCCGACACCGCAGCTGTCCGTTCCGCAACGGCCGTTGCCGACGCACGCGATACGGCGCGGGCCTTCCTCGAAGGTTTGCGGCAGCCGGCCGTGGCCCCTGACGCAGCGGACACTGTTGTCCTGGTCGTGTCCGAGCTCGTCACCAATGCCCTGCGCCACGACGGGGGCCGCTGCACACTGGAACTGACTGCGCACCCCGACGCCATCGAGGTGGCCGTCCACGACGGCGGTCGGCATGCGCCGCGCATGCGCACCCTTGACCTGAACACCGGCACCGGGGGGCTTCGGTTGGCCCATGGTCAACCGCCTCGCCCACACCACGACGGTCACCCGCCGGGCCTCCGGCGGCAAGAGACCATGAGCGCCTGCCTTGCCTGGTAGCGTCACCGCTCAAGCAGCCGGACGGCCGGTGAATATAATCTGCCTCGTGTCGAAGCCTGACGAACTGCTGGTTGACCTCGCCGCCCTGGTGGAGTCCGGCCAAAGCAATCAGATGTCCCTGACCGTGGTCACCGGTGGTGCTGTCATCACCGGTCGGCTGGCTCCCGAAGCAGTGTGGCGACAGAGGGTCTCGGAGGTACTGACGGATTCCGCCCGCTTGGGCGAGTTCGCCGCTGTCTTCAACACTCCCGCGACGAACGGGCCGCCTACGCATCTGCACTTCCATGTCGCCCGGATCCTGCAGGGCGCTATGGGGATCCCGGAGACAGGCGGGATGTACCGGGTTGCGATCGAGGACGTCAGCGCCTGGACCGTGGGCGACTTCAGTTATTCCGACCACTGAGCGCCGGCGACGGCAACCGCTGCACACAGTGTGGGCCCGACCGGCGTACCGGTCGGGCCCACACTGCTGGTCAGATGTCGGCTTGTGCCTGTTTACCCGGTCAGACCGTCACGGGGGGCCGAGCATCGCTCAGGCGTGCTGCAGCGAGCTGGGGATGCCCAGAGGCGCGGCCTTGGGAAGGGCGCGGCAGGTGAAGCCGAGCTGAGTCATGGCCCGGAGGACTTCGGCGGCGCTGAAGTCACGGCGGTCCTGGCGGGTGATGACTTGGCCGACTTGCTTCACGGGGTAGTGGCGGCCGATGATCACCGATTCTCCGGTGACCGGTTCGGGCTTGATGCCCTTCATCGATTCCAGCACTCCGCCCTTGGTGAGCTCGAAGGGGAAGCGGGCGATGACGCAGCGCATGTGGCCTCACAGGGAGAAGGGAAGAACGGTCCGACCAGGGGCGAGGCGTTCAGCGGGAGAGGGCGCGGATGCCCGGGGCGCTGCCTTGCTCGTCTACGACTCGCAGGGCACCGAGCCGTCGGGAGCGCATCGCGTGCTCGGCTTCGCCCATCGTGGTCACGGGGGAGGCGAACGATCCGTGGTCGCCGAGGATGTCGCGCAGGCGGACGCGGTCCGCGTGAGCGCCGCTCTCGCGGACGGCGGTGAGGTCGGTTCGGGTCACCAGGCCGATGCGCTGTTCGTCCTGGTCGCAGACGACCAGTCGGCCCGAGCGTGCGGCGGCCATGACGGCCAGCGCCACCTCGACGCTCATGTCGTCACAGACCTTCGGTCCGGCCGCGTCCATGACCTCCTCCGCCGTCCTGTGCATCGGGTCGGCGTCCGCCGGGCGGGGCTGCGTCTGACCAGTGTCAAAAGGTGCCTCCTGTAGAGATGGGTCAGCTTCACGGTCACGAAGGTTCTAGGCCACCGCGTCGAGGACGGACTGGCGTCGGGGGTGCGCCGGGTAGCCGAGGAGGGGCGGCGTCGACCTCGGGAGGAGGCGCTGCGCTTGGGGCGTTCGGCCACCGGTGCGGTGATGACGACCGGCCGGACCTCGGCCCCGTCCTCCAGCCCGGATGCCGGACGGGGCCTGGGCGCCGGTGATCCGGCTCAGGGCCTCGCCCCCCGAGCGGATCTGGGTGGTCTGCGGCCGGATTCCGGCGTCCGCCATGGGGCGGACCATGCCTCAGCGCTGGTTCGGTGTGACGAGGGTGACGACGCTGCCGGACTCGCCGGCGCGGGCGGTACGGCCGCCGCGGTGGAGGTAGTCCTTGTGGTCGGTCGGCGGATCGACGTTGACGACCAGGTCGAGATTGTCGACGTGGATGCCGCGCTGATGAGGATCTCTGAAATCGGCCAGGGACGGTCTTCCCTCCACTTCGTTGCGTCTTGAAGCGTGTGGCGAATCTGGGGAGTGAAGAGCGCGTGTGAGGGCCCAGCGACCGAAGCCGCCGGCGCCGGCCTGGCGGCCGCCCATACCGGCGGATGGGGCGACGTCACGCAGGGACGCCGAGCGGCGGGTGCTCGAGCACGCGGGGCTTGTACTCGACCAGCTGGATGCGGCCGTCGAAGGTGCGGTGCTCGATCATCTCGAGGGCAACGTCCGGATAGCCGTCGTAGATACGTTCCTCGCCCGTGGCCCCGGTGATCACCGGGAACATCACGACCCGGAAGCGGTCGACGAGTCCGGCTCGTAGCAGGGACCGGCACAGGCTGAGGCTGCCGATCGTACTGAGGAGCCCCGAGCCACTCGACTTCATGGCGCGGACCGCCTCGACGGCGTCGTCACGGACAAGCGTGGAGTTGGCCCACGTCAGTGGCTCCTCGAGTGAGGAGGAGAACACCACCTTGGACGCTTGCGTGAGCTCGTCGACGGACGCCTCTTCTTCGGGCCTGAACTCGTCCTGGCCATTCGGGACCTCGCCTGCGGCGAAGCCCGACATCAGGCGGTAGGTGTTCGCTCCCATCAGGTAGGTGGCCTCGGGCTGCTCGCCAAGCCATGCGAGGTACTCCGGGCCCTCGAGGCCCCAGAACCCGGGCCATCCCTCTCCCGATGCGTAGCCGTCGAGGGAGGTGATGAAGTCGACGAGAAGCTCCGACATGGCAGTGTCCTTTCCTAGGGTGTCACGAGCTTGGACCGGCCGGGAGCCACAAACTCATCGGCCGCGCTGTGGAGTAACGAGAAAGCCCATGACGCTGCAGCCGATCAGGTCGGCGGAGCGGCACTGTTTCGGAGGGCCCGAGGCCCACATGCTTGCGCTATGCACGCAGTCGGGTAATGATCTCCATGATTGGGAACGGCGGTTTGAGTTCTGTCATAGCCCCAGCTCAGCCCCACCCGCGAACGGCCCACCCCGCTCTACTGGGTGATCGGTGAGGCCTCGCTGCCCGACGTCGACAGCGGGTGCTTCATCCACTCACGTGCGACGGCGGCGGAGCACTTCCGTGAGTACGGCCCCGCTCCGAGGTCACCGCGTCCAGCTTGCAGGAGTTCCTCGAACAGCTCGGCCGCCGGATCGCGAACCAGACCTAATCATCAGCCGAGGACAAACAGGCCCCTGCCCCAGGAGGTCATTCCACAGCTGGAGAATCGCGAGCAGCTGTGGGGACACCCCTGAGCAGGGGGTGCTCAAAGAGCACCATCAGCGCGCCGCGACATTGGTTGCCACCAACACGGTGACGTGCGCCCCGTCTTGAACTGCGCCAGTGTGCGGGTGCGTTGCGGCTGCGACTTGCCGCCGTGCAGCGCGGCGGCGTGCATCCCGCAGTTGAGCAGGTCCTGGGTCAGCCGGTCGACGGCGTGCTTGGTGTCCAGGAACATGATCACGCGGCCGTCGCGGGCAGCGATCTCGGTCGTGGCGGCGTGCTTGTCGGCGCCGTGGACGTGCAGGAGGTGGTGCTCCATCGTCGTGACCGCACCGGCCGACGGGTCGACCGAATGCACGACGGGGTCGGTCAGATAGCGGCGCACCAGCAGGTCGACGTTACGGTCCATGGTGGCGGAGAACAGCATCCGCTGCCCCTCCGGACTCACTTGGTTGAGCAGCGAGGTGACCTGCGGCATGAAGCCCATGTCAGCCATCTGGTCGGCCTCGTCCAGCACGGTGATGCCCACGTGGTTCAGCCTGCAGTCGCCGCGGTCGGTGAGGTCCTTGAGCCGTCCGGGCGTCGCGACGACGACCTCGGCCCCGCCCCGCAGCGCGCCGGCCTGCCGGCCGATCGACATCCCGCCCACCACCGTGGCCAGCCGCAGCCTGACGGAGCGGGCGTACGGTGTGAGCGCGTCGGTCACCTGCTGCGCCAGCTCACGCTGCGGTACGAGGATCAACCCGAGCGGCTGGCGGGGCTCAGCACGCCGTCCAGCGGTGCGGGCGAGCAGGGCGAGGCCGAAGGCGAGGGTCTTGCCGGAACCGGTGCGCCCGCGGCCCAGTACGTCACGGCCCGCCAGGGAGTTCGGCAGCGTCGCTCCCTGGATCGGGAACGGTACGGTCACACCCTGCTTGCCGAGTTCGGCCAGGAGCTGCTCGGGCATGCCGAGGTCGGCGAACGCCTCGACGGCGGGCAGCGCAGGGTTGATCGTCCTGGGCAGCGCGAACTCGCCCTGGACCGCGTTGGGCCGGCGGCCGTAACCGCCGGAGCGCACGGGCCCGCCGGTACGACGCGGTGCCGGTGAGCCGTAACCGCCGCCCCTTCCAGCGTCGGCACGGCCGTCACGGGAGCGGGCGGAGCGGTCGTTCGTGTACGTGCGGTTCATGCGGAACCTTCCTCGATGTGGCACATATCAAGGAATTCCGCTGGATGAATGGCATGGAGAATTACAGGTATGGACCGGTGACAACAGAAAGCAGATCTGGCTGGAGGAAACATCGGGCACAGGTGCTGAAATGGGTGACGCGATAAGGACCTTGAGATCCGGGCGCCGGCTGCGGTGCAGCTCTTCAGGATGCGTCTGCGCCCTGAGGGAGGAACCGCTTGTGATGCCTACTGCGGATTCCTCCGGGTCGTCCCGCGGGTGAAAGCGGCTGCGGGATACGCGTGCAGCTGGGGCCCGCACCCCGAAGGATGCGGGCCCCAGCTACGGATTGAGCGCGAGCATCAGGCCGGAACGATGTTCTCGGCCGTCGGGCCCTTCTGGCCCTGCGCGATGTCGAAGGTCACCTTCTGGCCCTCGAGCAGCTCACGGAAGCCCTGCGCGGCAATGTTCGAGTAGTGGGCGAACACGTCGGCGCCGCCACCGTCCTGCTCGATGAAGCCGAAGCCCTTTTCCGCGTTGAACCACTTCACGGTACCAGCAGCCATGTCATATCTCCTTGGGGCAGTACATCGGCGTCCGCACCACGCGGACGCCGTGTCGCCGCGATGATTACCCCGCCCGGAAATGACCGGAAATACAAAAGTGCTCCCGACCGGCAGAAGCCTGGCGGGGGGCACTCGAAGTTTTGGGAACCACAACTGCAACTGAGATAGACAGTAGCACGCGGAACGGCCCGTGCACGTTGGATAATACCGCTCTGCTCTTCGCGACAAAAACCCCCGCTGCGCGGCCCCCCAAAAACTGATCCCTCGGGAACAGATATTGATTCACTCGGCGTTCAAACGCCTCAGGAAGGGTGGTCAATCGGCACGCTGCGCGAAAAGCCGCCGCTGCGCCAAGGAAACGCAGCTGCGCCTCGCCCTGTCGCCTCGTGGCAGGGCCGCTTCGGCGAGCACCACCACGCCCACCGCCATCAGGCGTGTCGGTGACGGTGTGTGCAGTGTGGACCAGCAGTCCTCCTACTGCGGTCTGCAGCACGGCCTGCCTGGTCACGGGCGAGCGCGGTGAACCCGCCCGAGGCCGTCCAGCTGACCAAAGCGCCCGCAGACACCTCGGTCACCCGCAGCCCCGGAACCCCGCTGTCCGCGTCGCCCAGCACCTGAAAGCCGGCCTGGGCCAGGCACGAGCTGTCCAGAGGCGTTGTGCCTTCAGCGGGTCGGGTGATGGTGCGAATGCCGGTTGCCGGTGACGAGGCGGTAGAGGGCGAGCAGGATGACGGAGCCGGCGATCGCGGCGATCCAGGTGGAGAGATCGAAGAACCCGTCGATGGAGTCGACGCCGAAGATGACCTTGCCGAGCCAGCCGCCGGGCAGACCGCCGACGATGCCGATGAGCATGGTGATGATGATGCCCGCCCGGGTCCTTGCCCGGCATCAATCACCCGGCAATTCCAGCGTTCTCTTCTGAGCCGCTGTCCCCCTCCGAAAGAGCACCCTCGTCTCGGGATACCGGTTCCTTCCTGGAACCCGCAGGACGAGACCATGCGCGCGTGCCCGTTCCTCGGCTGCCATCGGCGTGCGGACGCGGTCCCCGTCTGTGCAAGACCCTCGCCGGAGCAAGCCGACGAGGGTCCTCACGTGTCACGAGCAATCACAGGCGAGTCACCAACCCCACGGACGCACTCACGTCACAAGGCTCTGACCTGGACTTACGCGCTCACCCTGGACCAACTGGACGCCCGTGGCCGGGTTCTACGACATGTGCCATGTAGTACCACGGGCATGACTTGGCACCGCGCACCAAGATCCGGACCAGGTGCGGACCAACTCAGCTATCCGCAAGGAGATTCCATCCGTTGCCGCAGGTCAGAGGTGGGCGAGGCCGTGTACCACCAGAAGACGAAGAACCTGCTGGTGTCGTACTCGCCGAAGAAGCTGGGCTTCTTCTAGGGCCCAGGGCAGACGTCCACGGGGTGGAGCCAGGCTGGACCTGGCTCCACCCCGTGGTGCGGGTGTCACTGGAACTGTGCGAAGAACCTCCAGATCTCTGCTTTGGTCCAGGTGGCGACGCCGCTTTCGCCGGTGGAGCCGTCGACCGGACCGGGTATGTGGCCCCCGTCGAACGCGGCCCACTGGACCGGGTATCCGGCACGGCAGCCCGAGTAGGTGGTGGTGATGTGCGTTCGGCTGCCCGGCGCGGGCTCGCGCGGGCTCTGGGGGGTGCAGCCGTTGTTGCTGACGAACTTGTCGCGCAGGGACCGTCCTTGCCCGATGTTGAGGACGGAGTCGCTGATGCCGTGGATTCCGAAGTAGGCGATGGGCTGGTTGCCGCCGCTGCACCCGCTGATCTGAGCGCCGGAGATGACCGCGACGGCCCTGAAGACGTTCGCCCGGCTGCACGCGAGTGCGTAGCTCATGCCGCCGCCCCAGCTGAATCCCGTGGCGAAACGCTGTGCCGGGTTGACACAGAGGCCGCCCTCGATGCGCCGGATCATGTCGTCGACGAAGGTGACGTCCTCACCGCCCGAATTGGCCCAGCCGTTGCCGAGGCCCTGGGGGGCGACGAGGATCGCGCTGTTGTTCGACTGTTCCTGCTGGCCGTAGTAGGACCAGGCGCTCCCGCTCGTGCCACCCGAGGCGACGTCGCCGGCGGTTCCGCCCCGCCAGTGGAACGCGAAGATCAGCCGGTAGGGGCGGCTGTTGTCGTAGTTGGCGGGAACCCTGAGGATGAAGCTGCGGCTCTTGCCGCCGCTCTGGATCGTGTGCGTACCGCTCGCCAGAGTTGGGGCGCTGCCGCAGCCGCCTGCGCCACCACCGGACGACAGCTTGATCATCTGCCATTGCTGGTTGGCGCCGCCCCAGTCGGTGTACTGGACGACGTTGCCGCCGTCGGCGGTGGAGGCGCCCTGGACCTCCACCGCCTTGCTGCTGGTGCGGTTGATCAGCCGGACGTGGCCCGCGTCGGAGTCGGACAGGCGGAACTGCTGGTTGGCCCCGTTGTGGTCGGCCCACTGCTGGATCGCGGCACCGTCCGCGGTCGAGGCGCCGGCCACGTCGAGAACCTTGCCCGAGTGCCGGGCCTTGAGGCGGTAGAAGCCGCCGCCGGAGTCCACGAACTGCCACTGCTGGTTATTTCCGTCGCTGCGCGTCCACTGGCCGACGCGCGCGCCGTCGGCGGTGGACGTGCCGGAGACGTCCAGCGCCTTGCCGCTGTTGCGATTGACCAGGACGTACCAGGCATTGGTGTCCACCGTCGCCGCCTCGGCGGGCGTCGGATTCACCGCGGCGAGCATGCCGATGGCGAGGGTCGCCGCCACCAGGGCGGCGACCCGGGACCACCAGCGATGTCTGCGCGGAGGGGCGGGGGAAGCCGCACCGTAGGTCTTCATCGATTCACCCTTTCGTCTGTGGGCAGGTCCCCTCAGGTGCGGGTCCAGCGTTGGTTGCCGCTGTTCGAGCAGGAGTAGAGCTGGATGAGGGTGCCGTTGGCGGTGCCGCTTGCGACGGCGTCGAGGCAGAGGCCGGACTGGACGCCGACGATGGATCCGTCGGAGTTGAGGCGCCATTTCTGGTTGTCGCCGCCCCAGCAGCTGTAGATCTGGACTTTGGTGCCGTTGCCGGTGCCGGCGGCGTCCAGGCACTTGTTGCCGTAGACCCTGAGCTCACCGGCGGTGGTGTACGTCCACTGCTGGTTGGTGCCGTTGTGGCAGTCCCACAGGTGGAGCTGGGTGCCGTCGGTGGTACTGGTGCCGGGCACGTCCAGGCAGCGGCCCGAGCCAACGCCCTTGATCGGTCCGGAACCCGGAGAGGGTGTGGAGGAGCCGCCGTTGAGTGCGTTGAGGACGGCGGTGTAGGCGGGCTTCTTGCTGCCGTCGCTGTTGAACAGCAGCGGTGTGTGCTGCGGTCGCCAGGAGTCGGTGTCGCGCACGCCCCAGACGGTGATGCCGAGGCAGCGCGGGACGGCCAGGCAGTCGTTGGTCACATTGGCGTAGGTCGTGGCCGAGGCGCCCTGGATGTCGAGTTCGGTGATGGCCACGTCGACGCCGAGGGCGGCGAAGCTCTGCAGGGTGGTCCGGAAGTTGCTGTTGTAGGGGCTGTCGTTGTTGAAGTGCGCCTGGAAGCCGACGCAGTCGATCGGTACGCCGCGCTGCTTGAAGTCCCGGACCATGGCGTACATGGCCTGGGTCTTGGCCCACGTCCAGTTCTCGACGTTGTAGTCGTTGTAGCAGAGCTTGGCGGCCGGGTCGGCGGCGCGCGCAGTGCGGAAGGCGACCTCGATCCAGTCGTTGCCGGTGCGCTGCAGGTTGGAGTCGCGCCGTGCTCCCGAACTGCCATCGGCGAAGGCCTCGTTCACGACGTCCCACTGGGCGATCTTGCCCTTGTAGTGGGCCATCACGCCGTTGATGTGGCCGATCATCGCCTGGCGCAGGTTGCTGCCGCTGAGGCTCTGCATCCAGCCGGGCTGCTGGGAGTGCCAGGCCAGGGTGTGGCCGCGCACCTGCTTGCCGTTCTGCACCGCCCAGTTGTAGACGCGGTCGCCGGCGGCGAAGTTGAACTGGCCCCGCTGCGGTTCGGTGGCGTCGATTTTCATCTCGTTCTCGGCTGTCACCGAGTTGAACTCACGGCTCGCGATCGACGTGTACGCCGAGTCGCCCAGCCTGCCCGAGGCGATGGCGGTGCCGAAGTAGCGGCCGCTCTGCGCCGCCGCGGCGCCGAGCGTGTTCTCCGCGGCGTGTGCGGTCGGCGGCGTGACCAGTGCGGTGACCACACCGAGGACGCCGACGACCAGCGCCAACAGCAGGCCGCGGATCTTCCGGCGGATAACGGGTCTGGGAAGGGCATACGAGCCCATGACTGTGCCTCCAAGGTAGAAATCACGGAAGGACTGAAGCGCAGGGGAATGCGTCATCCGCTCCCACTCGGCAGACGGACGGGGCGGGCGGGCCGGAACCCGGGCAGCACGGAATCGCCGGACACCGCGGTCATGGGACCGGGACGATCTCAACCGGCACGAGACGGCACCCGGTCGGCCGTCGGCTGACCTACGGCGGGTGCCGGCGGTGTTTCGACACAGGCATGGGGTACTCCATTGCGGCTCACCGGGGGACCGTCACGCGGCGTCGCGTACCTCTCCAACTGCACGAAGAGCCAGGATGCGCTGGTGCGAACCTCACCGGAACGAAACGGGGTGGCGCAGGTGCTTTGGTGCGCGGATCTACGGTGCGGCTGTGCGCGGATCTACGGTGGGGCTGTGCGTGGATCTGCCGGTTGGCACAGCTCGCTCAGGGCCGACGCAGTTCGAAATGCCGAACTACGGCCGGTCGCTCAGAGAGGGATGATTGAGGGATTGACGGTTATCGTCAATCCTCACCGCAGAGAAAATTTCTGCTCGCAATCCGAAACATTCGGAATAGGTCGAGCAGGACGACGACCCCTGCGCCGCCACCGTCGGCGGATGCCGTAAGGCCGGGACCAGGACGAGTTGGCGGACGCCGCTTGTTCAACTTCCCATCCGCACGGCCCTTGGAGGAACTGTTTGTAGACAGATCGGCGACAGACCTTGACCAGATGGCCCCGCATTCCTAGCTTGTGGCGTCAAAGGTTCGGAAGGCTCTTCGAAAGTTTCGAAATCGTCCGCCCCTCCCCCGTACGGCCGCTCCGCCGTTCCATCGGCGTCACCTCACCCCGCCCCCAAGGAGGCCCTCTGATGTGGTTTCGCCACCCGTCCCCGGTCCACCTAAGACGCTTACTCGCCGTGCTCGCGCCCTTGCTGCTCGTGGCGACCTTCCTCGGTGCCCAGCCCGCCCGCGCGGCGACCGTAGACCCCAACGCCTCGTATGTGCTGGTCAACCGCAACAGCGGCAAAGCCCTGGACGTCTACAACATGGCGACCAGCGACGGCGCCCGCATCACCCAGTGGACCAGGAACGATCAGAACCAGCAGCAATGGCAGTTCGTCGATTCCGGGGAGGGCTACTACCGCATCAAGTCCCGACACTCGGGCAAGGTGCTGGACGTCCACAACTGGTCCACCGCGAACGGCGGCTCGATCGTCCAGTGGGCCGACCTGAACGCCACCAACCAGCAGTGGCGGCTGGCCGACAGCTCGGACGGCTACGTGCGGCTCATCTCGCGCCACAGCAACAAGGCTCTCGAAGTGCAAGGTGCCTCCACCGCCGACAACGCGAACGTCGTCCAGTACGACGACTGGGGCGGCACCAACCAGCAGTGGCAGTTCGTCAAGGTCGGCGCCGGCAACCCCGGCCCGTGCGATCTTCCATCGACATACCGCTGGACATCAACGGGCGCGCTGGCGCAGCCCAAGCCGGGGTGGGTCTCGCTCAAGGACTTCACCGTCGTCCCCTACAACGGCAGGCAACTCGTCTACGCGACGACGCACGACACGGGGACGCGCTGGGGTTCGATGAACTTCGGCCTGTTCACCAACTGGTCGGAGATGGCCTCGGCCAGCCAGAACACGATGTCGACTTCCACCGTCGCGCCCACGCTCTTCTACTTCGCACCGAAGAACATCTGGGTACTCGCCTACCAATGGGGCAGGACCGCCTTCTCCTACCGGACGTCGAGCGACCCCACCAACCCGAACGGCTGGTCGTCCGAGCAGGTGCTCTTCTCCGGAAGCATCTCCGGCTCCGACACCGGGCCCATCGACCAGACGCTCATCGGTGACGGGACGAACATGTACCTGTTCTTCGCCGGTGACAACGGCAAGATCTACCGGGCCAGCATGCCGATCGGGAACTTCCCGGGCAGCTTCGGCTCGACCTCGACCGTGATCATGAGCGACACGAAGAACAACCTGTTCGAAGCCCCGCAGGTCTACAAGCTGCAAGGCCAGAACCGCTACCTCATGATCGTCGAGGCTATCGGCGCGCAGGGCCACCGCTACTTCCGCTCGTTCACGGCCACCAGTCTGAACGGCTCATGGACGCCCCAGGCCGCGACCGAGAGCAATCCCTTCGCCGGCAAGGCCAACAGTGGCGCCACCTGGACCAACGACATCAGCCACGGCGAACTGCTCCGCACCAGCCCTGATCAGACCATGACCGTCGATCCCTGCAACCTGCAGTTGCTCTACCAGGGGCGCAGCCCCAACTCAGGCGGCGACTACGGACTCCTGCCCTACCGTCCGGGTCTGCTGACACGGCAACGGTGACGGCATGACACAGGTCCGACTCCGGTAGGGGTCGGGGGGCGGGCTCGGCGGAAGGCCGGGCCCGCCCGAGGACCATCCCGTAACGCGGTGCCCCCGCCGGTAGCGCTTGCTCACGGTCCAGGCGCACCGGGTCGCCCGTGGAAGGCGACCCAGCCCGTGGTGCTGACGATGACGGCCCTGGCCGTGCCGGCCGAGAACACGTGGCTTCCGGGGCGTCGGAGACTGGGCCGGGCCTGTCCCCGCCGACCGCCGGCGGGGACAGGCGATTCAACCGGGAACCCCGGGGATCTGCGCGAAGGCCAATACCTACGCCTGGACATATACGCAACCAGCGACTCCCTCCTGGTGGGCTATGCCAAGCCGCCCCCGCCCGCGCTGGCCACCGGCGGCACGGCGGTTACCGCCATCGGCGGTGCGCCGGGCAACGCAGACACCGCGACGTTCAGGGTCGACGCCGACCGGGCCGGTCTGCACGCGCCGCGCGTCCGCTCCTCTTCGGCGCATGGGCCGGTTCCGCTGAGTACTGGGGCCGGCGGACCCTCCAGCGCTCCATCCGGACCATCGCGCATCACGTCGGCCGGCGTATCGAGGCGTTCGCCGGTGACCCGGCGACCACCCCGTGCCAGTTCGTCGTCGGCAGCCGCCGTGCGCTCGCCGGCTGCCGCGCTCGGGCCGCCTGCGCAGGCTCTTCGGCGCCGAACTGTTCATCCGCACCCGCAAGGGCGTTGAGCCCACGCGCCGGGCGCTCGAACTGGCCCGCCGTATCGAACCCGCCCTCGTGATCCAGGGCGCGGTCACCGGCCGGGACATGTTCGACCCCGCCACCGCCCGGCAGGTGTTCGCTCTGGGGATGTCCGACGACCTGAAGGCCACACGCTGCCCCGGCTGCTGGCGGCCACAGCCGGACTGCCGGGCATCCGGATCGCGGTACGACAGGCCAACCGCAAACAGCCCCACCCCGCTGAATCCCATACAGTGCAGCGGCAGTTCGGCAGTGGCTTCGAAGCTGCCTTGGCGTGCTTGGTGGGCAAGCCCGGGGGCGGTTTCCATGTGTGCTGCGGCTTCGGTGTCTGCGAGGCCGACGACCATCTTCTCTGCCTCGTCGGGTCGAGTGCGCATGAAATGAGCAGCCAGGCGAACCTGGGTCCAGCTGGGCCACCCTCATGCCACGCATCGCCCTCACACCCCGCCAATACTGGAGAGACGGAGCACAACAGCGAACTCGGCAACTTCCTGCGCTCCCATCGCGCACGCCTCACCCCCGACACCGCCGGACTGCCCTCCGGCGGCGGGGCCCGCCGCGTGCCCGGGCTGCGCCGCGAGGAGGTCGCCCTGCTGGCCGGTGTCAGCGACGAACGCTCACACATCACCGCCGCGGCCTCCTGACCATCAGGGCTCTCACGCAGATGCGGCAAAGGCTCCCTGCTGGGATCCGAGCGGCTCCCAGCGTGTTGGCGATCGTCATGGGGGTGTAGCCTTCAGTTTATAACGACTGTCATAGGAGGATGTCGTGACCATCATCACCGTGAACACACCCAAGGGGCGCCTGAGCCTGGAGCAGCGCCGCGAGCTGGCCGAGACGCTGACGGACGCGGTACTGGTGCCCGAGGTGGGCCAGTTCGCTCCGGCCGCCCGGCCCGGGTTCCAGGTGCACTTCGTCGAGCGCGAGCGGGACATGATGGCCATCGGCGGCCGACTGCTGGCGGACGCCGACCCGGAACTCGACGTGATGGTGATCGACCTCGCCGTCATGGAGGCCGCCTGGCAGCCGGAGGTACGGGCCGAGGTGATCGAACGTGTGCTGGCCGCGCTGGCGGCGGCCTGCGGGCTGGAGAAGCCGGCGCCGGCCTGGTGGGTCAACTTCCGGGTCATCGACGAGGGCAGCTGGGGCTCGTCCAGCGGTGTGCTGTCGATCCTGCCGCTCCTGCAGAGCGGAGTGTTCACGCAGGAGCGGGTCAAGGCGGTCCGTGCCGCGCTGGGCACCTGAAGCCCAAGCTGTTGGGGCGCGGCCGGGCCCAGTTGTTGCCATGGCTCCCTCTACGGCCGCGACGATGAGCGTCGCGAGGTTCGCCGCCCACTAGGGCTCCGCACCGTGCTCACACAGGGAGTCGGCGAGCAGTCCCTCCCGTGTGGTGACGCAGGCTGCGCGCGGTCCACTCACCCGTGTGGCACACGGCCTCGGTGACCAGCTGCTGCTTGCCCTCGGGGCAGTAGCGGTACGTCGAGCCGAGCGGTGACCTGGCGTGCTCGGCCGTCTCGCGGATGCTCGTCGCTCACGCGCCGACGGACTGGACTCGGTCACCCCGGACCCCTCCGCTCCCTGAGATATAACAATCGTCATAACCTGCTGTCATCGTCTCCAGTAGCGACTGTCACGGTCCTGCTGCGTCGCCCAACCGTCCTGCTACGTCGCCGAAACGGACACGAGATGCCTCTCAAGCCCATCTCGTCCTGGGTGACGGCTGACCACACCGCCCAGACCTCGCCCTCACGGAGAAAGCCGATGCACACCCCCCTCACCCAGCCGCCCGCAGGAGCGGGAGCCGAGTCCCTGGAGCACCAGAAGGCGGCCATCACCCGTCTGGGACACGAACTGCGCGCACTGGTGGAAGCCACGGTCCGCACCACTGCCTCGCCGGACACTCTCCACCGCGTGGCGGACGGCGTCCGTCATGTCACCGGCCAGTTGACCGGGCGACGCCGCGCACGAGCGGAAATCCCCGAAGTGGACGGCTTCCCCGGGGGGCCGCGGATGTACAGCCCTGCCGTCGGGGCGGGCAGCCCGCTGGCCCCGCCCGTGAGCATCACGCCCACCGACGACGGCCTGATCGGTCACTGCACGCTGGGCATCGCCCACGAAGGCCCGCCCGGCTACGGCCACGGCGGCATGAGCGCCATGCTCCTGGACGAACTCATGGGCCAGGCCTGCACCGCCGCCGGAACGCCCGGCCTGACCGTCTCCCTCCAGATGCGCTACCACCAGCCCATCCCGCTGGAGACACCACTGCGCATCCTCGGACGCGTCACCGGCACGGACAACCGCAAGGTCTTCGTGACCGGGACGATCACCACCCAGGCGGCCCCTTCCATCAACCTGGTCACAGCGGACGGTGTCTTCATCACGCCCGACCCCGACCGCGCCCGCGCGCTGTTCCCCGGCCTGCGGGAAGAGACGTGACAGCGGGGCCATTTTCGAGGCCCGGTCGGGCACCCCGACCACAGCGGCCGGGCTGGTTCCCTGGAGCCCGCCCCGCCGGCCGACGACGAGACGGCCGACGACGAGACGGTTGACGCATGCAGATGGAGATCCGGGCCGCCGCGATCCGCGGCATCGAGGAGGCGGTACGCGAGCACTTCACCCCCTCGTACGCCCCGTGGGACCAGAGGGTTTGCATCACGGCCGACGCGGACCTGTTCAAGGCGATCAAGCGCGAGGAGGTCGACGTGGCCACCGACCACATCGACGGCTTCGTGGCCGAGGGGATCCGGCTGCGGTCGGGCAAGGTACTGCCGGCCGACATCGTGGTGACGGCGACCGGGCTGAGCATGCTGGCGTTCGGCCACATCGCGGTGAGCGTCGACGGCGAGCCGGTCGAGCCCGCACGTCACCTGCTGTGGCGGGGCACCATGCTCAGCGACGTGCCGAACTTCGCGCTCTGCTTCGGCTAGGTCAACCTGTCCTGGACCATGCGGGCGGATCTCACCGCGCGGCTGGTGTGCCGCATCCTCAACCACATGCGCCGCGCGGACCTCGCGGCGGTCACTCCGCCCGCGGAGCCCGGCGTCCGGGAACGACCCATGATCGAACTGGCGGCCGGCTACGTCCATCGGGGCGTGCAGAGCTTCCCCCGGCAGGGCCACCGCGCGCCGTGGCGGATGCGCCAGACCTATCTGCTGGACTCCGCCGACATCGCGCGCGCCAGCCTCCGTCGCGAGCTGCGCGGTGTGCCCCGTGCGTCGGTGCGGCCGGCCGGCGACGACATCCGGACGGGAGGCTGACCATGGCGGATCTGCACGGCGTGTGCGACGAGCGCTTCGCGAAGGTGGCCGCGCTGCTGTCCGGGAACCTCGACGCGGGCGACGAACTCGGCGCCTCGATCGCGGTTCTGGTCGACGGGGAGCTGGTGGTCGACCTGTGGGGCGGATGGGCCGACCAGGGCCGTACGGCGCCGTGGCGCCGCGACACGATCACGAACGTCTGGTCGTGCACGAAGACGGTCACGTCGCTGGCGGCGCTGCTGCTGGTGGAGCGAGGACTGCTCGACATCGACGCCCCCGTGGCCCGGTACTGGCCGCAGTTCGCCGCACGAGGCAAGGAGGGCGTGCTGGTCCGGCACCTGCTGTCGCACACGTCCGGTGTCTCGGGGTGGGAGCGGCCGGTGACCGTCGCGGACATCCGTGACGTACCGGCGTCGACGGCCCGGGTGGCCGCTCAGGCGCCGTGGTGGCCTCCGGGCACGTCGTCCGGCTACCACCTGCTCAACTACGGGCATCTGGTGGGCGCGTTGGTCCGGCGGATCGACGGGCGCACCCTGGGCCGGTTCGTCGCCGAGGAGATCGCCGGCCCCCTCGGCGCCGACTTCCATGTCGGCCTGCCGGACTCGGAGTTCGCCAGGGTCGCCGATGTCGTACCGCCGCCGCTCCGGTCGAGCGGTCTCGCCGGCGCCGATCCGAACGGTGTGGCGATGAAGACCTTCACCGGTCCCCTCGGCGGTGCCGACGAGTCGTGGCGCCCGGAGTGGCGTCGTGCCGAGATCGGTGCGGCGGGCGGCCACGGCAGCGCCCGGTCGCTCGCCCGGATCCACTCCGTCATCGCCTGCGGCGGCACGCTCGACGGCGTGGAGCTGCTGTCCCCACGGACCATCGACCTGATCTTCAGTGAGCAGACCGACGGACCGGACCTGGTGCTCGGGGCGCATCTGCGCTTCGGCATCGGGTTCGGACTGCCGTCCCCGGCGGTGCCGTATCTCCCACCGGGACGGATCTGTTTCTGGACCGGATGGGGCGGGTCGGTGGTCGTGATCGACACCGAACGCCGGGCCGCGATCTCGTACGTCATGAACGGCATGGGCACCGGACTGCTCGGCAGCGACCGCACGGCCCAGTACGTCAAGGCCGCTTTCGCGGCCCTCGAGATCCGACCAGCACTGTGACCAGCGGTCTAAAACATCTGTCATAATTATAACGAGTGTTATACCGAAAGGGGTGTACCCATGGCCGAGCCCGTAGTGATGGTGGCGACGATGGTCGCGAAGCCGGGTCAGGAAGAGCTGGTCGAGAAGACGTTCAAGGCGGCCATACCCGCGGTGCACGCCGAACCCGGGTGCCTGCTGTACGCGCTGCACCGCAAGGCGGGCACCACCGGTGAGTTCGTCATGATCGAGAAGTGGGCCTCGCAGGAGGCACTGGGCGCGCACATGAAGGGCGCCGCGATGCGGGAGATCGGCGTCGCCCTGGCGCAGGCACTGGCCGGCCCCCCGGACGCGCTCTTCCTGGAGGCGATCCCCGCCGGCGCCCCGGAGTCCGGCGCCATCTGACCGCACGCGGGCACCGGGCCGACGATCACACCGCCCGGCCCGGGATCCCCACGCAAACCGAGGAGCTTTCCCCATGAAGAGCCTGATGTTCGTCGCCCCCGGGCAACTGCGCTTCGACGAGATCGACGCCCCCACCCTCGTCGAGGGCACGGACGCGCTCGTGCGCCCGCTCGCGGCGACGACGTGCGACCTCGACCACCATGTCATAGACGACAAGACGCCGTTCTCCGGATTCGGCCCGTTCCCTATCGGCCACGAGTGCGTGGGCACGGTGGTCGAGGCCGGCCCCGACTGCACGGACGTCGCGGTCGGTGACGTCGTCGGCGTCGCGTGGCACATCGCTTGCGGCACCTGCGCGCGGTGCGAGCTCGGACACACCGCCCGCTGTCTCCTCCACGGTGACGCCCAGTACGGCCTTCCGGTGAACGGGGCCTGGGGCGGGACCTTCGACGAACTCATCCGCGTCCCCTACGCGGACTTCAACCTCGCCAAGCTGCCCGCCGGCGTCGACCCCGTGCACCTGGCGTCGATCGGCGACAACCTCGCCCTCGGCTGGGAGACGGTGATGCCGACCGTCGCCGGGATCTCCGACCCGAGGGTCGCGGTCTTCGGCGGAACCGGTTCCATCGGCCTCTACTGTGTCGACGTCGCGGTTCACTGCGCCCGCGCCCACACGGTGTACTACGACGACGACCCGGTCAGGATGAAGGTCGCCGAGCAACTCGGCGCCGAGGTCCACGACATCCACGGCAAGCGCGAGAAGGACTTCCACCTCGCCGTGGACGCCAGCTGCGACCCCGAGCGGCTGCGCAAGGCACTGCTGTCGGTCATGCCCGAGGGACACGTCAACAGCGTCGGCATCTACTTCGACGAGGTCCAGCTCCCGCTGCTCGCGCTGTACCAGCGTGGAGTCCACTTCCACAACGGCAAGGGCCACGCACGGCCGAACATGACACCGACCCTGGAGGCGGTGGCCGCCGGCACGCTCCACCCCCAGATGGTCACCAGCGGAATCTACGGTTGGGACGAGATCCCCGACGTGCTGACCTCCGGCCGGGCCGGCCACAAGCCGATCTTCGTCCTGGAGAACTGAGGCATCGGCGCCGTCGGCGTGCCGCGGAGAGCACGGCTCGAATCGAGGATGTCGCCACACCGACCGTGCGGCAGGCACCACAGGCCTGAAGGGGCGGCCACAACGCAGCACCGGCTTCATCCGCGCACCCCTCAGGGCGAACTCACGCAGCCACACGGACATGGCGGTCCCGGCAACGATCAGAGCTTTGCCGGTCGTTGTGCCGGGTGAGATACTGGCGCGCTGCGGAATCAGCGGAGCATACGGGGGCGTGATGGGCCAGGCGGTGACCGCGGCCATGCTGCGGGTGGCGGATGTACACAAGTCGTACGGCCGAGGCGTCAACGCCGTTCATGCCCTGCGTGGCGTTTCCTTCGAGGTCCCTCGGGGGGAACTCGTCGCTCTCAAGGGACGCTCGGGCTCGGGCAAGACCACATTGCTCAACATCGTCGGTGGCCTGGACGAACCGGACAGCGGACGTGTCACCATCGACGGGCTGCACCTTCGGGACCAGGGTGAGGACGCCCTCCTCGCGCTGCGCCGGGAGCGCATCGGCTTCGTCTTCCAGTCGTTCGGGCTCATCCCCATCCTCACGGCCGCCGAGAACGTGGGCGTACCCCTGCGGTTGCGCAGGGCGGACCCGCGCGAGCGGCGGGAGCGCGTCGAACTGCTGCTGTCCCTCGTGGGGCTCGCGGACCATGCCGCGCAGCGTCCGGGCGAGTTGTCGGGCGGGCAGCGCCAGCGGGTCGCCATCGCCCGGGCGTTGGCCAACAGTCCCTCGATTCTCATCGCCGACGAGCCGACCGGCCAGTTGGACGCGGAGACCGGGCACTCCGTGATGGAACTGCTGCGCGCGGTCGTCCGCAGCGAGCGGATCACGGCTCTCGTGGCCACCCATGACACGACCCTTCTCGACCTCGCCGATCGTGTGCTGGAGCTGAAGGACGGCGAGATCACCGAGTCGTGACGGTGAGTCTCAGGACCCCGGCTGTTCGTCGGCCGAGTCCTGGCCGTGACGGGCGTTGCGGGCGTCGTCCGGGCGGACGGCGATGTGGTCGGGTTCCAGTTCCAGGGCGACGCGGTCGCGCATCCCCAGGGCCCGGGTGTACTCGGCGGGGAGTTGGAGGCGGCCGGCCCGGTCGAGCATGGCGTATTCGCGGGCGACCAGGTTCTCCTGGCCGGTGGCGGAGTCGACTTCGCTGTGGCGCAGGACTTCCGTCGCCGTGCGGCCGTCCCGGATGGCGACCGTACGGCGGACCTCACCGGCGACGGACTGGTCGTGGGTGACGATCACGATGGTGGTCCCCAACTCCTCGTTGGCGGTGCGGAACGCGGCGAAGACCTGTTCGGCGGTGTGGGAGTCGAGTTCGCCGGTGGGCTCGTCGGCGAGCAGGACCGCGGGATCGTTGGCGAGGGCGACGGCGAGGGCGACGCGCTGCTGCTGGCCGCCGGACATCTCGTGCGGCCGACGGTCGCGGCATTCGGCGACGCCCAGCAGGTCGAGGAGTTCCATGGAGCGCTCGGCCCGGGCTCGGCGTCGGCCTCGGGCGCGAGCCAACTGCAGGGGCAGGGCGACGTTCTGCGCGGCGGTGAGATAGGGCAGGAGATTGTGGGAGGTCTGCTGCCGGACGAAGCCGACGGTCTTGCGACGGTAGGCGAGTCGTTCCTTGGAGGACATCGTGACCAGGTCGTGGTCGGCGACGCGGGCCGCGCCGGCGGTGGGTCTGTCCAGTCCGGCCAGGATGTTCATGAGGGTGGACTTGCCGCTGCCGGAGGCGCCGACCAGGGCCATGAGCTCGCCCTGGCGAACGAGGAGATCGAGGCCTTGCAGTGCCTGGACCTCCACTCCGTCGGCGGAGAAGATCCGTACCAGCCGGTCGCAGGCGATCAGGGCGTCGTGACCGTAGGCGGCGGCGTCGCGCGCGGCGAGGGCACGGTCGGCGAGTTCGTGGAAGGTCGGAGTGCTGGTCATCGGCTGCTCCTGGGCGGTCGGAGGGGCACGGGCCGGTGCCGGAGGGGGCTTGGTCTCGGGATTCTGCTCACTGTCTAGTTGTCACCCAGCCTCAGTTCGCGCACCGAGCCACGTCGGCCGGTCCACCAGGCCTGGCCGGCGGGCACACCGATGGCCAGGAGCAGCACGGCGAGTGCCGGAACCGCCAGTGAGAGCGGGTCGGTGCGCAGTACGGCCCCTTCTAGAGCGGACGGGGAGGCCAGGGCGATGGTCGTGAGGTCGACGCCGGGCGACAGCAGGTGAATGGCGACCCAGCCGGTCAGCACGCCGCCGGCCGCGGCCAGGAACGCCTGTGGGAGGGCCGTGAGGATCAGCAGGCGGCGGCCCTGGGACCGGGTCATGCCCATCGTGCGCAACCGGGCGAGCAGGGCGCCGCGTTCGGGCGCGGTGCGCAGCACGGTCAGCACGAGCGCGAGGATCGCGTACCCGGCGCCCGCGGCGACCGCGACACCGTACAGGCGTTCCGCGCCGGACTGCAGCGGTGAGTCGACGTGCCGCGTGCGTTCCTCGGTGCGCAGCCGGACGGTTGCCGCTGTGCCTTCCGCCGCCGAGCGCAGCACCCGGCCGTTCAGGGCGTCACCGGTCAGCAGCAGGGTCGTCGTCCGCGCCGCGTCGTGGGGAAGGCCGGCACGGTCCACGATCAGGAAGTCGTCACCGAACACGGCCGGGGTGCGGTCCCGGACCAGGACGATCCGGACGGTGACGGAGGTGCCGTCCGGGAGCAGGACGGAGTAGGGGCCGGTGCCGTACTCGTCGGCCACGCGAGGTGAGGCCAGCGCGGGCAGGGGCCGGTCGGGGCTGCCCGTCGTGCCGGTGTCCGCCTGGCGGAGGCTCGGCGCGTCGAACGGCCCCAGGCCCGTGTGGTGCGACAGGTGCGCATAGGCGTCGGGGTCCACACCGGCCAGCGGTACCGGCTGACTGCCCTGTTGTGGCTTCGCGTCGTAGGTGACGTTCGCTTCCGTCATGTCCCGTACGCCGGGCAGCCGGCGTACGCGGTCGGGCAGGGCTCGCGGGAGTTCGCCGGTGGTGGTCTCGATCCGGCCGTCGGCGCCGACGTAGCGGAGCGCGGCCTGGTCGCGGGCCGCCGTGACCCCTGCCAGGACCGAGCCGCCGAACGCGGCCGTGGTCAGCGCGCTGAGCAGGGCGAGCAGGGGCAGCACGGCGAAGCCGGGGGCGCGGGCCACCTGGGCCAGCGACAGCGGAATCACCAGGCCTCGCATGCGCGTGGTCGCCTTGCTCAGCGCACGCAGCGGCAGGGGGTGGAGGCGTGCCAGCAGCAGGGCCGCGACCACGCCCGTCAGCAGCGGGGCGGCGGCCACCAGACCGGTGCTGCCGGACCCCTGTCGGCGCAGTGCGACGACCGCCCCCGACGCGATCACCAGCACGGACAGTTCCGCCACCGTACGGCGCCGCGGCGGCCGGGCGGCAGTGAGGTCCTCCCGCCCGTCGTGCATCCGTACCGTGCGGTGCGCCGCCACGGCGCGCAGGGGGAACGCGACGCAGGCGAGCAGGGTGACGGCGAGGGCGGCGGCGACCGCCGGCGCGGTGCGGGCGCCGGGCAGGACGAGCAGTGCGGCGGTCAGTCCGAAGGCGCCGGCCGGCACTGCCACCACCGCCGTCTCGGCCAGCAGCCGAACGGCCAGGCCGGGCAGTGAGGCGCCGCGGGCACGCAGCAGGGCCAGCTCGGCGCGCCGGCGATCGGCTGCCACGCCGCCGGCCATGGCCAGGACGATCACGGCGAGGCTGCCGGTCCCGACGGCGGCGAGGAGAAGCAGCGGGTCGATCCCCGACCGTAGTCGGGCATGGTCCGCGAGGACCTCGTCGAGATTCGTCTGGGCCTCCAGGCCCTCGTCCACGGCCGCCCGCAGTCGCTGCACTCCCGGCCCCGACTCAAGGGCGGCCACGGCGGACGCCAGACCGTCGAGATCGTGGGCGCGCAGGGTGGCGACGTCGGGGGCCACATTCCAGTACCGTTCCGGGCGGCCGGGGGTGCCCAGGAGCACCGGGCCGGCATCGGGGGCGAGGAGCAGGCCACCGAGCCAGTGGACTTCCGACGGCGGAAGATCGGGCCGGCGGCTCAGCGCGGGGGTGCGCAGCACCGGCATCGCCGACCAGTAGGCGCCCTCGGGGACGCGCGGGACGACGATTCCGGTGACCCGGACGGCGAGCGGGGCGCGTGCCGAGCCCGGTACGTGGATCACCGAGCCCACCCGGATGTCGAGCGTGCGGGCGGTGTCCATGGTGACGGCGGCCTCGACCTGCACGGTCGCCGCGGTCACCGGCGCTCCCGTTGTGCGCGGCAACCGGCCCTCGCTGAGCCGGGCGTGGGAGGCCAGGTCCTGCTGGGCGGCGAGCAGCATTTGGGCGGGCCGGCCGGCGGGTTGGGGAAGCCAGGGGTCGGACGCCTCGAGGGCGACGGTCGTGCGCACGCCGTACGACGACTGCGCGGGGTCGGGAACCAGCGGCGCCTCGGCGGTGGCGAGAATCTCGGCCCGCGCCGCGGTCAGCGGACCGACGCGCAGGGCGGCCTCCAACTCCTCGACCGTGTCCATCCAGGGCAGCGGGACATGCGTCTGCACGGTCGTCTGGTCGGGCAGGGCCTGCTCGACCGCCCGGCGCAGCCCCGCGTCCCCGTACCGGTCGACGGCGCGCGGGTACGCGGCGGCCAGCGCCGTGGTCACGGCCACCAGGAGCGCGAGGGCCACGGAGGTACCGGCGAAGGCCCTCAGCCGGGTCCGCAACCCGGCCCGTACGTGCGGTGGCGCGGTCTTCGTCTCCCCGTCCCGAGGGGGCACCGCCTTCGTCCGCCCGTCCTGAGGGGGCACCGGCTGCGTGGTCACTGCGTCACCTCGTCCCTGAGAGCGGTCACGGGTTTCGCCCGCCGAAGGGCGAGGGCCACGGTCACGAGTGCGGGGCCCGCCGCGAGGGCCGCCAGCAGGGCGGTCAGGCGCGGGAGCGGGAGTTCGACCAGCACCGGTGGGAGCGGCCGGGTGGCCTGCCCGGTCAGGACGACGAGGGGAACCAGCGCGTGCGTCAGCACCGTGCCCAGGGCCGTGCCGACCAGCAGCGCCAGGGTCACCAGTACGCCGTGCTCCACGGCGACCAGCCGGGCCAGCCGACGGCGCGGTGTCCCCAGGGCGCGCAGCACGGCGAACTCGCCGTCCCGGGTGCGCATCGCCCCTGCCGCGCTCACCGCGAAGCCGAGCGTGGCGAAGAGCACCGTCACCGCCGCAGCGGCGATCAGCGCTGCTTCCGGGGCCGCCCCGAACGGGTCGTCGCGCAGTTTCGCCGCCGTCTCGTCGCGCACCATCACCCGCTCCGGATCGACGTCGGGCAGAGCCCGCGCGGCCGCCGCGGTGGCACCGGGCGCGGCCGTGCTCAGCCACCACTCGGTGGGCTTCAGGCTGGTTCCGTAGCGGTCCTGCAGCACCCGGTTGACGGCCCGGAGATCGACCAGCAGCGCCCCGCCGTCCCGCGTGGTGGCTTCCGTCGTTGGCAGGGCGCTCGCGGTGCGGACGATGCGTACGGGAACGGAACGGCCGTCGAACGTCACCTCCACGCGCTGCCCTTCGCGCGCACCGGACGCGGTGAGGAACTGGTCGGTGGCGACCGCGACGATCTCGGGCGGCGCGGGCTGGGTGATGTTGAGCCGGACCTCCAGCGGCAGGGCGAGCGGCGAGAACTCGGGCAGTTGGTACCCGGTGCTGTACATGAGGGTGACGGGTGTTGTCGACGTGAGCCGGGGGCGGGTCGGCCGGGCGTCGTCGTCGGGTGGGGCGGCGGCCGAGTCGGCCTCGACGGCGGTCGTCCACCTCGTCGGCAGGGTCAGCTGCCGGACGTCACCGTCGCCCGCTGTCGCCGTGAGCGCGCCGAGGACCAGGCGGTGCCGGTGTGGACGGTCGGTCGGCTGCGGCGTACCGAGTCGGAGCCCGGTCAACGCCAGGGGGCCCCGGGCGCCGTTCAGATCCGGGGTCAGTCGGTGCGGGCGGCCGTCGGCGGCGAGGTGGCCGGACGGTAACTCGTAGGAGGTTCCGTGACGGTCCCGCACCGTGAGCGTGACGTCCGCCTCCGTCCCCGGCGTGGTGCTGTGCAGGGCAGCGGTCAGTGTGAGCCGGGTGGTGCCCTCAGGTACCTCGATGCCCGCGGGGGCTCCGCGCGGTGCGAGCCCGGCGAGCAGCGGACCGTCCGTCAGATCGCGCCGCGCCAGCATCGCTCCGGCGGCCTCCGTCGTGTTCAGAGCCAGGACGGTCGCGTTTCGACTGCCGGAGAGCGAGACCGTGCCACGGACCGCGGGGGCGACCGCGTCGACGTGCGGGAGGTCCGTGTAGACGTCCGCACGGCCCACACCGCCGCCCCCGGAGGCCAGGACGCGCACATCGGCACCCACGCGGAAGTCGGCCTGGTCGGCCTGGGAACGGTGCCAGGAGGCGTCCTGCCCGATCGCCACCACGCCCAGCGCCACGGAGATGACCAGGAGCAGCACCGGACCCGCCCCCCGCATCGGTCGGCGACTGAACTGCCAGCCGACCATGGCCGCGGTCAGTCCGTGCCCGCGGGTCAGAAGGCGCTCGCCGACACGCGCCAGCAAGGGCAGCAGTCGCAGCACCAGAACCGTTCCGGCGAGCAGCACCAGAGCGGGCGCCACCACCAGCAGCGGGTCGACGCCGAGGACACCCTCGCGGTCGGCGGTGACAGCACCGGAGTCCTGGCTGCCGAGCAGCCAGAAGGCGACACCGGCCACGGCGAGCAACCCGACGTCCGCCCCGGCCCGCAGCGGTGCGGCCAGCGCCCCTGCCCGCACCGCGACGGTGCCCGCGAAGGACGCCCGCCACGCCGGGACGGCCACCGCCAGCGCGCACAGCGCGGCCACGCCCGCGGCGACCGCCCACACCTCGGGTCGGCCCCCGACCGGCACGTCGACGCGCACCCCGGTCCTGCCCAGCGCCCCCTGCGCGGCCAGCAGCCGCGTCAACGGCCCCGACAACAGCGGCGCCACCACCACCGCCGGCAAAGAGATCAGCAGGGCCTCCAGCGCGGCCAGGCCCGCCAGCCGTGCCCGGGTGGCACCCCGCGCACGCAGCAACCGGGTCTCGGCCGTGCGGTCGGCGTTGAGCAACCGTGCGACGAGCAACAGGGCGCAGGCCGCGAGCAGTCCGAGCTGACCGGCCACGATCAGCATGCCGGCACGCGTGACGAGCAGGGAGCGTTCGATGCGGTCCAGTACCTCGGGCAACGCGGTGTCCGCTACGGTCGCGCTGCTGAGCGCTGGGCGCTCGCGCAGTTCCGCGCTCCCCGAGCGGGCGGCCTCGCGCAGCGCGCCGATCCGCTCCGTCGTCAGCGAGGAGTAGTCGGCCGAGACCAGCCAGCCCGACGCGCCGACGCTCACCCGGCCCGACGTCGGCACGCCCGCTGCGGTGAGCAGAGGACCGTACGTGGTGAAGCTCGACGCCTTCACGCCGCGGCCGCCCAGGTCGTCCAACTGCCAGTAGGGTGCCCGGAGGTCCACCGGCCGGTACACGCCGGTGATCAGCACGCGCACCGCCGGGCCGTCCAACTGGTCGGTGACGGTCAGCCGGGAGCCGGGCCCCACCCCGAGCCGCCGGGCGGCGCTCTGCGGCAGTGCGACCTCGATGGGCCCGGCGGTCACCGCCTCACGGGGGAGCCGCCCGGCGACGGTCCGCACCTGTGTGCGATCCAGGGCCGCGAAGTACGTGAGGTTCGGGTTCCCGTCCCGCTCGGCGGGCGGCCGCAGCGCACCCGGCAGGGCGTACGGCCCGGACCGCAGCAGGGTACGTACCCGCACGGGCAACCCGGCGAAGACGGTACGGGCCCCCTCGCGCACGGCGTCGTCGGCCGCCTGCCGCTCGTCGGCCGGCACGTCGGCCTTGAGCACCAGAGCGGCCTCGGCAGCGGTGCGCTGCTCCGCGAGTGACCGCCGCAGCGCCGCGTCGCCTATCGCACCCGAGTAGGCGGTGAGCGCGGCCAGCACGGCCGTGGTCAGCAGCACGGTCAGCAGCACGGCACCGAGGAGCGCGCGATACACCCACGCTCGCAGCACAATGAATCGCAACACGCCCGCGGGCGCCGCTCGTTCCCCCACCAAACCCCCCGGTTTCCAACCACACGGACCGGAGCGCGATGCGGCGTCGGTAGCGTGCGACTGCAAGAGGGCATTGTAGGACTGACTTTGGTCGCCTTGTGATCGGATATCGGCGAGTCTTAAGGGTCCTCGCAGTCGAACAGACCCGATACGGATGGTCAGTCGGAAACGGCCCGGAGCAGCCCGCTGGGACCTGCTTTCACCAGACGACCTCGGCTTTCGGAAGCCGGAATTGTCCCGTCAGGGGAGCTTCTCAGCGGTAGTTCGCGTAGCTGTCGTCATAGTTCAGGGCATGGCGGGCTCGGGGTCGGAGGCACCGGCGGTCCAGTGGCAGGCGTCCTTCTTGGTTGTGCGCAGGTCAGCGATGCGTTGCCGCGCGGTGGAATGCCGACCGCGGCGGCGATGTCCGAGTCGGTGACGCCCGCCACGGAACGGCCAAGGTACTCAGGGCGAGGAGGCGGTCTGGAGTACCCGCCAGTCGGAGGAATGCCGGCGCACACGACGGCAACGCGGGGTTCCTCCGGACCGTGGTGCAGAAGGGAGCGGTCGTCGCCGGGATCGCCTAGACCGTGCGCCGCCGGTTCGGCGTCGAGCAGCCCTGGCCGGACCGGACCTGCCGCCGCACCGGATCGGCTGCGGCGTGCAGGGTCCCATCCCGTAAGGCACCAGGTATCCCAGCTCCGACCAACAGCTCCGGGGCGTCTCCGGGTCAACGGTCCTGCTATGGCGTCTCGCTCGCGTCGGCGCGGAGGCGAACCTTCACGCTCCGAAGGACCGCAGGAGGTGCTGGGCGATGGTGGCTACGTGGGGCGGGTCGATGAGGGAGAGGTGGTCGCCCTCGACAGGCACCACTTCCAGGCGCGGGCAGAAAGACGCCCAGCCGAGGTCGGCGTCCGTCCTCAGGTAGCGCGGGTCGAGCGCGGTGATGAGCTTGTGGGGCTGCCGGGCGCGGTACAGCACCACGTGGCCGTGGTAGGGGCGGGGCCGGTAACGCTCGCCGACACGGGCGTCGATGTAGGACGTCCGCTGGTGCTCCAGGATTGCCGGGCTCATGTCGAGTCCGGCCTCGGCCACCACGCGCATGACGACGTCGATCTGCTCCTCCTCGGGGGTGACAGCCAATTCCTCGTAGGGCAGTCGCACGTGGTGGCCGTAGGTCCTCTCGATGTATTCGACGAAGCGGCCGAAGCGTTCGAGCAGCATCTGCGACGAATCCAGATCCGGTCCGGATGCGGGCAGGATGGTGTCGATGAGGCCGAGGAAGTCGACGGTTTCCCCGGCGTCCGTCAGCTGCTGCGCGGTCTCGTAGGCGAGGCATCCACCGAAGGACCAGCCCAGGAGCCGATAGGCCCCCTGCGGCTGAATCTCCTTCATGAGGGTGAGGTAGTGGGCGGACTTCTCCTCCATCGTGCCCAGCGCGTCCAGTCGTTCCATTCCGTACACGGCCTGGTCCGACGGCAGGAGCTGGGTCAGGGGGTGGTAGACGGACGTGGGACCGCCACCTGGATGGAATACGAACAGTGGGGGCTTGGCGGCACCTGCTCGATGCGGACGCAGGACACTCACCACGCGGTCGCCCGCGGGGTTGACGGTCGGGCGAACCAGCTCCGCGAGGGCGGCGACGGTGCGCTGTTCGAGTACCGTCCGGGCGGTGAGGTTCAGCTGGGCGCCGCCCAGCCGGCAGCGGATGAGGCCGATGAGGTCTTCGGCCGTGCGCTGACTGCCACCCGCCAGGACGAAGTCGGCGTGGACGTCGGTGGGGGGCTGCCCCAGGACCTTCGCCCACGCACCGGCCACCAGGCGCTCGGCGGCATCGCGCGGCTGGGCGGTGGACGGCAGCGTCGCGGAGGGAGGGCGGAGTGGCGTGGTGTCGCCGCCTGCGTCGGGCTGTACGGGTGACGTGGCGGTGTCGGCCGTGTCCCGGCGGAGTCCGAGTGCTCGCAGGACGTTGTCGCCGAGGTCGCGCAGCGTCGCGCCGCGCAGCATGAGGTCCGGGGGCACGTCGACGGCGAAGTCCTGCTGGACGGCGTTGCGGATGCGCACCGCCATCAGCGAGTCCAGGCCGAGTTGCGGCAACGGCACGGCTGCGTCGAGCCCCGATGCGCTGAAGCCCATGATGGCGGCGGTGCGTTTGGCCAGGCGCTGGAGTACCTTGTCCGCCGCCCCGTCACCGAGGGAGTCGATGCCGGCGGGACCCTTCCAGTCCTCCGGGGGCAGGTCGTCGGTGCGCAGGCTGTGGGCGAAGAAGGGAATGCCCGAAAAGCCGGGGAACGCCTCCAACAGGCGCGGAGCGTCCAGGTGGAGGACGCCGGTGTGCGTGCGGTTGTGCGAGACGATCGTCTGCAGGGCGTCCAGTCCCTCATCCACGGTGAGGGAGTCCAGAGCGAGGACGCGATCGTCGGCGACGGCACCGGCGTCACGCCAGGGCCCCCAGGCGATCGACGTGGCAGGCTTGCCTTCCGCCCTGCGGCGCTGCGCCATCGCGTCCAGCCAGGCGTTGGCAACCGCGTGTGCGGCCTGCCCGGGTGAGCCGAGCAGAGCCGCCGCCGAGCTGTAGAACACCCACCAGTCGATGTCATGGCCGGCCAGGGCGGCCTCCAGATTCAGCGCGCCGGTGGCCTTGGGCCGCAGCACGGCGTCGAGGTCGGTGGTGTCGAGATCGGTGATCATACGGTCGTGCAGGACGCCCGCGCAGTGGGCTACTCCGCGCAGGGTGTGTCCCTCCATGAGCGCGGCCTGCACCAGGCGCTCGGCCACGCCGGGGTCGACGATGTCTCCCTGCACCACGGCGATGGAGGTTCCGCCGGCGTGGAGCCGGGCGATGACCTCCTCGGCTTCGGGGCCGGGGGGCCGCCTGCCGTTGAGAACGAGGCGGCCGGCTCCCTGTTCGGCGAGGCGGCGAGCCGTTTCCAGGCCGAGACCGGTGAGTCCTCCGGTGATGAGGTAGGCGCCGTTGCCGCGGACGAACGGCGCCTCGTACTGCTGTCCCGACAGGTCGGCGGAGGTAAGACGGGCGACGAGGCGGGTTCCGGCCCTCCAGACGACTTCGTCTTCGGCGCTGTCGCCGAGCAGTTCCTGCAGGAGGTTGTCGGCCGCGTCGGGTTGGGTGTCGAGGTCGAGCAGGCAGGCCCGCAGCGCGGGGTCCTCGATGGCGAGTGTGCGTACCAGACCCCGCAGGCAGGCCAGGTCGGGGCGGCCGGCTTCGCCCGGTGCGGCGCAGCGGGAACGCTCGGTCACCAGCCACAGCCGGGGAGGCTGCTCTCCGTCGGGGCGGGAGGCGAGGCGACGCGCGATCTGTGTGGCGGTGTACAGAACCTTGAGGTCATGGGCCTCGGATGGGCGGGTCAGCAGCACCACCGCCCTGGGGTCCTCCGGCGGGTTGCTCCGCAGCCAGTCGTCGACCAGTTGCCCGACGCGGTCGGCCGAAGCGCACTCGATGGCTGTGGAGACGTTCCTCGCCTCCAGCGCCGCGCCGAGAGCGGCCGTCAGGGTGCTGCCCGCCCCGGCTGTGGGCTCGTCGACGAGCAGCAGGACGCTGCCCAGCCGGGCGGGGAGCGGAACCGGCGACTTCTGCCACTCGATCTCGTAGGTGAGTGCCTCCAGGGGCTTGGGCACGTCGTCACGCGAGGCAGGACCGAGCTGAAGGCCTGTCACGGTGATCCTCGATGGTGCCGCGTCGGCCACGACTGTCCATCTCAGGCCGTGCTCACTGCCCGGGGTGGGTGCGTCGACGGCGAGATCGTGGGCCGCGAAGGAGGTGGGAAAGGCCTGAATAGTGTAGTCGGTGCCGAGTGACGTGAGGTCCTCGAGCCGCAGACTCTGCACGCGGGTGGGGACGATCTCGGTGCGGGAGTCGTCGTGTGCGGCGTCGCCGGCCGAGGTGGCCGGGCCGGTTTCGGCCGGTGCGTACAGCACGGCGGCGAGGAGTTCCTCGTACGAGCGCGGGCCTGCTTCCTCCGGTGTGACCGGGGTCCAGCGCGTCACGACGGCGGGCGGGACGTCGGGGGTCTCCTCCTTGGAAGGTGTGAGGTCGGTGCGCAGCCGTGCCGATGCGTGACAGTGCCATGTGCCGTCCGCCGCCCGGGCGTTGATGGCGACGGCCGCACACGGGTCCGCGGGCTCCCAGGTGATGGTGACGGGTGTGCTGCTGGAGAGCGGCAGCCACCGATGAACGGCGAGTTCCTCGACGCGCAGGCCCGCGAGGCAGTCCCGACCGTGGATCTCCTGGGCAGCCTTGATCATGAGCGCGGCGGCTGCGGGCAGGTCCAAAAGGGGCCGACCGTAGAGGTGTCGTCCGGCAGCCTGTGCATCGCCGGGGCCGAGGTCCGTCTGCCACAGGACGGCGCCCGAGCGTGGGTCGTCGATACGGCGACCCAGCACGGTGTGGGACAAACCGGTGGCGCCGGTTGCCGGGCTGCGGCGGCGGAACCAGTGGCGCTCATGACGCCAGACGGGGCTGGGCAGCGGGACCCGGTTGCCCTGGGGCCACAGCCGGTCCTCTGCCACCCGTACCCCGGCGAAGTGCAGCCGGATCAGTGCTGTGCGCAGGTCGACTGCCTCGTCACCCTGCTTGCTCAGGGTGGACATCGCGACCGCATCCGCACCGTTCGCCGCCGTCTGCAGGGTCTCGCTGAGCGGGATGAGGGCGATGGGGTGCGGCGAGACCTCAAGGAAGAGATCATGGCCGTCAGCCGCGGCGGCGGCGACCGCCTGGCGCAGGCGTACGGGGCGACGCAGATTGGCGCACCAGTAGGCGGCGTCGGCGGTCACGTCGGATCGTGGGTCGTCGAGCACGGTGGTGTACCAGGCGAGACCGGGCGGACGGGTGCTCAGCGTGCCCAGGGTCTGCCTCACCTCGGGCAGGAGGGGGTCGACCGCGGGAGAATGGCCGGCTGCCCCGATCTCCAGAACGCGGGCGTAACGGCCCTCGGCGGCGAGTTCGTCGGCCAGCTGCCGCACGGTGGGTCCGGGTCCGGCGACAGTGCATCGGCGCGGGGAGGAATCCACCGCGATCTCCACGCCGGGGAAGCGCCGCAGAACCTCTGCGCGTTCCTCGACGGCCAGCTCCACGGCGGCCATCGCGCCGAGGCCTTCGGTGTCGAGGGTGGCCAGTCGCGCCGAGCGGGTGAGGATGACACGCAGGCCGTCGGCCAGGTCCAGGGCTCCGGCTACGACCGCGGCGCTGGCTTCTCCCATCGAGTGGCCGATGACGCCGGCAGGATGCACTCCGTAGGCCTGCAGGGTTCGGGCCAGGGCGATGTGCATGCCGAACAGCGCGGGCTGGAGGTGCTCGAAGCCACTGCCGGGATCCGGCCGGGTGAGCATCTGCCGTAGCGTCAGGCCCGTCTGTTCCTGGTAGAGGGGGTCCAGCTCGTCCACGGCGGCAGCGAAGAGAGGGTCGTCTTGGAGGAGGCGTGCGCCCATGCCCTCCCACTGCGAGCCGTGGCCGGAGAAGACGAACACGGGGCGGCGGGTACCGGATGAGCGGGCAGTGGGATGGTCGGTGCAGGGCGCGAGGATGCCGGGGCCTTCTTGGTCGCTTGTCAGCGCGGCCAGCCGATCGGCCGCCTCCTGGTGGGTGCGTGCGACGACGGCGGCGCATTCCGGGCCTCTTCGGTGACGGGCCAGGGTGTGCGCGAGGTCTTTCAACGCCGGCGGGTCATCGGCCGCCGTCTGCCGGGCCAGGCCGGCCGCGACGTCGCCGAGGCGCTGCCGGGAGCGGGCCGATACGACCAGCGCATGAGGGCATGCCGTCTCGCCGTCACCACTTGGGGAGACGCTGCCGCCGGGTGGGCTCGTGGGTGCCTGTTCGAGGACGACGTGTGCGTTGGTGCCGCCGAAGCCGAAGGCGGAGACGCCGGCCCGGCGTGGATGGTCTCGCTCGGGCCAGGCAGTGGGTGCTGTGACGACGCGGAGGCGAAGCGCTTTGAAGTCGATGTTCGGGTTGGGCGTGTGGAAGTGAAGGCTGGGCGGGATGACCTCATGGTGCAGTGCCAGTACTGCTTTGATCAGGCCGACGATGCCCGCGGCACCTTCCAGATGGCCCACGTTGCTCTTCACGGAACCGATGAGCAGTGGCTGGTCGGCGGGCCTGCCACCGCCGACGACGGCTCCCAGCGAGGATGCCTCCATCGGGTCTCCGAGCAGTGTCCCGGTCCCGTGTGTCTCGACGTAGTCGATGTCGGCGGCGTCGACCTGCGCGTTGCTGATCGCGCTGCGCAACAAGCGCTCCTGGGCCGCGGGGTTGGGGGCCATCAAGCCCGCCGAGCGGCCGTCGGAGTTGACGGCTGTGCCTTTGACGACGGCCAGGATCCGGTCGCCGTCGCGCTGGGCGTCCGCCAGTCGCTTCAGTACGACGACGCCGCAGCCCTCGCCCCGGGCGATACCGTTCGCGGCGGCGTCGAACGGCTTGCACCGTCCGTCCGCCGACAGCGCCCCCATCTGCCCCATCGAGGCCATGACCGCTGGTGAGAGCAGGACGTTGACGCCCGCTGCGAGCGCGGTGTCGCTTTCACCGCTGCCCAGGCTCCGGCATGCCTGGTGCACCGCCACCAAGGACGAGGAGCAGGCCGTGTCGATGGTCAGACTCGGACCGCGCAGATCGAACACGTATGACAGCCGGTTGGCGGTGATGCTGCCGGCGGCCCCGGTACTGGTCCACGGGGTCAGACGAGCGGGGTCTGCGGTGGTCAGCTGCCCGTATTCCAGCGCACTGATGCCGACGAACACTCCAGTATTGCTGCCTTCGAACGTGTAGGCGGGGCGTCCGGCGTGGTCCAGCGCTTCGCAGGCGACTTCCAGCAGCAGGCGCTGCTGGGGGTCCATCACGTCGGCTTCGCGCGGGGTGATACCGAAGTGGCCCGCGTCGAAGGCCTCGACGTCGTCGAGGAAGGCCCCCTGACGGGTGGTCCGTTCCAGCAGCGCACCGGAGCCGGGGCCGGTGGCGAAGTCCCGCCATCTCCTGGCGGGCACGTGGCCGACGAGGTCGCTGCCCGCCAGGAGATGCTTGAAGAACTGGTGGGGCCCGTTGATGCCACCGGGAAGGCGGCAGCCGATGCCGATCACGGCGACGGGGCACACGTCCCAGGCCGGTCCATGACCGTCGCCGCCGGTGGTGAAAGCCGACCGGACGGCGGACACGGTCGTGCGGGAGCCGCCGGGCGCGGCATGCTCCTGGTGGTCCTGCCGGCCCTCCTGGTGGTCCTGCCGGGCCTCCGGCGCGGGCTGCCGGGTCGTGCTCAGGTGCTGCGCGAGTTGTTCGACGGTCGGGTGCTCCCACAGCAGGGTGGGCGGCAGCGGCCGGCCGAGTGCGCGTTCCAGACGTCCGGTCAGGCCGACCGCGACACGCGAGCTGAGACCGTAGTCCATCAGGGGACGGGTGTCGTCGAGTTCTTCCGCGGGGATGCCGCAGACATCGGTGATGAGTGTGCGCAGGGTTGCCCGTAGCTCGGCGGCGCCGACCGGCGTCTGCCCGGACGCTGTGGCCGAATCCCTGTGTGGTTGCATCTGCCTCTCCCTGCCTGTCCCCTGAGATGGTGCCGTGCCCGGTTTCTCAGGTCCCGGCGTCCGTTTTCCAGGCGCTCGCCCGGTACTGCTCGCGGCATACGCTGCGGGCCACCTTGCCGCTGGTGGTGTGCGGCACGCTGCCGGGCGGCACCAGCACGAAGTCGTGGACGGCGACGCCATGTCTGGCGGCGACCGCCGCCCGGACCGCGCGCGTCACCTCCGGCTCGGCGATGTCCCCGGGGCTCGCGTCCCGGCTGTGTTCGGCCACGACGACGAGGCGCTCGCCGTCGCCGGTGGCCACGGCGAAGGCGGCGACGCGGTGGCGGCGGATGGCTGGGTGGGCGTGCTGGACCGTCTCTTCGATGTCGTGCGGATAGTGGTTGGCGCCGTCGATGATCACCAGGTCCTTCAACCGGCCGGTCACGTACAGCTGCTTGTCGTGCCACACTCCGAGATCGCCGGTGCGCAGCCAGGGCCCGCCCTGTTCCTCGCCGTGGAGGACCGCGCGGAAGGTGGCCTCGCTCTGCTCGGGCCGTCGCCAGTAACCGCGTCCGATGTTGGGGCCGCGCACCCAGATCTCACCGATCCGACCGTCGTCTCTGCGCCTGCACGTCGCCCAATCGACGATCGCGATCTCCTGACCGGCCGGCCGGCCGCATGCCACCAGTTCGACCACCGACGCCCGGTCGGTCATCTCCACGGGGCGGGCGATGCCCTGGCCGAGCGCCTCCCGCTCGACGGCGATGACGGTCGGTTCCTCGCCCGCGGGAGAGGCCGACACGAACACGGTCGCCTCGGCCAGTCCGTAGGACGGCCGCATGATTCTGCGCATCATGCCGGCCGGCGCGAAGGCCGTCTGGAAGCGTTCGAGGGTGTCCGGTGTGATGGGTTCACTGCCGTTGACCATGGCGGCAACCGACCCCAGTGACAGCCCGGTACGCTCATCGGCGTCCACTCGCCGGGCGCAGTAGTCGTAGGCGAAGTTGGGAGCGGCGGTCAGGGCCCCGGTGTGCCGGCTCAGCAGGCGCAGCCAGCGCCCAGGTTGCTGGATGAAGGCCAGAGGATCCATGAGAACCGAGGGCACGTGGCCGATGACCGGCATCGCGATCGCCAGCATGAGGCCCATGTCGTGGTAAAGGGGCAGCCACCCCACGGTGCAGTTGCGGCCTTGGCGCAGGTCATAGGCCTCCAGCGCCTGGCGCGCGTTGGCGCACACGTTGGCATGCGTGATCTCCACACCGGACGGCATACGGGTGGACCCCGACGTGTATTGCAGGTACGCGACGTCGTCGGGCCGTGGCCGACCGTACTCGGCTGGAGAATGCGCCGCCTCCTGACGCAACTCTCCCTCGGTGACGATGCGGCTGCCGGAGGCGAGACCGTGTGCCGCGCAGAAGTCCGTGAGCAGCCCGCGTTGGGCTTCGACGGTCAGCAGCACCGCGGGGGCGGCCTCCTTGACCACCGCCGCCAGCTTCTCCTCGTGTCCGGGCAGGGACGGGGAGAACAGCGGGACGGCGATCGTTCCGGCACAAGCAGCGCCGAGGAAGCCGACGACGTACTCGAGACTCTGCGGCGCGACGATGGCCACCGTTTCGCCCTCTGCGACCAACTGACGCAGTCCGGCGGCAACGGCACGAACCCGGTCCTCCAACTGCCGCCAGCTCAGCGAGGAGGATTCTCCCTCGATCTGAGCGCTGTAGTCGACGAATGTGAAAGCGGTTTCATGCGGTGTGAGAGCAGCGGAATGGGCGAGATGGTGGCTGAGCGTGTCTGTCACCGATGATGGCACTGGCTTACCGAACCTTCTTTTTCAGCATGCAGAAGCGGGCCTGTCAGCAATGGCGCCTGCGAAAGAAACCTCTGCGACGGCCGCACGGACTGTGCGCGCCGCAGCTCGACGCGGTCCCGGGAGATAAGGAGGCAGGAAGCAGCAAAACACGGAGCAGTCATCTTATAGCGTCGACACGCCGATATGGGGGATCCCGTTGAGGCACCCCTCTGTTGGGGAAAGGCTTAGGTTTCACACATAGGCATATCGGTGAGTAATCGAGCACCAGAACGGGAGGACGGTGCAGGCTCTGGGCGGCCCAGCCGCCGTCCACGCATACCGGGCTCACCGTTTGGAACAGCCATGACCCGACTGCATCTGTGGAGCGTCATTACAGCCGTCATGTGCTGCACTTTCCTGACGGCTTTGGACAACACCGTGGTGAATGTCGCCCTGCCTCAGATCCGCGCCCAGCTGAGCATGACGGAAACCGACGTGAAATGGGTGGGGACCGCATACCCGCTCGCACTTGCCGGTTCTCTCCTGGGAGCCGGCCAGTTGACGGACAGCAGAGGTCGGCGCTGGTCCCTCCTCACCGGAGTGGCCGTGTTCACCGCGTCGTCGGCGTGCTGTGCGGTGTCGGCCACCGGGGTGATGTTGGTCGTTTTCCGCGCCTTGCAGGGCATCGGCGCCGCCTTCATCCTGCCGGCTTCTCTGGCGTTGATGGCCCACGACCTGCCCGCAAGGGTGCGCACTACCGCGTTCGGTGCGACAACCGCCGTTCTGGCCTGTGCGCTGGCTTTCGGGCCTGTGCTCTCCGGTGTGGTGACGCAGCACCTGGGGTGGGAATGGCTTTTCCTCATGAACATCCCCCTGGGGGTGTCCGCTTTCGTTGTCGGCGCTGTGGCCGTCCCCGGCCCGTCCGACCGCCGGAACCGCCCGGAGTCGCGCACCACGGCCCTCGTGCCGAACCATCAGATCCTCTTGGCCTGCGTTTTTCTGGCTGCCCTCGTCTACTGCCTGGTGCAGGGACCCGCTGACGGATTCACCAGGCCACCCGTCGTACTCTGCGGGATGGTGGCCATGGCGAGCCTGATCGCGATGCGCCGGGCCAAATTCGCACGCCATCCCGCCCTGGGACAGCTCCTGAGGGAGCGGGCCTACAGTGGCGGGCTCGTCACCCAGCTCCTGTGGGGCCTGGGAGTGAGCGGTGTCTATTTCTACACCTGTCAGTTTCTGCAGAGCGGTTTACGACTCAGCCCCACACAGGCAGGCCTGGCATTCACTCCCGTCTTCTCGGCTCTCTTTCTCACAGCCCCGTTCGTCACCGCCATGGCCAGGCGGTGGGGAGAGGACCGTGTCTCCGCTACAGGTCTGCTCCTGGTCGCCCTGGGGCTGCTGCTGGTCGCGCTGGGCAGTGAACAGGGCCGACTGGCCGACCTGATGCCCGGCTTGGCGGCCGTCGGTGTGGGGTCCTCGCTTGCCCTCCCCCTGACCACGCGAGCTCTGGCGTCCTCACCCGACCGCCTTTCCGGCTTCGCGGCCGGCCTCTTCGGTGCCACACGTGAGTTGTCCGGCGTGTTCGGCATCGTGCTCGTAGGCGCCGTGATGACGTTCGTGCAGCACCTGTGCCTTTCCCAGCAGGTGTCCCGCGCCGAAGCCTCGCTGACCGGGTATCAGGCCGGGCTCTGCATCGCGGCGGTGATCGTCGGCATGGGAGCCCCCGTCGCCGTATGGGCGCTGCGCCGTTCCCATGAAACGAGTGGGGCCACCAGCGGCCGGGTCGCGGGTTCGTCGCCGGACGCCGAATCGTGACGGCGACGGAAACCGCGGCCGAACGAGTTATTTCTATGATGATCGACGGAACGCGACGGAACTCTGACGTCCTGTCGTGCCAGCATGCGCTCGGAGGCTTCCGCGGTAACGGGAAACCCGTCCCACGCCACCATGCCAGGGGGCTCTCGATTCGTCCGCACCGGGTCACATGCAAAGGCGGTCCACCAGCCCATGCCATGCCACTTCGAGAAAAGCATCGGCCCAGCAAAGCTGATCCGCTTCTTCACCCTCGCATTTCTGATCCTTGTCACGCTGTCGTTCCTTGCCGGACCGACCGCATTCGCCGCCGGTCACACGGGCACGCCGGACCCCAGCGCCCGGATTACGGGCGTAAAGAGAATCAGTGCCCGGATGCTGGATCTGACCGTGCTGTCACCGGCCATGCGCGGCACGGTGCCTGTCCGTGTCATCCTTCCCAAGAGCTGGCGCAGCGAGCCGACACACAGATTCCCCACGCTCTACATGCTCCACGGTGGGGAGGATGACTACACCTCCTGGTCCCGTGAGACGGACATCGAAGATCTGGCGAAGGATTCCGAAGCGCTGATCGTGATGCCGGACGGCGGCATGAACGGTCAATACTCCGACTGGCTCGCCGGCGGGCCGCGTTGGGAGACTTTCCACACCCGCGAGCTGCCCCGTCTCATGGAACAGAAGCTCCGAGCGAATTCCTCCCGAGCGGTCGTCGGCCTCTCGTCGGGCGGACTCGGCGCGCTCAACTATGCGGGCCGGCACCCGGGCATGTTCCGCTACGCGGCCAGCTTCAGCGGATTCGTCGACCTCGATGACCCGGTGGTTCGCGCCTTCCTTTGGCTCTACAGCGCATTCCACGGCAACGAGGTGATCAGCGCCTGGGGTGACCCCACAGAGCATGCGGACGTCTGGAAGGCGCACAACCCGTCCGCCATGGTGACCGCCTACCGCGGCACGAAGGTCCACCTGGCCGCAGGGACCGGCGATGTGGGTCCGCTGGACCAGGGCCGAGACTTCGCCACGGTGCTCCCGTCGATGTCGGAAGGCCTCCTCGCCCCCAGCCAGGAGCGGTTCGCACGGGCACTGCGCGCGGTAGGTGTGAACGTCACGACGCACATCTACAAGCCCGGGACGCACTCCTGGCCCTACTGGCAACGCGAACTGCACCTCATCTGGCCCGCGGTGATGAACGAGCTCAGATGCTAGACCGGTCCTGGGAACGGCTCTGCTGACGGTTCCGGTCGGCACGCACGGTGCCCCTCATCGGGCAAACCGCTCAAGAGCTCGGCAGGCCTTGGCCACACCGTCCTCGGCGTTCAGTGCCCGGCCCAGCCGTCGCGCGGTCTCACCGTACTTCTTGTTCCCGGCGACGGCGCGCAGCCGCTCGGTAAGGGCCGAGACCGTCAACTGCCGGGCCGGCAGCGGCTTCGGGCCCGCGCCCAGACGGTGCACCCGCTCGGCCCAGTAGGGCTGGTCCCCGAAGAAGGGGCATACCAGGGAGGCCACTCCGGCCGACAGCGCCGCAGCAGTGGTGCCCGCCCCTCCGTGATGAACCACCGCCGCCATGCGCGGGAACAGCCAGCTGTGGGGAACGTCCCCGACGACCAGGACATCGTCTTCGCTCGTCGCAGGGTCTCCCGTGAGGACGCCGCGCAGACCGGCACGCCGAAGTGCCGCCCGTACCAGGCGACCGGTGGCCTCTCCGGCACTGGAGCTCATGCTGCCGAAGCCCACGTACACGGGCGGCGGTCCACTGTCCAGGAAGGCGACGAGGTCCGGCGACGGGGTCCAGAACGGCTCCTCGTGGAACCAGTAGCCGGTCAGATGGACATTCGGTCCCCAGTCGTTCGGCCGGGGTACGACGACGGGGCTGAACGCGCACAACACGGGCGTGAGACGGGCGTGGTGAAAAGGGCCGAGGAGGGACATCGGGGGAAGACCGAGGCTCTCGCGCCGCCACCTGTTGACGACTCGGCGGCATGACATCCAGGAGGCCAGATCGACCGCATAGAAGCTCAGCCGGTTACCGAAGGCGCCCAGGAAGCGCGCAGCGGGAAGCATGGGATGCGGGAATGCCCCGGAAGGGTGGCTCGGCTGGAAGTGGATGACCACGTACGGGACGGCCAGGTACTGACTCAGATGGAGGCCCAGAAAACTCAGACTGGGGGTCAGGATGAGATCGGCTCCTGCGACGCCCGTCTGTACCTCCGCGAGCATACGGGCGATCAGCGGCTCCAGGATCCGGTGCATACCGCGCACGAATTTTGTCGCGCTGCGCCCACCGGCCAGTAGTTCCTGCCCCTCCGGCGACGCGATGATCTCGGCGGGATCCAGCGAGAGCGGGTGGAATTCCAGGCCGGCCTGCGTGATCAGTTCCTGATAGCGGTGGCTGGCGAGCACTCGCACGACATCGCCCTGCCGATTCAGTCCTCGCCCCAGTGCCAAACACGGTTGGAGATCCCCGCGGGACCCTGCGGCAAAGATCGCTACGGTTCGGCCCATATCCACCTCGGTACGCGATAGGCGATGCGCTTCAGGATTACACCGCGTGAGCACCGCCATATCGGCGACTGCCTGGGTTCCCGCGTGTCGTTCAGTCACGGCCGCATCGCCGGTTCGTTCGACGTGCCGTCGACAGCGACCGGTTGGCCTCCACGACAGGCACTCCGGGCAGGTGCGAGCCGACCATCTGCGCGGCGATCCGGACAGCGGGATGCGGGTAGGGACGACTATGAGCCGGTCGTGGTCGTGTCGCCATCCTCCGCGTGATCCGAATTCCGTAGCCTCGACGCTTCGGGGCCGCAACAGCCAACGGTTGCGAGCTGATCCTGTGACCTGTAACGGCCAGAACAACCCCGCGACCGGCGAGGGCGGGCCCCCCTTGCCGGTGTACGGGCGCCGTCGAAGCGAGTGCGACGTCCTCACACCCTTCCGTGGAGCAGACCCAGGGGGTGCTCAAGCGGTACCAGTGCCGCAGTGTGCGTCTGACCGGTCAAGTCAGGCCGTGGTGATGGGCCTTGCCCAGCGATCGGGGGACTCGGATCCCGACACGGTGCCGGCCCGACGGGCCTGTTCATGCGAAAACCGCGTCACTGCTGTCGCTGCCGTCGTCGTGCGGCGTCATCGCGCGTCGTGTGGACCGGCGAGGGACCAGCGCCGGCTGCACGAGCCGGTGCCGTTCCACGCCGCGGCGGGCGTTGATGAGTGCGATCAGCAGATCGACCGCTTCGTCGCTCACCCGGTCCGGGCGGAGGCTGAGCGTGGTGACGGGCGGGGTCGTCGTCGCATAGTCCGGGTCCTCGCTGACGCAGGCCACCAGCAGGTCCTGGGGCACCCGGAGCCCGTGGTGCCGGGCGGCGGCGAGGATGTTGTGACCGGAGTCGGAGTAGACGCCGATGACGGCGTCCGGTCGCGGATCGCGGTCGAGCAGCCGGCCGACCGCGTCCCGTTCGGCGGTGAGGTAGTCGGGCATGGAGGCGTACTCCTCGACGAGGGCGGGCAGACCGCGCTCGGCGCACCAGGAAGCGTAGGCACGTTCGACCTGGTGGGGGTACGCGTCGTCGTGAAGGGGCCGGGAGAGCGCGATCCGTCGGGCGCCGGCCTCCGTGAGGTGGTCGAGCAGCAGGCGCATGCCGGCTTCGTAGTCGATGTCCACCCACGCGTCGCCCCAGTGCGGCTGGGGAGGCCGGCCGTCGGTGACCATCGGGACGCCCCGCTCCCGGAGGATGGAACGTACCGGGTCATCGGCGCGCGGTGCGACGTGGATGACGCCGTCCATGGGCGTGTTGAGCCACATCCACGGTGACAGGGAGTTCGGCATCACCATGACCATGTAGCCGCGCTCGTGCGCCGCCGCCATCGCGCCCAGCGTCAGCTGCGCGTAGTAGGGAATCTCCAGGTACGAGACGGGAAGGTCGCCGTACGTCGTCGTGGTGAGGCCGAGCACTCCGGTGCTTCCCCGGGCCAGGGCCCGGGCGGTGCTGGCCGGCGCGTGACCGAGTTCGCGTGCCGCGGCGAGCACGCGCTGCCTGGTCGCATCGGACAGCCGTCCGGTGCCGTTGAGCGCGTTCGACACCGTGGCCGTGGAGACCCCCGCCCGTGCCGCCACGGCGCCGAGTGTGGGGCGCCGCCAGACACGCGAACTCGTCATGTGTGTACCCCATGTACCCCAACAGCCCCATGACGGCTTGTGGTTAACACCTTAATCACGCAGCGTACCCGGCGACGGCGGCCGGGACGAGGGCCGCCGGGTCAGGAGTCATCGCATGCCAGTCGTTCTCGACGGCACCTCCGCGGCGCCCTCGGACGGCCCCCGCCCCGGCGGACGTTCCTGGCCGCGACCGGCCGGCCCTCCCCGGCAGGGACCTCGGCAAGGTGCTGGTGAAGGAGATTCGCGCCGTCAAGGTCCCGGGCTCCCTGGGCTCCGGCCGGACATCGGGCGGTCGCAGAGCACCCCATGAGGCACGTGTGGTCCACTCGGCCGGCGTGCCGGTCGCGGAACGAGAACGGTCGAGGCCGAGCAGGGCCGACTTCTCGCCACGTTCCGTATTCTTGCCCCGCCCAGGGGCCGTATCAGATCCGACGCCCGAGTGCCCGCGACCTCGCGGGTGCCGGGCGGCAGTACCTCACATGGAACAAAAAAGGGGAAGCGGTGGAGGCGACGAATACACGGGTGCGGCAGAGCACCATACCTCCGGTCGTCGCGGCGCGGTGGGCGCTGTGGACGTTTGTGATCGTCAACCTGGCGATCGTCGAGATTCTGTTCCTCACCGCGGGCACGGGCAAGAACGGGGTGCTCACGGTCGCCAAGTTCTTCGGCCTGCACGCCGCCGTGCTGATGCTGTTCCAGTTGCTGCTGGTGGCCCGGCTGCCGTGGCTCGACCGCCGTATCGGCATGGACCGGCTGACGGTGTGGCACCGGTGGGTCGGCTTCACCCTGTTGTGGACCCTTCTCACCCACGCCGTGCTGGTGGTGCTGGGCTACGCGCGACTCGATGACGCGTCGATGACGAAGACGTTCTTCGCGCTGGCCGGAGTACCGGCCTCCCTGCTCGGGATGCTGGCCGCGGCGCTCGTCGTCGTGGTCGCCGCGGTCTCCGCCCGACAGGTGAGGCGGCGGTTGCGGTACGAGACGTGGCACGGCCTGCACCTGCTGGTGTACCTGGCGTTGGGGCTGGCGTTCGTCCACCAGTTGCAGGAGACCACGACCTTCAGTTCCTCCGGGTTCGCGATGGCCTACTGGTGGGCCATGTGGCTGTTCGCGTTCGGTGCCCTGGTCACGGGCCGGATCGTCATGCCGCTGTGGCGCAACGCCTATCACCGGTTCCAGGTCGCGGCGGTGGTGCGGGAGTCGGACGACGTGGTGTCGGTGCATGTCACCGGCCGCCACCTCGACAGGCTGCCGGCCCGGGCCGGCCAGTTCTGCATCTGGCGGTTCCCCGGGCACAACCACTGGTGGCTGGCCAATCCGTTCTCGCTGTCGGCGGCGCCCGACGGCCGGACGCTGCGCCTGACTGCCAAGGCGGTCGGCAGCACCAGCGCCGGCCTGCGCGACCTTCCCGTCGGGAGCCGCGCGTTCGTCGAGGGGCCGTACGGGGCGTTCACCTCGTTGCACCGCACGCGGCCCGGCGCCCTGCTGATCGCCGGAGGGGTGGGAATCACTCCGGTCCGCTCCCTGTTGGAGGAGGACCCCACCGGCGATGTCGTGGTGCTCTACCGGGTGCGCAGCGAGGCCGACGCCGTGCTGGTCGACGAGGTACGGGCCCTGGTGGCGAACCGCGGCGGGCGACTGCACCTGCTCACCGGCCGCAGGGGTGAGGGAACACCGCCGTTCGAACCGGACAGTCTCCGTGCCCTGGTCCCCGACATCTCCGAACGCGACGTGTACGTCTGTGGCCCGCCCGCGATGACCTCGGCCGTGCTGGGCGCCCTGCGCGGGCTGGAGGTTCCCGAGCGGCAGGTGCACGCCGAGCGGTTCGGCCTGGCCTGACGAGCGCGGGCAGGCGCCCCGTACGGGTACGGCCCGTACGGGGCGCCTGTCGTCGGTCTCAGAACTGGCAGGTGTCCATCCAGCGCGTGACCAGGGACGGGTCGTTCTTGTCCGCGTCACGTACGGGGCCGCACAGGAACGGGCCGAAGCGGGTGTCGGCACGCAGCCAGAGGCTGAGGAACGACACGATCCACTTGCCCTGCTTGGCCTTGTCGCCGGAGCCCGTCATCGGGCACAGGTGGTCGCCCGGAACCTCGATGTAGAGCTTCTCGGCCTGGGACATGGAGGTGTACCAGGGCACCGCGTAGCTGTTGCCGTGGGCGACGGGGTCGCTCTGGCAGGTGAGGAAGAACGTGGGGTCGGTGACCCCGGAGAAGTTCTGGTTCGGGTAGTAGGGAGCGGTGGGTACTCCCGCCCGGAAGCGCGAATCGTCCCGGAGTGCCGCCATGACGCCACCGCCGCCCATCGAGTGCCCGACCGCGCCCAGCGTGCCGTTGACCTTCCCCGATATCGGGTTGCCGGTGGCGTTGCCGAGCGCGAGCAACTGCGTGCCGGCGGCGGTGATCTGGCGGCCACGGGAGGCGGGATCGTCGTTGAGCGTGTTGGTGCCGACATTGATGACGACGAAGCCCCAGGACGCGAGGCGGGGTGCGAGCCACCGCAGGTTCTGCTGTGTGCCCTGGTAGCCGGGCATCAGCACGACGCCCGGGTACGAGCCGCTCGTCGTCGGGTACGTGACCGTGCCGGAGCCGTATCCGCTCGGGCTGGGAACGGTGTAGGTGGCGGTGGTCAGCGGCCCGGCATCGGCCTCGAGAGACGCGGTCGTCGGGTCGGGGATCTGCTCGCCCGGAGGGGTGCCGCCGGAGCCGTACACCTGGAACTCCCACAGGGAGTAGCCGTAAGCGGTGCCGCGCTGGGTGCCGTGGAGGCGGACGTACCGGCCGCTGCCGTTCACGTCGAGGGTCTGCACGCCGCCGGTGCTCGTCGTGGTCGAGTAGAGGGTGGTCCAGGCGGTGCCGTTGTCGGAGGTCTGGATCTGGAAGGCACGGGCGTACGCGGTCTCCCAGCGCAGCACGACCTGGCTGAGGGTGGCGGTGGCGCCCAGGTCGACGGTCAGCCACTGCGGATCTCTGAACGTGCTCGACCAGCGTGTCCCGGTGTCGCCGTCCACCGCCGCCGAGGCGGGGGTGGACGCGGTCTCGGTGGACGAGGAGGTCACGGGCTTGCCCTGGGACAGCAGGTCGGCGGCGGCCGCCGGCGGGGCGGCGACCGTCAGCAGGGCCAGCGCCAGGCCGATGCTGGTCGCGAGGGCGATCAGTGCCGTCATGGCACGGGGTCGGGTCCGTAACGGCGTGGCTGTGTGGTTCGAACGAGTGGTTGGACGCATTGCTTTACCTCCGGATAGCGGTGAGAGCGCGGTAACCGGACAGCGAGGTTGCTCGCCGCGTGCGGCGGCTAGCGGGACTGTTCGAAGAGCCAGTCGATGACCACGTCGTTCTCGTAGGTCTGGGCCCATGAGAGGTGGGGGTTCACCGGTGTCGTTCCGGGGGTGTAGCTCGTGAAGAGCACATGGCTGCGCGTGGCCCGGGCCTGCCGCAGGAGCGCCCGGGATCGGGCCTCGAACTGTTCCTTCGGCAGATCGTTGGCCCATTCCCCACGGGTGACCCGTGCGCCGGCCGTCTCCAGCGCGTTCATCAGTGTCCAGGTGCCCGGCTTGCCGAACCGGCCCTCCCGGTAGGGAACGACCGGGTCGTCGACGGAGTGGTCGGCCCAGATGGGGATGTGCGTGATGCGTTCCATGGCGGCCGTCTCGCCCCAGCCGGCCGTGGGCAGGGCGGCCGCGAAGGTGTCGGGTCGCTTGGCCAGCAGGCTGTAGATGCCGCGTCCGCCGGAGGACAGGCCGACGAGATAGAGCCGGGCCGTGTCCACGTTCCGGGAGTGCTCGCTCACGAAGGTGTCGATGAGTTCGATCAGCGCCGCCTGGACCCTGGCGTCGGTCCAGTCCGTGCCGTCGGGTCCGTCCATGGGACGGGGCAGGGGGATCTGCGGGGAGAGGACGAACGCGGGGTCGCGGCGCCGGCGTCGCGCTCCGGCGAACGTGACCGCGATGCGGTTGGACGTGAGCTGGGTCATGTTGTTGTCCGCGACTTCACCACCGCCGTGCAGGGTGACGACGAGCGGGTATCGGGTGCGGGTTCGCGGGTCGCGTACGAAGCCCTCGGGCCGGTACAGCCGGAAGTCCAGTTCGAAACCCGCGGAGTCGGTGAAGGAGCCTGCGGCGAAGTCGTCGACGACGGGAGTGATGACGTCGTCGTTCCGGCTCGCGAACGGACCGGCCCTGAGCACCGGTTGGCCTTCCGGGGTGTGCACGTCCGCCGTCTGTCTGACGGAGTAGGCGCGGTCGAGTGGCAGGGGGTCGGTGCCGGCGGCCCGCGCGTTGGGGTCGTTCGGGTCGAGTTCGAGGATCAGGCGGTCCCCCGGCCGTCCGGGGTGAGGTCGGACGTCCACCGCGGCGGTGGAGTTGGTGTAGACGCGGGTGACCTTGCGAGCCGCTGTCTGTCCGCCGACCGTTGCCTTCACCTCGAAGGCCGAGGGCGGGACGACCCCGCCGCGTAAGTCGATGCGATGCGCGTACTGGAGGGCCACGGCTGTCACCAGCCAGTTGTTCCTCGGCGTCACGCGTGTCACAAGGTCGGTGCGCAGGACGGGATTTCGTCCGGGGGCCGCTGGTCGCCCTTCGGGCGCGCCCGTCGTGGTGTCGGATCTCGTGGTGTCGGATCTCGTGGTGTCGGCCGCGGCGGCACCCGCCGTGCTCACGGCAGGTGCCGCGACCGCACCGGCGGTGCCGGCGAGCACCGTACGTCTGCTGATCCGTGTCATGGGGCCTCGTCTCGTTCGGTGGGGCACCCGGACCAGGTGCCTGTTGGGTGGGGATCTCCGGTCGCCCGGCTCCGGGCTCTCGGCGGTCAGAGGGAGAAGGCGCCGGTCAGCAGGGCGCCGGCGGTCATGACGAGGGTCGTGGCGAAGGCCCAGCGGAAGATGAAGCGCTGGTGCTCGCCGAGCGGCACACCGCTCATGCCGACCAGGATGAACGTGGACGCGGTGAGCGGGCTGAGCGGGAACCCCGTGGTCATCTGACCGAGGATGGCGGCCCGGGCGACCTCGGCCGGGTCGGTGCCGAAGCCGTTCGCGGTCTCCGCGAGGACGGGCAGCACCCCGAAGTAGTAGGCGTCCGGGGTGAAGACCAGACTCAGTGGCATGCCGGTGACGGCCACCGCGACGGGCAGGTGCGATCCGACGGAGTCGGGGACGACGGCGACGAAGGCCTCGGCCATCTCGTCGATCATCCGGGTGCCGCTGAGGATTCCGGTGAGCACGCCGGCCGCGAAGATCATCGTGGTGACCAGGACCACGTTCTTGGCGTGCTTGTCGAGCAGCGCCTGTTGCTGTTCCCAGGTCGGGTGGTTGACCAGCAGCGCGATCGCGAAGCCAAGGACGAACAGCACCGGAAGCGGCATCACTTCCTGGATCAGGCAGACCACGAGGGCGATCGTGAGCAGGAGGTTGAAGATGTTCAGCCAGGTCCGCGGCGGGGGCACGACCCGTACGGTGCCGGGCCCGTCCCCGGGGGATGGGAGGGCCTCGGGCTCCTGCGCGTCGGCCGTCGTGGGCGTGGACTGTCGACCCGGCTCGGCTGTCGCGGCGGTCGTGGCCTGTCCGCCCGGCTCAGCTGTCGCGGCGGCCGGGGCCGTCGTCGAGGACAGCGCGGCGAGACGGTCGCGTTCCCGGCGGCCGAGCAGGTAGGAGGCCACCAGCACCCAGGCGATACCGAAGCCCATCGCCGGCAGCACGGGGTTGAAGACCTCGGAACTGTCCAGCTTCAGGGCCGCCATGGCTCGTACGGTCGGGCCGCCCCAGGGGACCATGTTCATCACGCCCGCGCCCAGGCAGACCACTCCGGACAGCACCAGGGGGTTCATGCCGAGCCTCTTGTAGACCGGCAGCAGCGCGGAGACGGTGATGAGGAAGGTGGAGGCGCCGTCGCCGTCCAGGGCCACGCACAGTGTGAGGACGGCCGTGGCGACGGTGATCCGCAACGGGTCTCCACGCGCCACCCGCAGCAGCCCGCGGATCAGCGGGTCGAAGAGTCCGGCGTCCACCATCAGGCTGAAGTACAGGACCGCGAAGGCGATCATGATGCCGGTGGGGGCGACCTTGGACAGCCCGCCGAGTATGAGCTCGCCCAGATCGCCCGCGAAGCCGCCGATGAGCGCCGCCAGCACCGGAAGCAGGATCAGGGCGACCAGTACCGAGGCGCGCCTGGTCATGGTGAGCAGCAGGAGGACGGCGATCGTGGCGAAGCCCAGGGCTGCCAGCATGGCGGCGCTCGCTTTCTCCGGGACGGCCCTCGGCGGCGGTGGGCTGGAGCTGAGCGGGCAGGCCGAGGTGTTACGCGAGAGTTTCGGAGCACCGGTGGATCGGTGTCCAGCATCAAACCGAGATCTGTCCATGCGATAAGCGCATCAATGCGGGGGCGCGCCCTATGCTCGTCCGCCATGGAGGCCACCACCCTGCGTCAACTGGCTGCGTACGCGGCGGTCGCCCGCGCCGCGAGCTTCACCGCGGCCGCCGCGGAGATGCACGTGTCCCAGTCCTCGCTCAGCCGTGCGGTCGCGGATCTGGAGCGACAGCTCGGCGTCCAGCTCCTCGAACGGGACACCCGTAACGTGCAGTTGACCGCGGCCGGTGTCGAGGCCCTGCGTGTCGCCGAGCAGATCGTCACCGCTCACCGGGCGGGCATGCGGGAGCTCAGGCGCTATCTGCTCGGCGAGTCGGGAACGGTCGCCGTGGCCACCCTCCCGTCGGTCGCCGCGGTGCTCCTGCCGCAGGTGATCTCCGACTTCCGCCATCGACGGCCGCAGGTGGCGGTACGCCTCCTCGACGGCCTGGAACGGCCGGTACTTGACCGGGTCCTGTCCGGTGACGCCGACTTCGCGATCACCACCGTCGGGGACCCTCCGAAGCAGTTGGAGCACCGCCCCCTGGTCAGGGACCGCTTCGTCGCCGTGCTGCCGCAGGACCACCCGCTCGCCGAACGCGACCAGATCGCCTGGGACGACCTCGCTCGCCACCCGTTCCTGGCCGTCGGGCGCGATTCGAGCGTGCGACGGCTCACCGACGCGGCGTTCGCCCAGATCGACGCGCGTGCCGTACCGGCGGCCGAGGCGGGCAGTGTCGCGACCGTGGGCGGACTGGTGACGGCCGGTCTCGGGGTGTCGGCGATGCCTGCCCTCGTGCTTCCGCTGATGGGTGCCGGGCCCGTCGTCTGTCGCCCTCTGGTGGACCCCGTGGTCGACCGGCGCCTCGACATCGCGGTGCGCGTGCGGCGAACGCTCCCGACCGTCACGGAGCGGTTCCTGGAGACGCTCGAGGAGTTCCGCCGCCACAGGCGCGCTCTTCCGCCCGGGGTTGCGTGGGCATGAGGCCGCGTGAGACCTCCCAGCGCTTCGTGGACATGAGGCCGCGTCAGACCGCCAGGTCTTTCGTGGGCATGAGCCCTCGTACGCCCTCTCCCCGATTCATGCGTTTTCCGCATTGATTGATGGCCTTCTGTTGCTCGACAGGCATTTCGCCGCTCCGGCAGTCTGAGGTCCGGGACCGCAACGACCGTGAGGGAGCGCATCGGTGTCGGACGACGAGCGGAACAGCGCCGGACGGGGTCAGTTGCGGGGACTGAGAGTGGTCGAGTTCGCCCATGTGGTGGCCGGGCCACTGGCGGGCTCGATGCTCGCCGACCAAGGGGCCGACGTCGTCCATGTGGAACCCCCCGGAGCCGGTGACGCGGCCCGTGCCATGGGGCCCCGACGTGACGGTGTCCCGCTGTGGTTCAAGGTCGCCGGCCGCAACAAGCGCTCGGTCACCCTCGATCTGCACCACGAGGCCGGCCGGAGCGTGGCGCGCCGGCTCGTCGCCTGGGCGGACGTCGTCATCGTCACCCTGCGCGCCGGACGCCTGCGCGCGTGGGGGCTCGACTGGGATTCGGTGCACCGGATCAACCCCCGGGCCGTACTGCTGCAGATCTCCGGCTTCGGTGCCACCTCGTCGCAGGCGGACGCCCCCGGCTTCGGCAAGATGGGCGAGGCGCGCAGCGGAGTCGTCCATCTGACCGGGTTTCGCGACGGCCCGCCCGTCCACACCGGCTTCTCGCACGGCGACGCCGTGACCGGCCTGATGGGCGCCTACGCCGTCCTGGCCGCCCTCCACCGCCGCGACCACGACCCGGGGTTCGACGGCGAGTGGATCGACCTGGCCCTCTTCGAGTCCCTGTTCCGTCTGGTCGAGTGGCAGGTCATCGTCCACGACCAGCTGGGACGAGTGCCCGAGCGCTCCGGCAACCAGCTGGCGGTCGCTCCCGGGGCCGTGATCAACACCTATCGCACCCGCGACGGTGAGTGGATCACGGTGACCTCCGCGACGCTGCGCTCGGTGCGCAACGTGGCCCGCCTGCTGGGGCTGCCGGAGGAGGAGTTCGCCACGGCGGAGCAACAGTACGACAGACGTGGGGAGTTGGACGAGGGGCTGCGGGACTGGGTGGCGGAGCGCGGCACGGGCGCGTGCCTCGACGCGTTCGCCCGTGCCGAGGTCGTGGCCTCACGGGTGTTCGACGCGGCGGACATCGCCGCCGACCCCGTGTACGCCGAACGGGAAGACATCGTCACCGTCGAGGACCCCGACCTCGGGCCGGTGCGTATGCAGGCGGTGATCCCGCACTTCCGCCGGCAGCCGGGCCGGATCTGGCGGACGGGGCCCGCCCTCGGGCAGGACAACCACCTGGTCTACGGGCAGTGGCTCGGACTCGGTGCGGACGAGCTGGCCGACCTGGAGCAGAGCGGTGTCATCTGAGGCGTGCGCGCGGAGTTCTCCGGGGGGCGACGCGGAAGCGCGCGACCGGCCCCCGCTGCGCTCGCTGCTCTTCGTCCCCGGCACCAGAACCGACTGGTTGCCCAAGGCCCGTGCGGCGGGCGCCGACGCGGCCGTCCTCGACCTGGAGGACGCGGTGCCCGCCGCGGACAAGCCCGCCGCCCGTGCAGAGGTGGCCGACGCCATCACGCGGGCCACCACCGCGCCGGCCGATCAGGCGGGACGGATGGCACTGTTCGTCCGCGTCAACCCGCTGGACGGCTGGGCGGGCGCCGAGGAACTGCGCGCGGTCGTACGGCCCGGGCTCGCCGGCATCGTGCTCCCCAAGGTCCGCTCCGCCCAGGACGTGAGGCTCGCCGACCAGCTGCTGAACTGGTGCGAGCGGGAACAGGGGCTGCCCCCGGGACGGGTCGCCCTGGTGCCCCTGCTGGAGACGGCCCGAGGCCTGCGCGAGGCGTACGACATCGCGCGAGCCGCCCCGCGCATCGCCTACCTGGGCGCTCTCACCGCTCCCGGCGGCGATGTGGAGCGTGCCGTCGGCTACCGCTGGAGCCCTGAGGGCACCGAAACGGTGGCACTGCGTTCCCGGGTTCTGCTGGACGTCAGGGCAGCCGGAGTGCCGTGTCCCGTCGGCGGACTGTGGACGCGTGTCGGAGACCTGGCGGGGCTGCGTGCCTTCGCCGAACAGAACCGTTCCCTCGGCTACGAGGGGATGATGGCGATCCATCCCTCCCATGTCCCCGTGATCAACGAGGTGTTCGCTCCCAGCCCGGCCGAACTCGCCCGCTGCGCGGACCTGATCGCGGCGGTCGAGACGGCCCAGCGCAACGGGACGGGCGCGGTGACGTTCCGGGGGGAGATGGTCGACGAGGCCATGGCCCGTACGGCTCGCCTCGTCCTCGACCGGCACGGGGCGCACCCGTCGCCCCCGCATTCAGGCGATGCCTGAACGGCGCCGCCTTCAAGGCCCTCCTGCACGGCACGACCAAGCTGGTCAAGGGCAGGGACTACAGCCTTGCCGACAACAGGCTGCCCCTGAAGTCGGCCGCGCTCACCCGGCTCGTCGGGGACCGTTCGCACGGGGTCGACGCGACACTGCGGGCCGGGTTCTCCCGGGGCGTCCCCTGGCGGAACACCGCGTTCGCGCCGGACCCGGCCAAGAAGGCCATCCGCCTCACCCCCGCCTTCCTCGACGCGGTGCAGAGTGACACGCGCGTGAAACTCACCTTTCACTTCTGGAGCGGCGCCACGACGACGCACTACGTGACCACGTCGGGAAGCACGGTCACCGGCACGACGTCCTGAACACGGGCCGGTGCCCCGCCCGGGAAGACGTGGTCGCCGAGCGCCGGCTTCACCACGCTGTCGATCAGTCGTCGACGGCCGGGCTCGGAGGCGGCGGGGTGAAGTGGCGGGCGGCGGCCAGGAGAAGGACCGCGAGGACGGCCGGTGCCGCGTAGGCGAGACGGAACTCGCCCGTGGCGCCGAGGAGTCCGCTCACCGCACCGCCGGTGATGACACCGACGTAGTTGAAGAGGTTCAGGCGTGCGAGGACCGTCTCCGAGTCGGCGGGGCGCAGCCGCGCGGCGGCGGCCAGACACAGCGGGGCCAGTACGGAGGCGCCGAGACCGACCGCCCCGGCCGCGAGAGCGGCGAACGGCCAGCTCGGTGCGGCGGCCATGCCGGCCAGGGCGACCGCTACCAGCAGGGCGGCGGTGCGGACGACGGCGACCGCGCCGAACCGTCGCACCAGGCGGTCGGTCGCGGCCCGGCCGGCGACCGTGCCGGCCTGGTAGGACGCGTACGCCAGCGGTGCGACCGTGAGGGACGCGGCGAGGGTCTGGCGCAGGTACACCGCCGACCAGGCCGAGACGGTGGAGTCGACGACGTAGACGACGAGGAGGACCAGGCCGAAGGGGATGAGCCGGATCCACAGGCGACGCCCCGGCTGCGGCTGCGTGTCCGACGGCTTCGCGGATGCGGAGGGCACGGAGGACGGGAGGGCGTGCGCTCGTATGCCCAGGGCGAGGAGCAGCACGATGCCGGCCTGCGTGCTCAGGCCGGCCGCCGGGGGCCACTCCAGTCGGGCGGCCCCGGCGGTGAGCAGGGCCGCGACCACGCCACCCACGCTCCATGCCGTGTAGAAGGAGCCGAAGATGCTGCGGCCGTAGGCGCGTTCGATCGCCGCGGCCCGGGTGTTGACCCCGACGTCGAGGGCGCCGACCGCGAGGCCGAAGAGGATGTACGCGCAGCCGACGGTCGCCTCGTCGGGAGCCCACGCGATCAGCACCAGCGCGACGGCGGCCGTCAGCGCGGCCCCGCGCATCGTGGCGACGGGACCGGAGCGGCGGATCGCCGCCAGACCCAGGAAGCTGCCGGCCCCCGCCGCCAGCGCCACCGCGACCATCAGGGTGGTCGTCAGGAGGGGGGCCAGTCCCAAGCGTTCGGTGACAGCCGGGACGGTGGTGTAGACGGCGGCGACGGAGACACCTTGTGCGGCGAAGGCCAGGGTCGCGCCCTTTCGGGCGCCGTGCCTGGAGACCGGGAGTCCGGCCCTCGTCCGGGCTGGAGCGTTGAGGGACATGGTGCCGGCACCTTCGTTTCCTGTGTGCGCTGGAGCGGTCGGTCGAGGACCGGCGAGCCGCATACCGTGCGGGTCGCGGAAACCGTAGCCAGGGCGCGGAGGACGGGCTCAGGACGCCGGAGGCCGTACAGGGGACCTCGGGGGCCACGATGTGCGACCGGCGATGTCCGCTGCCTACCGTGGACGTCCGAGAAGAAGGTGAGTGCGATGTCCCTTGGCTCCGGCCCCCCAGACTCCCCCGGGACGAGCCGCAGCACGTCGGCGACCATCCAGCCGAACATCCTGCGCTATCTGGTCGCGGTCGCCGACGAGCGCGGCGTCGATCTGCGGCCTCTGCTCAAGCGGATGGGACTGGACGAGACGGTCATGCGCTCCGCCGCCCTGCGGGTGTCGTACCGGCAGGGCAGCGCGGTCATCCGCCGTGCGCTGGAGCTCACCGGGGACGAGCGCCTGGGGCTGAGGGTCGGCGCCGCGCAGCACCTGACCGCATGGGGGCTCCTCGGTTTCGCCCTGATGGCCGACGACACGCTGCGGCACGCCATCGAGACGGGGGTGAAGTACCAGAACCTGTCCGGTGCGATGGTGGTGTGGTCGGCGGGCGCGGGCGAGGAGGACGACGCCTTCGTGCTGCGCGCCGACCTTCCCGATCCCGCCATGGACCCGGCCGTGGCCGCCTTCCTGGTCGAGGAGGCGTTCGCCTCCGTGATCACCCTGTCCCGGCTGGCCGTCGACCCCGCCCTCACGCCGAGGGCGGTGGAGTTCGTCCTTCCGCCACCGCGCGAACCCGGCCTGTACGGCGCCCTGTTCGCCTGTCCGGTGCGCTTCGGCGCCCCCGCCAACCGTATGGTGTTCGACGCAACGTGGGCCCGTACGCGGATGCCCGGCCGGGATCCGGTGAGCTACGCCTCCACGCTGGAGACGCTCGACGCGCAGGTGGCCTCCCGCCGCGACCAGCAGGACCTGCTGGAGGTGCTGGAGATCTCCGTCGCGCAGAGCCTGCCGGTGGTGCCCTCGTTCGGCGAGCAGGCGCGGCGGCACGCGACGAGCGAGCGGACGCTGCGCCGCCGACTGGCCGAGTGCGGCACGACGTACGAGGCACTCGTCGAGGGGGTGCGACGGGAACGCGTCGAACAGCTGCTGCTCAGACCGGAGTTGACGCTGCGCGACGTCGCCCGCCGGGCGGGGTTCTCCGACGAGCGGGCCCTGCGTCGCGCGGTACGCCGCTGGCACGGAAGCTCCCCCGTCCAGCTGCGGGAGCGGATGCTCCGGAGGGCGGGGCACACGGAATGACATGTCGTCACGTCACGTCAACGCGTGCGGATCCAGACCGTCTTCTGCCGGGTCCACTGGTCGAACGCGTCGGTGGACTTCTCCACTCCGCCGAATCCCGACTGTTTCCAGCCGCCGAAAGGCGTGGTGATGGCACCCTCGCTGTAGGCGTTGACGGAGACCACGCCGGCTTCGATGCCCCGGGCCAGCCCCAGCGCGGTGTCGAGGTCACGGGTCCACACCGAGGCGGCGAGACCGTAGTCCGTGGCGTTGGCCATCCGCACCGCCTCGTCCTCCGACGTGAAGGTCTGGATGGTGACGACGGGACCGAACAGCTCCTTGGTGAGGACGTCGCTGCCGTCGGGCGCCCGGGTGATCACGGTGGGCGGGTAGTAGGCGCCGCGCGGTGGGAGCCCGTGAGGCAGTCCCCCGGTGTGGATCTGGGCCCCGCCGGACCGGGCGGCCTCCACGGCTGACGAGACCCGGTCGAACGCGGCGCGGTCGATGAGCGGACCCATCCGCGTGCGCGGGTCGGCCGGATCGCCGACGACGAGTTCGCGCGCCGCGGCCGTGAACCGCTCCAGAACCTCCTCGGCGATGCCGCGGTGCACCAGGATCCGGGAGCCGGCCGTGCAGTTCTGCCCCATGGTCAGGAACGCGGCCTCGATCATGTGGTCGATGAGCTCGTCGCCGTAGGAGAGCGCGTCGGCCATCAGCACCTGAGGACTCTTGCCGCCCATCTCCAGCGAGACCCGCTTGAAGTTGCTCACGGCAGCGTCCTTGAGGATGCGGCGCCCCGTCGCGGTGGACCCGGTGAAGGAGAGCGCCCCCACGAGGGGGTTGACAGCGAGGGCTGTTCCGGCTTCCCTGCCGTATCCGGGCAACACCGTGAGTACCCCGTCGGGCAGGCCCGCCTCGGCCGCGAGGGCGGTCAGGTGCAGCGCCGAACGCGGGGTCGCCTCGGCGGGCTTGACCAGCAGACAGTTGCCGGCGGCCAGGGCCGGTCCCACCTTCCAGGCGGTCATGGCCAGCGGATAGTTCCACGGCAGGATCGCCGCGACGACCCCGACCGGTTCGCGGCTCACGAGGCCGAGACCGTCGGGTCCGCTCGGCGCGAGGCGGCCGAACACCTTGTCGGCGGCCTCCGCGAACCAGCGGATCGACTCGATCGCGCCCGGTACGTCGCCCGTACGGCACTCCGTGATCGGTTTGCCCGCGTCCTCGCTGTCGAGCCGGGCGAGGATCTCGGCGTCGCGTTCCATCAGGTCGGCCAGTCGCAGCAGGACCGCGCCGCGTTCCCGGACGGGCAGCCGTGACCAGACCCCGGCCTCGTGGACCTGGCGGGCCCGCTCGGCGGCCTTGGTGACGTCGTACGCGCTCGCGGCGGGCAAGGTGGTGATCGGCTCCCCGGTGGCCGGGTTGACGACCCGGAGCATGTCGTTCCTGGTCATGCCTCCTCCACCAGCTCCCAGCGCCCGTCCGTCCGACGGGCCAGTCCGCGTCGGCGCAGCTCCTCCAGATAGCGGGCCATGCCCCGGTCTCCGCGCTTGCGGAACAGCGGCAGGATCCGGGGCAGCAGGTTGGGCACGAGCATCGCGCACCGCACCAGACGGGACTCGCCGGGCCGGGGGTAGGCCTCCAGCCGGGGTCTGTTCAGCAGGCTCACCACGGCCGCGACCACGTCGGAGGGCTGCTGCGGCCGGTCCTGGAACTGCAGGGAGTTCCCGCTGTCCACGGCCTCCTGGCGCAGCATCGGGGTGTCGGTCGCCGACGGCAGGACCGAACCGGCCCGGATGCCCCGGCTCCCGAGGTCGAGCCCGATGGCGAGCATCGCGCCGCGCAGCCCGAACTTGGAGGCGGTGTAGATCGGGGTCTCGCCCAGCGGGAAGATCCCGCCCAGGGAGACCGTGGTGACCACCCGGGGGTCCGTGGAAGCCTGCAGCAGCGGGACGGCGATACGGGTGGCGACCAGCGGTGAGGTCAGGTTGAGGGTGATCTCCCGCTCGATGCTCTCGACACTGCGGACGTCGAAGCGTTGGGCGCTGGTCATGCCGACGTTGTTGACGAGTACGTCGAGGCGGCCGTGGTCATCGGCGACCAGCTCGAACAGCCGCTCCACCTGGGCGCGGTCCGTCAGGTCGCATCCGATGCCCGTGTGCCCGGCGCCGGGAAGGTCCGCGGCCACCTTCATGGCCCGGACCGCGTCGATGTCGACGACGACGCAGCGGGCGCCGCCGGAAGCGAAGCGCCGGCACAGCGCGCTGCCGATCCCGCCCGCGCCGCCGGTCACCACGATGACCTTGTCGGTGAAGTCGTACCGGCTCATGCCGTCGCCTCCACGCGTCGCGGGGACCGCACGGCCGGCGGCCGGCCCTCGGTACGCCAGCCCATCTCGCGGGCGACCTTGCCGAGGTACTTCACGAAGGCCCCGCTGTCGACGTAGCCGGTGTGGCGGGGCGAGTCGACGAACTTCAGTCCGCCGGACAGGTCCGGCCGGTCGGCGCGGATCATCCGGGCGAACCGCTCCGCGTTCGGCAGCCGGTGCCGTGCGTCGTGAAGGAATGCGGCGATCAACTGCGCCTGGGAGTCGAAGAGCCGGTACGCGCCGGAGTTGGTCTCGACGAAGCCGATGCCGAACAGGCCCTCGTGCTCGCGGGAGAACGACGACAGGTACAGGTCCGGGTGCTGCTCGTCGCCGAAGTACCGCTGGGCGACCGGCACTCTGTGGACGTAACCCGTGGCCAGCAGGACGAGGTCGAAGTCGTCACTGGTGCCGTCGGTGAAGTGCACGGTCCTGCCCTCGGCGCGGGCGATCCCCGGCCGGGCGGTGATGTCGCCGTGCTGGAGGTGGTGGATCAGCATCGAGTTGATGGCCGGGTGGGTCTCGAACAGCTTGTGGTCCGGTTTCGGCAGCCCCAGGCGTGCCGGGTCGCCGTTGATGATCCGCAGGAGGGTTCCGAAGAGCCGTTGCGCCAGCCACATGGGCAGGTGCGGCCCGCTGTCGGCGATGGTGTCCACGGGTCGGCCGAACAGGTGTTTGGGAATGAACCAGTATCCGCGTCGCATGCTGATCACCGCGTGGTCGGCGGTCCGGGCCGCGTCGCAGGCTATGTCGCAGCCGGAGTTCCCCGCGCCCACGACCAGGACCCGCTTGCCCCGCAGCTCCTCCGCGTCCCGGTAGCCGACGGTGTGCCGTATTTCCCCGCTGAACTCCCCCGGCAGATCAGGGATGTTGGGGTGCCACTGCGAGCCCGTGCACACGACGACCTGCCCGTGCACGCTCTCCCGCCCGTCAGCCCGGGTGACCGTCCAGGTGCCGTCCGCGTTCTTCTCGACGGCCTCGACCTCGGTGCCGAACTCGATGCGGTCCGTCAGCCCGTAGGCGTCCGCGAACGATGTCAGATACGACAGGATCTGCCGGTGCGGCGGGTAGTCCGCGAAGTGGTCGGGCATCGGAAAGCCGCCGAAGCCGGAGAGGGTCCTGCTGGAGATGAAGTGGGCCGACTCGTACATCGGGCTGCCGGGGTTGTCGATGTCCCAGATCCCGCCGGGCCCGGTGTGCCGCTCCAGGTGCGTGTACGGCAGCCCGCGCTCCGCCAGGGCCCTGGCGACGGCCAGCCCGGCGGGTCCGGCCCCGATCACGCACGTGTCCAACTGGCTTTTCTTCACGGGCCTGCCTCCTCGTCCATCCCGCTTCACGGGTCTTGGGAGGCAACGTATTCACTCGCCGTCCGGCGGGAACTGACCCGCGCGGCCACGGACCGGACCTCAGCGGCCGAGCCGGCGGCCGTCCTCGTGCGGGTGTTGATCCGGCAGGGGCTGTTCGGCCCAGATCGTCTTGCCGACGGGGGTCTGGCGGCTGCCCCAGCGCTCGGCGACCTGGGCGACGAGCAGCAGCCCGCGGCCGCCCTCGTCGAAGGTGCGGGCGCGCCGCAGGTGGGGGGCGGTGTTGCTGCCGTCGGAGACTTCGCAGATGAGCGCGCCGGCACGGATGAGCCGCAGCTGGATGGGGGCGGCGCCGTAGCGGATGGCGTTGGTGACGAGCTCGCTGACGATCAGCTCGGTGGCGAACTCCAGCTCGGCCAGGCCCCAGGCGGCCAGTTGTTCGCCCGCCATCCGGCGGGTCCCGGCGACGGCCGCGGGATCCGGGGGGAGCTGCCAGGTGCGTACCTGGTCCGCGCCGAGCGTGGACGTGCGGGCCAGCAGCAGGACGATGTCGTCGGCAGGGGGGTCGGGCCGTACCTTGCGCATCACCTCCTCGCACGTCTCGTCCAGAGTGGCGGCGGGGTGGCGCAGCGCTTCGCCCAGCAGGTCCAGTCCGACGTCGATGTCGCGGCCCGGCGCCTCGATCAGCCCGTCGGTGTAGAGGGCGAGCAGACTGCCCTCGTCCATGTCGATCCGGGCCGACTCGAAGGGCAGTCCGCCCAGGCCGAGCGATGGGCCGGCGGGCAGGTCCAGGACGCGGACGGTGCCGTCGGAGGTCACCAGGACCGGTGCCGGGTGCCCGGCCCGCGCGAGGTCGCACCGGCCGGCGACGGGGTCGTAGACGGCGTAGAGACAGGTGGCACCCACCTCTCCCGAGGCGCTCTCCGACTCCCCTCGCGCTTCCGGGCCCTCCTCCTGGTCGAGACGGATGACCAGGTCGTCCAGGCGGGTGAGCAGCTCGTCGGGCGAGAAATCGGCGTCGGCGAGGGTCCTCACCGCGGAGCGGAGACGGCCCATCGTGGCCGAGGCGTGCACGCCGTGGCCCACCACGTCGCCCACCGTCAGCGCGACCCGTCCCCCGGACAGGGAGATGACGTCGAACCAGTCTCCGCCGATCTCGTCCCCCGCGTCGGCGGGGAGGTATCGGTAGGCGAGGTCCACGGCCTCCGCGTGCGGGAGCCGCTCGGGCAGCAGACTGCGCTGGAGCGCGAGCGCGGTCCGGCGTTCGCGGGTGTAGCGGCGGGCGTTGTCGATGCTCACGGCGGCCCTGGCGGCGATCTCCTCGGCGAGCATCAGGTCGTCCGGGCCGAAGACGTCCTCGGTCCGGTGCCGCATCAGTTGCATCACGCCGAGGTTCACCCCCCGGGCGCGCAGGGGCACCATCATCACCGAGTGGATCTTGAATCGCCGCATGCTCTCCGCGCGGGCGGAGGAGGCCGTCGTCCACGCGCGCAGCAGTGGGTCGCCCGCGGCGTAGTGGGCACCCCGGCCGGTGATCAGTGCCTGCGCCGGTGGTGAGCCGGGGGGATAGACGTCGGTGCCGTCCGCGGGGACCACCGACTCCGGGCATCCCGGGAGCACCGAGCGCTGCGCGCTGCGGCGGAAGACGACCGGCGTGTCGGGCGGTACCGGCTGCGGCTCATGGCCCTGGACGACCGATTCCAGCAGGTCGACGGTGACGAAGTCGGCGAACCCCGACACCGCCACCTCGGCCAGTTCCTCGGCGGTCCGGGTCACGTCGAGAGTGCTGCCGATGCGCACACCGGCGTCGTTGAGCACCGCCAGGCGACGCCGGGCCCAGTACTGCTCGGTGATGTCGATCACCAGCGCCGACAGGCCCAGCACCCCGCCCGCCCGGTCCTTCAGCGGGGAGAGGAACAGCGACCACGCGTGATCGCGGACCTCGCCGGAGGCTCGGAACGGCTGCTCCTCGCGGAAGATCTTCTCGCCGGTGCGCACCACCTGGTGCTGAAGGCGGTCGATCTCGTCCAGGGGCGGTGCGGGATAGATCTCCCACAGCGTCCGCCCTCTCATCTCCTCCGGTCTCAGGCCCATGGCCTGGCTCATCACCTGGTTGCAGGTGACGAACCGTGCCTCGCCGTCGTAGATGGCCACCGGCAGCGGGAGCTGCGCGAGCGTGAGGTCCCAGAGCTCCGCCGTCTCCACGTCCGAGGGTCCGGAGGGGTAGGTCACCGTCGCCGGTGTGACGACCCAGTGCGTCCTGCCCCGCGCGTCCCCCAGCGGGGTGCCGCGGAGCCGCACGGTGACACGGTCGCCGTCGCGGCCGCGCAGCGCCAGATCGCTCGTCCAGGGCTCGACGGCGGCCAGGTGGCGCCGCATCGCGAAGGGAAGCGTCGAGGCGAGCAGGCCCGAGACCGGCCGGCCCACCACGTCCCCGGGCTCGTACCCGAGCAGCCTTCCGGCTCCCGCGCTGCACACCATGACGGCTCCGCGGGCGTCGATGACCACCGCGAAGTCGTCGGGTGCGGCTGTTCCCCCCGCTCGTGCGGTCGTGTCGGGCTCGTTGTCCATGGGCGTACACCGACGTCGTTCCTGCCGCAGGTCCACGGCGCTGCTCACCGGTCGAAGGCGATGCCTCCAGCATCCCGCCGCGGCGCATCCCGCTCAACCGGCGGCGCGCGGACGCGTCGGCCGTCAGCTGTCAGCTGTCAGCCGGTCAACCATCGGCCGTCAGCCGGGGGCGTCCCCCGACAGGAAGACGTCCGCAGCAGGGTTGTCAGGGGCATGCCCTCACTCCTACAGTCCCAGAGCAGAACGGAATGGGAGCGCTCCCAAGCGGGGGAGACCGAGGAGCGCCCGTAGCACCCCCGCCTCCGGCCGTACCTCCGAAAGAGGTCCCCCATGCGACCGTTACCGCATGTCCCGCGTACCGCGCGCACCGTGTGGGGCGCGTTCGTCACCACGCTCGCGACCCTCGCGGCGCTCTTCGCCGCCACACCGTCGGCCCAGGCCGACACGACCGTCTGCGAACAGTACGGATCGAGCGTCATCCAGGGGCGCTACGTCGTCCAGAACAACCGCTGGGGCACGAGCCAGCCCCAGTGCGTCACCACCACCGACAACGGCTTCCGGGTCACCCGGGCCGACGGTTCCGTCCCCACCAACGGCGCGCCGAAGTCGTACCCGTCCGTCTTCAACGGCTGCCACTACACCAACTGCTCGCCGGGAACCAGCCTCCCGGCCCAGCTCTCGGCCATCTCCAGCGCGCCGAGCAGCATCTCGTACGGTTACGTCGGCGACGCCGTGTACAACGCCTCGTACGACATCTGGCTGGACCCGACGCCCCGCACCGACGGGGTGAACCGGACCGAGATCATGATCTGGTTCAACAAGGTGGGCCCGATCCAGCCCATCGGCTCCCAGGTCGGCACGGCCACGGTGGGCGGACGCTCATGGCAGGTGTGGTCGGGCGGCAACGGCACCAATGACGTGCTGTCCTTCGTCGCCCCGTCGGCGATCGGCGGTTGGAGCTTCGACGTGATGGACTTCGTCCGCCAGGCCGTGTCCCGGGGACTGGCCCAGAACAACTGGTACCTGACCAGCGTCCAGGCCGGCTTCGAGCCCTGGCAGAACGGCACCGGGCTGACCGTGAACTCGTTCTCGTCGGCCGTCAACACCGGTGGTGGCGGCCCCGGTGGCCCGGGCGGCACCACGGCCTGCGCGGTGTCGTACACCACCAACGTGTGGCAGGGCGGCTTCACCGCGAACGTCAGCGTCGCCAACACCGGTTCGGCGCCCGTCGACGGGTGGCGGCTGGCCTTCACCCTGCCGTCCGGCCAGAGCGTCACCAGTTCCTGGAACGCCTCCGTCTCCCCGTCCTCGGGACCGGTCACGGCGAGCGGTCTGACGCACAACGCGAGCATCTCCCCCGGCGGCAGCCAGACGTTCGGGTTCCAGGGCACCTACAGCGGCACCTTCGCCGCACCGGGCGGCTTCAGCCTGAACGGGACCGCCTGCACCCGGACATGACGTGACCGGCGCCGGACGCTCGCGCGGCGTCCGGCGCCGGCCTGTGGCCGCGAGGCACCCGGCCGGAATGCGGCCCGGCGGAACGGGCGCTCACCAACCCCACGGGCGAATCACGCGTGACCGCCTCCCGCGCTCACCTCGTCGAGCTCTCCGCCATCGCACAGGCGGTGCGGCCGGACTCGGTCGAGTAGTCGGCGTTCCAGCCGGACGTGATGGTCTGGCCGCCGGGCAGCGTGAAGGCCAGGGACCAGCCGTCGATCGGGGTGGTCCCGGTGAGGGTGATGTTCGAGGTGAGCCCGGTCGCCCATCCGGTGACGGTGTGAGTGACCCGGCAGGACGAAGTCCCGGACGACGGGGTGGAGTTCTGGAACTGTGTGAAGAACGTCCACACCTCGGCGGGCAGCCAGGTCCTGGAGCCGCTGCAACCGGGGGCTCCGTCCTGCGGAGCGGCGATGTGCCCCTCGTCGAACGCGCCCAGGCGACCGGACGTCCGGCCGAGCACCCCGAGTAGGTGGTGAGGACACTGTCCCTGATGCCGTGCACCCCGAGGTAGGCGATCGGCTGGGTGCCGTCGGCGCATCCGCTGAGCTGCCCGCCGGCCAGGACCGCCACCGCGCGGAAGACGGTCGCCCGGGAACACGCGAGCGCGCAGGACATGGCGCCGCCGTAGCTGAAGCCAGAGCGAAGCGCTGCGCCGTGTCGACGCACAGGTCCGCCTCGATCCGCCTGATCATGTCGTCGACGAAGGTGACATCTTCCCCGTCGGCGTTGGCCCAGCCGTTGTTGAGGCCCTGGGGCGCGACGAGGACGGCGCTGTTGTTCGCCAGCGGCTGCAGCCCGTAGTGGGCCCACGTGCCCGTCTCCACGGTGCGGCCCGTGGAGACGTCCGTGGAAGTGCCGCCCAGCCCGTGGAAGCCGAAGACAGGGTGGGCGCTGTAACTCCCCTTTCCGGGAAGGGATCTCATGTCGCGCACCTGACAGGTCGGTCGCATCAAGGGCGCAAGATTCGGTCACGTTCGCGATCGAACGTGTGCGGGCGCCAGGTGGTCGGGGACCATAGAGAGGCGGGAGGACATGTCAACACCCGAGGACTCCCCCACCGCACGATCGCGACACCGGCACTCGAACGCACACGGACCAGGGAACACCTGCACCGGAGGCCTGATCGACGAGGGCCTTTTCCGCTCCGTCCAGGGTGACGAAAAATTTCGACGGCTCGAGCGAATTTTGCGAGAGGTATTGACGGGGTTCACCGGCCTCCTATCATCCGAAGTGCTCGATGAGTCGATCGGTGTCCGACATCACGAACCGGGTGGAGTGCAGAGACATCCGGTGCCACGCACCGCGGGACGTGGGGACGTGGGAACGCGAGAAGCAGCAGGGCACCGCCGCGCACCGCACGTCGGCACAGCACGCACCCCTCAGCCGTGAGGCTCACGGCGGCCGTACGTGCCCACCACAACAGCCCGGCCGCGCAAGGAGAAGACATGGATATGTCATGCCCTCGTCAGCATCTGGATCGCCGTCAAGCGCTGGCCGCGGCCACCGGTCTGATGACGGGCACCCTCCTCCCCCTGGCCGGAGCATCGCGCGGCGACGCGGCCTCCGGCTCCACCCGAGGGCCGACGGCCACGGAGTACACGAACCCGGTCGTCTGGCAGGACTTCGCGGACATCGACGTCATCCGCGTCGGCGCCACCTACTACGCCTCCGCCTCCACGATGCACTACTCGCCGGGCGCACCCGTCCTGCGCTCGTACGACCTGGTGAACTGGGAGATCGCCGGTCACTCGGTGCCGACTCTCGACTTCGGCGCCAAGTACGACCTGAACGGCGCCCGTGGCTATGTGCGGGGCATCTGGGCGTCGTCGCTGGCCCACCGCCCGAGCAACGGGACCTTCTACTGGCTCGGCCAGATCGACTTCGCCAGGACGTACATCTACACCGCCACCGCCGTCGAGGGTCCGTGGAGCAGACTGACCACGATCAACACGCCGTACTACGACGCCGGACTGCTCGTGGACAGCGACGACACCCTGTACGTGGCGTACGGCAACACCACCATCAGCGTGGCCCAGCTCTCGCCCGACGGCCGCACCCAGGTCCGCGCACAGCAGGTGTTCACCACTCCGCCGAGTGTCGGCACCCTGGAGGGGGCCCGCTTCTACAAGATCAACGGGCAGTACTACATCTTCCTGACCCGGCCGGCCAACGGCCAGTACATCCTGAAGTCGTCCACCGGCCCCTTCGGTCCGTACACGATGCGTCAGGTCCTCCTCGACCTGCGCGGGCCGATCCCCGGCGGTGGTGTCCCGCACCAGGGCGGGCTCGTGCGGACGCAGGGCGGCGCCTGGTACTACCTGGCCTTCGTGGACGCCTACCCGGGCGGCCGGGTGCCCGCTCTGGCGCCGATCACCTGGACCTCCGACGGCTGGCCGGTGGTGCAGCTGGTGAACGGCGCGTGGGGCACGTCGTACCCCAGCCCGGCCGTGCCCCCTCCACCCCGCCCGGTCACCCCCATGGTGGGCGTCGACACCTTCGACGGCACGATCCTCAAGCCGAAGTGGGAGTGGAACCACAACCCGGACAACACCAAGTGGTCGGTGAACAACGGCCTGACCCTGCGGACCGCGACCGTCACCGGCGACCTCTACTGGGCCCGCAACACGCTCACGCACCGCATCCAGGGCCCCACCTCCACCGCCACGGTCCAGCTCGACCACTCGGCGATGCGGGACGGCGACCGTGCCGGGCTGGCCCTGCTGCGGGACTCCTCCGCGTGGATCGGACTCAAGCGCGACGCCGGCGTGACACGGGTGGTCATGGTCGACGGGCTGACCATGGACGGCAGTTGGAACACCACCGGCACCGGGGTCGAGCGGGCGAGCGCGAGCGCGTCGCCGAGCGGTCGCCTGTGGCTGCGGGCGAACGCAGACATCCGGCCCGGAGCGCCCCGGCCCGGCACCTTCTCCTACAGCACCGACGGCGTCAACTTCACCCGTCTCGGCCCCGCCTTCGCCATGGGCAACGACTGGCGGTTCTTCATGGGCTACCGGTTCGCCCTCTTCAACCACGCCACACAGGCACTCGGCGGCGCGGTCCGCGTCACGCGGTTCGAGCTGTCCACACCCTGAAGCTCCGCACCCGCACCACCAGCACCACCCGCACCACAGCACCATCAGCACCAGCACTCGCACTCGCACTCGCACCCGCACCCGCACCCGCACCCGCACCCGCACCCGCACCCGACCGTACGAGGAGAGCGATGGACCCGTTGAAACGGCTCGGCCGGCGCCGGGCCTCGGTGTTAGGCCTGGCAGCCCTCATGGCACTGGTGACGCCCGGCGCCGCGTCCGGCGCGCCGGACGCGGTCAAGGCGTCCACCCTGGGCGCCCAAGCCGCCCAGTCCGGGCGGTACTTCGGGACGGCCGTGGCGGCCGGACGGCTCGGTGACGGCACCTACACCGGCATCCTGGACCGCGAGTTCAACTCGGTCACACCCGAGAACGAGATGAAGTGGGACGCGACCGAACGGTCGCGCGGACAGTTCACCTTCGGCGCCGCCGACCAGATCGTGAACCGCGCGGCGGCACGGGGTCAGCGGCTCCGCGGCCACACCCTGGTCTGGCACTCCCAACTCCCCGGCTGGGTCAACGCCATCAGGGACGCCAACACGCTGCGCGGCGTGATGAACAACCACATCACCACCGTGATGAACCGCTACAAAGGCCGCATCCACTCCTGGGACGTGGTCAACGAGGCCTTCGCGGACGGCGGCAGCGGACAGATGCGCAGCTCGGTCTTCCGGGACGTGCTGGGCACCGGCTTCATCGAGCAGGCGTTCCGCACCGCCCGGTCGGCCGACCCGGCGGCCAAGCTCTGCTACAACGACTACAGCATCGAGGACTGGAACGCCGCGAAGACCCAGGGCGTCTACCGCATGGTCCGCGACTTCAAGGCGCGCGGCGTGCCCATCGACTGCGTCGGCCTCCAGGCCCACTTCGGCGCCGGCGGCCCGCCCGCCAGCTTCCAGACGACGCTGTCGAGCTTCGCCGCCCTCGGCGTGGACGTCCAGATCACCGAACTGGACATCGCGCAGGCACCGCCGAACGCGTACGCGAACACGGTCAGGGCCTGTCTGAACGTGGCGCGCTGTACCGGGATCACCGTCTGGGGCATCCGCGACAGCGACTCCTGGCGCGCCGGGGAGAACCCGCTGCTGTTCGACCGCAACGGCAACAAGAAACCGGCCTACCGGTCGACGCTCACCACCATGGGCGTTACGCCCACGACACGACAGGCCGACGCCTCTTCGCCCCCCTCCGCCGCCGCGCTGCCCTCCCGCTTCTCCTGGAGTTCCAGCGGCCAGCTGATCTCCCCCAAGTCGGACGCCACCCACAACATCGCCGGCATCAAGGATCCGACGGTCGTCCGGTACAACGGCAAGTACCACGTGTTCGCCAGCACCGCCAGTTCCTCCGGATACAACCTGGTGTACCTGAACTTCAGCGACTGGTCGCAGGCCGGCTCGGCCACGCACCACTACCTGGACCGCAGCGCCATCGGACGCGGGTACCGGGCCGCCCCGCAGGTCTTCTACTACGCGCCGCAACGCCTGTGGTACCTCGTGTACCAGACCGGCAACGCGTCGTACTCCACCAACCCCGACATCAGCAATCCGAACGGGTGGAGCGCACCGCGCCACTTCTACTCCTCCATGCCGGACATCATCAAGCAGAACATCGGCAACGGCCACTGGGTCGACATGTGGGTGATCTGCGACAGCGCCAACTGCTACCTGTTCTCGTCCGACGACAACGGGCACCTCTACCGGTCCCAGACGACCGTCGGCCAGTTCCCCAACGGCTTCACCAACACCGTCATCGCCGCCCGGGACTCCAAGTACGCGCTCTTCGAAGCGAGCAACGTGTACAAGGTGCAGGGCTCCCATCAGTACCTGCTCCTCGTCGAGGCCATCGGATCGGACGGCCGACGCTACTTCCGCTCCTGGACCTCGAACAGCCTGGCCGGTTCCTGGACACAACTGGCCGCGTCCGAGAGCAACCCGTTCGCCAGGGCCAACAACGTCACGTTCCCGTCAGGGGCCTGGACCAGGGACGTCAGCCACGGTGAGATGATCCGCGCCGGCTACGACCAGACACTGACCATCCCCTCCTGCCGACTCCAGTACCTCTATCAGGGCATGAACCCCAACGCGGGCGGCGACTACAACCTGCTCCCATGGCGGCTCGGCCTCCTCACCCAGACCAACTCGACCTGCTGAGCGACTCGCCCCCGGTCAGCCGGGACTCCTCCCGGCTGACACCACCGCAGCCGGGGCCTCCCCTCAGGCCCCGGCCGCGGTACAGGCACAAAGCCCACAATGTCACCAATCTGTTCGAAGACGGTTCCCTCTCGATGTGAGCGGGTCGAAGTACCGCTCACATGCGGCACGATCACCGCACGTTTCTGATTCCCGGGGGGACTTCTCATGGCTTACACAGCTCGTTCACGCCGTACCGCCGCCGTACTCGCCGTTCTCTCGCTCAGCCTCATGGCACTGACCGCTTGCGACGGCATCGGCAAGGGCGAGGACGGCAAGAACACGGCCGCACCAAGCGCGGCCGCGAGCTCGTCCGCAGCTACGGGCACCGAGTCGGACCAGGACGCCGGCACGGCCTCGACGGCCGAGCCGGGTGACGGTGGAAACGACAGCGGTGGTTCGTCCGACGCCTCCGACAGCGCCCCACCCGCTACGGAGGCCGGAGTGGACGACGGCCAGGACGGAGGCGTGGGCATGTGCGAGACCACCGACATGAGCTACAAGGTCACCGTCGCGTCCAAGCCCGTCAACCACGCCCTGCTGACCGCGACCAACAAGAGCGGTGACCCTTGTCTGCTGCCGGCGAACGAGCTGGTAATCACGATTCCGGGGCTCGACGGCGCGGCCGAACACATGGGACCGGAGAACACGGACTGGATCTTGGAGACCGGAGAGAGCGCCTACGCCGGAATCATGTTCTCCCGCACCGACACGGCGGGCGGCAAGAGCGCCGACAAGGTGGAAGTCGCGCTCACCGCGTCCGAGAGTCCGGCGACCGTGTCGATCGACGGTGGCCCCGTCACAGTCAACGACGGCCAGGTCACCGGCTTCTTCGCCACCGCCGAGGACGCACTCACCTACTGACCACTCCCTCATGGACCACCGCACATCCAGGCTTCCCGCCATGGCCGCTCGCCACCCCACGCGCGCTGCGTCCCGATCGGCGACAGCCTCACGAAGGGCCTCGGTGAGGCCGACCGTCCGCGCGGCATAAGAGCGCGCCGTGTCCCATTGGCTCCCCCCGTAAAGTCGGCGGCCGTCGGCGCCGCACGGACCCGTCGGCTGAGATACCCCTTCGGCACTCCGGCCATGCAGCGGCGTCCACGGCCTCGCGCACCGCACCCGGTTCGCATCGGCGGGACCCAGCACGGCGTAACCGGTGCGGAAGACCGCTCCGTCGCGTTCGACATGCACTGTGGACCGCGGCTGATGATGCCGACGACCAGGACCGACCACTTGCCGCCGATCCGGTCGAGACTCTCCCTCACGCCACGGCCGTTGTCGGGCCACGTCTCACACGGGTTCAGTCGATGGACGATGTCGCTGGTGTCATCGGTGTGCTCTGCGAACACCCATGCCGCCAGGCCCTCGATGGCGCCCTGCTGTTCACCACCGGCCCACCGACCTCACCCCGCTTCCGGGCATGAGCAACTCCGGCATCGCCCTGGCCGGCCTCCGCTCGTGGGCCCAGCGTCTGCACAACTGCCCCGCCGACGAAGGCGTCTATGTCGGCCTCCTGTGCATCGGCGTACCGATCACCCCCGGGGCCGGCGAAGGTGATCCCCACGTCCTCGCCGACCGCTGGTACCAGCTCGCCCAGGATCGCCACACCTTTGGGGCCACCATCGGCATCTGGACCCCCTCCCCCAGAGCGCAGCCCGATCCCGCTGCGTGCGGATGCCGCTGTGCTGGCTTGACCGCGGCCGCGCCGGTTGGCGCGCATCACATGCTGCCGAGCTCTATCCGGAGCGGTTCACGGACGCGGCCCGCCATCTGAGCCGGGGGCTGGCAGCGGACCACGCGGGTCCCCAGCGGCCCATCCTGCTCCACCGGCTCCTGGGGCTCGCCATGGCCGAGCAGTGGACCGGCCGCCTGGACGCCTCCCAGCGGCATGCCCGGGAGGTGGAGAACCTGGCCCGCTCCCTCGGCGCCCAGCCCGCGGTCACGCTGGCGCAGGCGATCCGCGCGACGGCGTTCGTATGGGCCCGTGGCCGGGAGTACGCCGACGAGGGCATCGCGCTCGTCGAGGAGGCGACGAGCGCCGCCCCGTACGGCCACGGCTGGTGGGCCGCCTCGGCGAGGGGGCTGCTGGCCCAGGCCCGGCTGCTCGCCGGTGACGCCGCCGGGTGCCGGCGAACCCTGCTGGAGGGCGGGGGCGGCGAGCGGCTGCCGCGAGTCCGGCCGTTCTCCCGGCCCTTCCTGCTCACCCTGCTGGCCACGGCCACACTGGAGTGCGGGGACCGCGAGGAGGCGCACCGACTGGTGCGGACCGCCGAGGCGGAGGCCGACCGGCTCGGGCTGCCGGTGCAGGAGGCACACGTGCGCGGGGCCCGTGCCCAGCTCCACATGGCCGACGGTGAACACGACGCGGCGGCCAAACTCTTCGAACTCGCCGCCGAGGCCCTCCGGTCAGCCGACATGCCCGTGCAGTACGCCTGGACCCTGGCGACCGGCGCCCGCTCCTTCCAGGAGGCACAGGGCCGGGCCACGGCCCTCGGTCACCTCGACGCGGCCGAGTCGGTCGCCCACGCCTACGGAGTACTGCTCGTCCAGGAGCGGGTGACCGACACGCGTGCCGAGTTGTCGGACGATGAGCACGACGTACACCCCCTCGGCCTGCTCAGCGACCGCGAACGGGAGATCGCCGAACTCGCGGCGACGGGGCTGCGCACCCGGCAGATCGCCGAACGCCTCTTCCTCAGCCCCCGCACCGTGGAGACACACCTGTCCCGCGTCTACCGCAAACTCGAGGTCTCGTCCCGGCTCGCACTTTCCCATCTCCTGCGGCAGAGCGGATAGGGCGGGCCGACGCGCACCGCGGGGCGGTCAGCCGCGGGGCGGTACCAGTCCCTGCCGGACGGCGAAGAGCGCCGCCTGGGTCCGGGACGTGAGACGGAGTTTGCGCAGCACGTTGCTGACGTGCGTACGGGCCGTACGCTCGCTGATCACCAGCTCGTTGGCGATCTGCTGGTTGGACCGTCCCTCGGCGACGAGGACGAGGACGTCTCGCTCCCGGCTGGTGAGCGAGCCGAGCCCGGTCGGCGGCGAGACGATCTCCTGGGTGAGCCCCCGGGCCACCGCGGGGTCGAGGAAGACCTCGCCACGGGCCGCCGCGCGGATCGCGGAGACCACCTCGCCGGCCTCCGCGTCCTTGAGCAGATAACCGGCGGCCCCCTGCGCGAGGGCGGCGTGGACACGCTCCATCTCGCCGAAGCTGGTGAGCACCACGACGCGCACCCCGGGGTGGCGTTCCTTGATGAGACCGATCGCGGTGGACCCGTCCATCCTGGGCATGAGCAGGTCGATCAGTACCACGTCCGGCGCCTCGCCGTGGGCCGCCATCGTGTCCAGCCGGGTGAGCGCCTCCTGTCCGTCGGCCGCTTCCGCGGCGACCTCCATGTCGTCCATGACCTCCAGGTAGGCGCGGATGCCGCGGCGTACGACGGCGTGGTCGTCCACGATCAGCACCCGGGTCGGCCGGGGTTGTCCGCTGCTCAGAGCGACACCGTCAGCGCGGTGTTCGGGGAGCTGTCCGGGTCCCCGGGGGACGGGTCCGGCACCCGCACGGGCAGGGGTATGACCACGCGCACGGTCGTGCCCTTCTCCGCGCGCGACCTGATCCTCATGGTGCCACCCCATCGTTCCGCCCTTTCCCGCATCGTGGTCAGTCCGTAGCCCTCCGTGCCTCCCCCTGGGCCGACGCTCCGGTCGCCCTGCGGGGGAACCGGGTGCCCGCTCGGGTCCCGCAGTCCGCGACCGTTGTCGGAGACGCTCGCGGTCAGTGTGTGGCCGTGGACGCCGAGGCGGACGGTGGCGAAGGTGGCCTCCGCGTGTTTGACCACGTTGTGGATGGCCTCCGCGACGATCCGGTAGGCGTCCTCGGCGAGTTCGGGGTCGAGCGTGTCCAGCCCCTGTCCGAACCGCAGCCGGAAGTACAGACCGGTCCGGTTCTCGGTGCTCTTGACGAGCGTGTTCACCGTCTCCTCCAGCCCGAGGCCGGCGGTGGAGGACGGGCGCAGCTCGTGCACCATCGCCCTCAGGTCGGCGAGGACGGTCCGCGAGAGCGTTCCGATCTCGTCCGCGAAGCGCTGGACGGCCTCGGCGGGCACCGGCACACCACGCGCCCCCAGGACTCCCACCGCGTTGGCCTGCATGCCGATCGAGAACACCTGCTGGACGATCGAGTCGTGCAGATCCCGGGCGAGGCGCTGGCGTTCGTCCTGTCTGGCCCCGTCGCGCTCGCTCTGGAGCAGTGTGGCGTAGTCGACGGCGAGGGCGGCTTGTTCGGCCATGGCGGCGAGGAACTCCAACGTCCGGGTGCCGACTTCCTGTCCCGGTGCGAAGTACGCGTTGAGCACGCCTTCGGCACGACCGCGCACTGTCAGCGGGACGCTGACGAAGGAGTCCCACGTCAGTTCGGCGAGGTAGTCGTGCAGCGGTTCCCAGGCCGGGTCCTCGCGGATCTGGTCCCACCGGTGGGGGACGACGATCGGTTGGCGTTGCCTCAAGGTGTCCAGCATGCACAGCCGGGCGCCTCGGTCGCGGCACTCCAGCAGGCGGTCGAGGAAGGTGTCCGAGCGCCGTAGTCCCGCAGAGCCCATCAGGCGCAGTTCCCGGCCTGTGCTGTCCAGGGTCAGGATCTGCGCTCCGGCCAGTCCGTCGGTCTGGACGATCTGCCGGGCCACGGCGTCCAGGGTGGCACCGAGTGATCCCTCGGAGGCCAGGGCGACGGAGGTCCGTGCGATGGCCGCGACCCTGCGGTGACGGTGTCCCTCGTCGGTCACGTCGCGAAACGAGACGACCTTGAGACTCGGGTCTCCCGGCAGGCCGCGGGCCCGGTAGGCGAACTCGCGCCGTTCCCCGGAGCCGGTCGCCCAGGGGGCCACCTGCTCGTCCGGCTCGTCCTCCAGCAACCCCGGGCAGGCCGTGGGCTTCCTCGTGAGAGCGAACGGGGCGGGGACACCGATCAGGTCGGCCTCCTCGCGTGCGCCGCACAGCGCGACCGCCGCGGGATTCAGCTGGACGAAGCGTCCGGCGCCGTCCACCACGGCGAGGCCGTCCATCGCCGCGGCGGCGACATCTCCCCACCCGACGAGTGGTGAACCGGGCATGGCCTACCTCCTCAGCTGCGCGACGCCCCACGGGATGAGGTGCTCTTGCCTTCGCGGACGGACCTGGTGGCCGGGGGGAGGGGGTCGGGGCACGCCGACGGCAGCATCGTAGCCCGGCGCGCCCAGGGCGGTGCTACGTCATTTGACCTGTTCATCGCCTGCCGAAGCGCCGAACGGGTTCAGTCATTGCTCGCGTTCCCCTGCGGGTCGCACGTGCCTAGCCTGGCTTCCACCTCGCCGTGTCCCGGTGCTCCGGACGGGATGAGCGAGGCAGCCCACGGGGTTGACTCGGCCGCACGGCCGGTCCGAGTCCGCGCCGACCGGGTGCCCGAGCTCACAGGACGAGGAGGTCCGAGCATTGGACGTGTCCATCGGCACCATCTGGGAGGCGGTCTCACGCGCCCTGCCCGATGCCGTCGCCATCGTCGAGCCCGGTCGCGAACTGACCTACCGGGAGTTCGACGATCGCGCGTCACGGCTGGCCGCCGCGCTGGAAGGCGCCGGGGTGCGGGCGGGCGACACGGTGGCCTGCTACCTGTACAACGGCGCCGCCTATCTGGAGACCGTCTACGCCGCGTTCAAGATCGGCGCCGTCCCCGCGAACGCCAACTACCGCTACACGGGCGAGGAGTTGTCGGAGCTGCTCACGGACGCCGACGCGGCGGCACTCGTCTTCAGCGGCGCCCTGGCCGACCGGGTCACGCACGCCGCCCGGCACGTGCGCACCCTGAAGCTGCTCGTGAGGGCGGGGGATCCGCCCGCCGAGGGCCCCGCCGGGCCGGACGTGCCCGAGCTGGAAGAGCTGCTCGCGGCGCACGCCCCCCGCGCGGCCCGGCCCCGGCCCGCATCGGACCGGCTCTTCATGTACACCGGCGGCACCACGGGCAAGCCCAAGGGCGTGATGTGGCAGCTCGGCGACCTGCTCCACTCCATCCCGATCCTCCGGCAGGCCGGCGTCGTCGAACTGCCGAAAACGGTCGACGAAGCCGCGTCGCTCGCGTTCGCCGCCCGCCACGCGGGCAGAGCGCCCACCACGATGCCGGTCGTGCCTCTGATGCACGCCACCGGTCTGTTCAACACCATGGGCACCCTGCTGGTGGGCGGCCGGGCGGTCATGGCACGGCAGGGCGGACTGGATCCGGTCCACGTCTGGAAGACACTCGCCGAACGTGAGGTCGACACACTGCTCGTCGCCGGTAATGCCGTCTGCCGACCGCTTGTCGATGAACTGGTGCGCGCCGAAGGCGCCGGCACTCCGTACGACCTGGGTTCCCTTCGTACGATCCTCAGCTCCGGCACAGCGCTCGACGACCGGCTGAAGGCGGCGCTGCACGAACGCTCCGCCGTCACGGTCGTCGACGCCATCGCCTCCAGCGAGGGTGGTCCCTTCGCCCTGGCGGTCACCTCGTCGGTGCAGGAGCTGCCGGCCCGGTTCTATCCGGTGTCCGCGACCAGGGTGATCGGCGACGGTGACCGTTTCGTCGAGCCCGGCAGCGGTGAGACGGGGATTCTCGCCTACTGCGGGCCGATGCCGCTCGGCTACTACAAGGACACCGGGAAGAGCGCGCAGACGTTCCGCACCATCGACGGGGTCCGGTACTCCCTCCCCGGCGATCTCGCCCGGATCGAGGCCGACGGCGCGATCAGGTTCCTCGGGCGGGGCTCGGGGGTGATCAACACCGGTGGGGAGAAGGTGCACCCGCACGAGGTGGAGAACGTGCTGCTGGCGCACCCCGATGTGACGGACTGCGTGGTCGTGGGTGTACCCGACGAGACATGGGGTGAGCGGGTCGGGGCCGTCGTGGCGGTCGCGCCGGGTGCCGCCACCACCGGTGAGGAACTTTCCGACTGGGTCCGGCGGAGCCTCGCCGGCTACAAGGTCCCGCGGTCCGTCGTGCTGACGGGCGCCCTGCCCCGTACACCGACGGGCAAGCTCGAAGTCGCCTGGGCCAGAAGCACGGTCCAGAAGGCCTCGGCCGGCTTGTCCGGAAGCGGAAGCGCAGGCGGAGGGAGAGGCCCAGGCGGAGGGCAGGGCGCAGACGCACCGAACGCTTGCTGATCGCCGGCCCACCAGCGGCGCCGTCGCCGTAGACCTCGCCTCGGTGGGGACTGACTCGTCGACCCGCCGGCTTCGGGTCGGTGTCCCAGGGCGACGAGCACGTCTCCGCGGCGGCGACGGGCGGCCCGGCCCTGACCATCCCCGGTGAGACCGACCCCGTCTCGCCGAGCGCGCGTCCGTTCGATCCGTTCCCGAGGAGTCCCGATGGCCCCCACCACGTCCCGAGCCTCCGACGGCGCCTCGCTGGTGATCAGCGCCCACGCGGGCGACCTCGCCTGGCGGGGAAGCCTCCAACCGCTCGGCGCTCCCCCGGAGTTCTTCTTCGAGCCGCACCTGCCCGAGCCGTGCGGCTTCAAGCCGAACGTCCTGGTCGGCATCACGACCGTCTTCGACAGGAAACGCGCGGCCGTGGAGTGGCTGGGCCTTTCGCACGGGACCATGGGCGAGGCGTACGTGCGGCTCTTCCCCGAGACGACGGGGGTGCCGGCATGACGTCGGCCACGCACATCTGGGTGCCTTTCCGCGACACGTTCCTGTTCGTGGAGTTCGCGCGGGGGGCGGACGACCCGGAGGGCGCCCCCGGTCACCAGGAGCTGCTGACCGACGTCGTCCCGTCGGACGGCGTCACGCGGGACGACCGTTACGGCGAACCCCTGTGGCGGGTCGACGCCGAGTATCTGCACGCCGTGGTGGAGGCCCTCTGGACCACGGACCACCCGCTGCACATCCACCTCGACCAGCCCCCGGGCCGCGGCCGGAAGCCCGGCGGGCGCGACGGATGACGTAGGCGGGTTGTGACCTTCCGCCGTCCGGGTCCGGTCATTAGCGCGACGACCTGCGCGTTCCCCACGACTAGCGTCGAACGTGCCACCGCACCACCGACCGTGCCGAGGAGATGACGCATATGACGAGCCCGTCGACCGCCGCCCCGGACGCGCTCCCGCCCGGGGCGGTCGCGGCCGCCACCACCCCGGCGTCACGCGGGACCGGGTACGACCGCACGGTCACCGTGGTGTCCCGGCGGACGGCGGCGGACGGTGTCATCTCCCTGGTGCTCGCACCGCACGACGGGGTACCCCTGCCGCGCTGGCAGCCGGGCGCGCACATCGACGTGGTCCTCCCCACGGGCGCCGTCCGCCAGTACTCGCTGTGCGGCCCGACGGCCGTCACCGACCGCTGGCGCATCGCGGTGCTGCGGGAGCCCGACGGACGCGGCGGATCGCAGTGGATCCACGACAACGTCCGCGAGGGAAGCGAGCTGCGGATACGCGGCCCGCGCGACAACTTCCCGCTGCGGCGGGCCAGGCGGTACCTGTTCGTCGCCGGCGGCATCGGCATCACCCCCCTGCTGCCGATGATCACCGAGGCCGACGCGACCGGGGCCGACTGGTCCCTGCTCTACGGGGGCCGGAGCCGCGCGACCATGGCCTTCCTGTCCGAGCTGGAGGGCTACGGCGAACGCGTCACCGTGCGGCCGCAGGACGAGTACGGCCTCCTCGACCTCGCCGGCCACCTCGGTGAACCCGCTCCTTCCACCCTGGTCTACTGCTGCGGCCCGGCCGGGCTGATCGACGCGGTCGAGGCCCACTGCGCCACCTGGCCGGCGGGGTCGCTCAACGTGGAGCGGTTCGCCGCGGTCCCGGGGCGGCACCCCGGTGACGGCGAGGGCGACGAACCGTTCGAGGTGGAGCTGCGCTCGTTGGGGGTGATGCTCACCGTGGGGCCGGGCGAGTCGGTGCTCAGGGCCGTGGAAGCGGCGGGCGCACCGGTCGTGTCCTCCTGTGAGGAGGGCATCTGCGGCTCCTGCGAGACCGCCGTCCTGGCGGGCGAGATCGACCACCGGGACTCCCTGCTCACCGATGACGAGCGGGCCGCCGGCGACACCATGCTGATCTGCGTCTCCCGCGCCCGCGGCGGCCGCCTCGTCCTGGACCTCTGACCGGACTTCTGACCGGACTTCTGACCGGACTTCTGAAAGGAGAGAGCCTCCATGCTCACTCAGCACGTGCGCAACGGCTGGTACCTGGGAGCCTGGTCCGACGAGATCGGCCGGACGCTCACCCGCCGCTGGATCACGGACATCCCGGTCTGCTTCTACCGGCTGCCCGACGGCACCGTGACCGCCGTCGAGGACCGCTGCCCCCACCGCAAGTACCCGCTGTCGCTCGGCCATCTCGACAACGACGGCACCCTCCAGTGCGACTACCACGGCTACCGCTTCGACGGGCAGGGCGTGTGCGTCGGTGTCGCCGAGCAGGCCGACCGGCCCAAGGCCACGCTGCGCCGCTTCCCGCTGGTGGAGAAGGACGGCGCCATCTGGATCTGGCCCGGCGACCCCGAGCCGGCCGACGCGGGCCTGCTGCCGGACACCTCGTGGCTGACCGACCCGGCCTGGACCCATGTGCACGGCGTCGTCCCGCTGAAGGCACGGCACCTGCTGCTGGTGGAGAACCTGCTGGACCTCACCCACGAGACGTTCCTGCACCCGACGAGCATCGGCAACGCGGCCGTCGCCGCCACCCCGATCGACGTCACCGTGGACGGCGACCGGGTCGGCTTCAGCCGCCGCATGACCGGCATCGAGGCCCCGCCGTTCTACGAGAAGTCCTGCGGCCTGACCTCACCGGTGGACCGCTGGCAGGACGGGGAGTTCCACCCTCCCGGCATCTTCGTCCTCCACATCCGCGTCGCGGCCACCGGCACCGAGGAACCGGAAGGTTTCCACATGAAGGTGCTGTACGGCATGACGCCCGGCCTGGGCAACGAGACCCACGACTTCTACGCCCTGGCCCGCGACTACCTCATCGACGACGAGGAGCTCACCGAGTTCCAGCACAAGCAGCAGCTCGCGGTGATGCAGGAGGACGTCGACGCCCTGGAGGCCCAGGAGCTGATGTACGCCACGGACCCGGGCGGCACCGTCGAGTCCAGCATCCGCTCCGATCTGGCCGCCCTGCGCGGGCGCCGGGCGCTGGCGAAGATGCTCGCCCGCGAGCAGCGAGGAGACGTGCCGGCATGAGCGTCTTCGTCCTCCTGCACGGGGCCTGGCACGGCGGCTGGGTGTGGCAGCGCGTGGCCCCGAGGCTGCGCGCCGCCGGACACGAGGTGCACGCCCCCACCCTCACCGGGGTGAGTGACCGCGCCCATCTGCTCGGTCCCCAAGTCGGCCTGACGACGCACATCCAGGACGTCGTGGCCCTGATCGAGGCCCACGACCTGCGGGATGTGGTGCTCGTCGGACACAGCTACGCCGGCCAGGTCGTCACCGGGGTCGCGGACCGCATCCCGGAGCGGCTGTCCCAGCGGGTCTATTTGGACGCCTTCGTCGGCGACGACGGGGACGCGGCGATCGACCTGCAGCCCGCCACCATCGCGGGCCACTACCGGGAGTCCGTGGCAGGGCCTGGCTTCGGCTGGCTCATTCCGGTGCGCTCACTGAGCGTTCTCGGTGTGGAGGAGCAGTCGGACCTGGACTGGCTCGGCCCCCGGCTGACCCCGCACCCGTGGCTGACGTACACCGAGCCGTTGCGGCTGACCGGCAAGGCCGAGCAGGTACCCGGCGTCTTCGTCGAGTGCACCGACTGGATGCGGGTGTTCACCCCGCACGCCGAGCGGGCCGCCGCCCGGGGCTGGCCGGTCCACGAGATCGCCACCGGACACGAGGCCATGGTCACCGCGCCCGACGAACTGGCGGACCTGCTGCTGGATCTGGCCCGAAGCACCGAAGGCTCAACGCCCTGAAGGCTCAAGGCCCTGAAAGGGAGGACACCACCCATGGAATTCCTCGTCCGCACCGAGAACACCCTGCCCCCCGACACCCCTGACGACGTCCGCGAAGGCCTGCGCGAGGGCGAGCGCGCACGGGCACGGGAACTCCGCGAGGCCGGGATCCTCAAACGGCTGTGGCGGGTGCCGGGGCGCAACGCGACCATCGGTCTGTACGAGGCGGCCGACCCGGCGGAACTGCACGACGCCCTGGTGTCCCTGCCCATGTGGAAGTGGATGGACATCACCGTCGAGGCCCTGGCCACCCACCCGCAGGAGAAGGCGCTGTGACCTCGTATCCCGCCTCACCGGACGCGGCCGTGGTCACCGGCCGGACGCTCGTCTGCGACGGCGGCGGTCTGCTCCGCTGACCGGCCGTGGCACGGCTGCGGAAGAAGAGGAAGGGAGAGGAAGACCCATGTCCACCAGCACGCCCCGGATCACGGGCACCTACGTCTTCGACACCGCCGACAACCGTCGAGGCCGGGCACTGAACCGGCTCTGCGGGTCGTTGAAGGACGTCGGCAACCGGGCGAGGTTCAGCGCCGACGAGGACGCGTACTGCGAGGCGTACGGGCTCACGGCCGAGCAGCGCAAGGCGGTCCTGAGCCGGGACTGGACGAGGATGCTGGAGCTGGGCGGCTCCATCTTCTACGTCTTCAAACTCGCGGTCCTGGACCAGAAGTCCATGCAGTACCTCGGAGGGGTGTTCACCGGCATGAGCACCGAGGAGTTCACCCAGGCGCTGAGAGCGGGAGGGCGGAGCTTTGGCTGAGGTGATCTGGGGACTGGCCACCTCGCACGTGCCGTCGATCGGCGCGGCGATGGACCGCGGCAAGACCGAGGACCCGTACTGGAAGCCACTGTTCGACGGGTACACGCCGGCCCGGGAGTGGATGGCCCGGCACACTCCTGACGTGGCGGTGGTCGTCTACAACGACCACGCCAACGCCGTCGACCTGTCCCTCACGCCGACCTTCGCGATCGGCGCGGCGGCCTCGTACGAGGTGGCGGACGAAGGGTGGGGCAGTCGCCCCGTCCCCACCGTCGTGGGCGCCCCGGAGTTCTCCGACCATCTGATCGAAAGCCTGATCGACTCTTCCTTCGACCTCACGGTGTTCCACGATCTCGCCGTCGACCACGGCCTGACCGTGCCGCTGTCGGTGTACTGCCCCGACCCCGGGGAGAGCTGGCCGTGCGCCGTGGTCCCCCTCCTGGTCAACGTCATCCAGTACCCGCAGCCCACAGCTGCCCGCTGTCTGGCCCTCGGGAAGGCCCTCGGCGAGGCGATCCGCTCCTTCCCCGACGATCTCAGGGTCGCCGTCTTCGGTACCGGCGGCATGTCCCACCAGCTCGCGGGCGCCCGCGCCGGACTGATCAACCAGGATTTCGACCGGATGTACCTCGACGCCATCGAACACGACCCGGAGAAGCTGGCCGCGCTGACCCGTGAGGACTACATCCGCGAGGCCGGTTCCGAGGGCATCGAGCTCATCATGTGGCTGATCATGCGCGGCGCCCTCGGGCCACGGATCCGCCGCGTGCACGACGCCTACCACGTCCCCGCCTCCAACACGGCGGCCGGGATGGTCCTGTTCGAGAACCTGGGCACGTGAGGCGCGGCGCGGTTCGCGCCCTCCTTGCCCTGGCACCCGGGGCGCGAGCGGATCGATGGCGGGAAGAGGCTCGTCAGTCGGTGATGACAGGGCTGCGGTGGATCCACTCGCTGCTGTGGGCCGCCTGGTGCATGAAGGCGGCCACGTCGGCTCGGCTGATGGTCGGGTTGCCTTTCATCGGCAGTCGGTCCCCGCGCTGTATGTGCCGATCGCGGGGCCGTGGGTGAGCCGGGTGGGGTAGACGACGGTCCAGTCCAGCCCGCTGTTGCGGATGCGTTCGTCGGCGATCGCCTTGTCGGCGTAGATCGACCGCAGCAGCGTGCGGTAGATCGCCTTCTGGGTGGTGCTCGATTCGTCGAAGGTGTAGCCGACGCCGAACGACGACAGCCACACCAGCCGGGGGACACCCGCTTCCTTGGCCGCACCGATCACGGCCGCCGAGGAGCGTGTGAAGAACTCGTCGGCGCGTATCGAGGTACCCCTGCCGAGGGCGGAGACGATCGCGTCCTGCCCGGCCGTGGCGGCGAGGACGTCGCGGTGTGATGTGGCGTCTCCGGTGACCACCGTGACGTTGTCGGCCAGGTCACCGAGAGCCGCCGGGTTGCGTACGAAGGCGGTGACCGAGTCACCGGCCCGCAGGGCCAGGTCGACGACGTGACGGCCCGTGGGACCGGTTGCACCGAGGATGAGCAGCTTCATGGCAAGGGAATCTTCCGTGAGGGTGGAGGAGCAGGGATGGGCGTAGGCCTGTCGCGGCGTCGGCCGTATGCCAGCCGCGACCACAGAGAGGGGGCCGTTCCGGACAACTGTCCACTAGAGGGAAAGTAGCGGACTGCCGTCCGGTTAGCAAGGCCGGATCCGGGCGCGAGTCGAGTACGGGCACCCGGTGGCGCCTGGCAACTGGCACCGTCACTGGCACTGACCGACACAGGCAACAGGCACCGGCGCCGGGGCGCGGAATCAAGGAACCGGGCAGGTGGAGTCACCGAGCGGACCGGGCGGAACCAGCGGGCGGGCAACAAAGCGCGGCGGCCGGAGGGAATCCTCCAGCCGCCGCTCGCCGTTGCCCCGCAGGGGCCTGACCCACCCTCAGCGCCGCCCCGGGGCCCCCGCGCGCAGGCCGTCCATGACGAGGTCCAGCAGCCGGGTGACCTGGGCGTGCCAGTCTCCGCGGACATCGATCTGCCAGATGCCGGCGATGGCGAGGAGGAAGTCGTCGGCGGTCACCCCCGGACGGATGGTGCCGGCCTCGTGGTTGGCGTTGAGCAGGAGCTCGATCGACTCGACCACCAGCGCGTACCCCGACGACTCCGGCCCTCCCGCGGTACTGGAGGCCTGACGCAGCGCGTCGGCCAGTCCGGTCTTGGCCATGATGAAGCGGGCGAGGCGGTCCATCCATGCGCGCAGGGCCTGGTCGGGCTCCGCGGTCTTCAGCAACTCGGCCGCGCGGTCGGCGACTTGCTGCACCTCGTGGCGGTACACCTCCAGGATGAGCGCCTCACGACTGGGGAAGTTGCGGTAGAGCGTGCCCTGCCCGACTCCCGCCTTCTTGGCGATCACGCTCATCGGGACGTCCACGGAACGCGACAGCTCGACCAGCGCCACCTCCAGAATGCGCTCCCGGTTGCGCTGCGCGTCCGACCGCTGGGGTCCCTCGCCCCTCGGCTCCATGTGCCCTCCTCCGGGCTTGCGTCTGAAGCCCTCGCTAACCGGACTCCCGTCCGCTACGTTCCCCATATCGGATTGCTGTCCGCTTGCGTCTCACCCTAGCGGGCGAAATATCTCGTCGTCATCGGCCGGTGACGTGAGCCACCCGCGCTCGTGTCCTCCGCATCCTGCCTGATCACCACCAGACCTTGCCCCGTCTCGGACTCGATCCCGATCCCCCCGCCAGCCGTCGGATGCCCCGGCGTGTTCCGGATCATCGCCGCGGTCGCGCTCACCATGGTCACCACCTCCTCCGTCGGCGTGGGCACCGCGGGGCCCACGCCGACACCGGAACCCGCGCCCGCTGTCCTCCAGCGGCTTCCGTCGGCTCGCCGGCCCTCGAACCACCGGCAGCACCCCCTGCCCTGCCCTGCCCCGCCGCCCCGCCAGTCCTTACGAGAACAGCGGAGACGCTCATGAGCGAGCGCGCCGACCAGATCATCGCCGCCCTGCGCAGCGGACACGACCATCTCGCCTCGCTGGTGCGCTGCCTGGGCGCCGCCGACCTCACCCGGCAGTCCCGGGCGTCGGTGTGGGACGTGTCCCAGGTGCTCAGCCACCTGGGCAGCGGCGCGGAGATCGGCCTGACCGTCCTCGAAGGCGCTCTGGACGGCACCGGCCCCAAGAACGCGGACTTCAACAGATCGGTGTGGGCACGCTGGACGCGTGAAGATCTGCGGATCGACCTGGGCTTCCTGCCGATGCCCGTGGACCTGGCCACGGTGGCGGGCCTGCGGCTCAACGAGTCGACTTCCACACCTGGGACGTCGAGGTCACCTTCGACCTTGAACATCGGTGCTGACGCGCTGATGGCGAGGTCGCCCGGAACAGGCGGCTGTCGGTGAGGAGTTCGTCGACGAGCGGCCGGGGTCGGGGTTGTCCAGCGCCTTGCTGAAGGCCGCTGTCTCTTCGTAGCCCGTCGGCGGCGCGGCGGCGGTGACCGCGACCGCGTTGGGCGCGGGTGACGCCGTGGCGGGGGCGCCGGCCGGGCCGACCGAGGCAGTGCCGGAGACGGCGAGGGCGACCTTGCGGGTCAACGGCCGCGAGCACGTCCTCGACGCCGACGCGCGCGCCAGCCTGCTGGACGTGTCGGCTACTGCTCACCAAGGCTGGTGGCGTGTTGATCCACCTCGATGTCCGAGCGCCGTGCGCCGGTGAATCGTGTGGGCCGGAAGGCCCGGAGGAGGTCTTGTTCCTGATCGGTCGCGATCTCGGTCGCGGCCAGCCGTCCCAGGATCGGCGCCAAGGTGACCCCGCTGTGCGAGACGAGGCAGTAGACGCGGGACGGCGCGGAGGCATAGCCGGCGACGGTGTGGCCGTCCGCGGGCAGTGAGCGGAAACCGATGCGCAGGTCGATCCTCGGTGGCCGGCTCGGATCGGTCAGCAGTGCGGAGAACCGGCGCGCGAGGGTGCTCGCGATGTCGCCGTCCGGGGACGGAGGGTCCGCCGGATCGACGTCGGCGTTCAGATCGAGAGCCTGAAGGACCGTACGCCCGCCGCCCGCGGGGCGGAGGTTGAGGCCGGGGCTGTGGATCACGCAGCGCAGGTCGAGTTCCGGCGACCTGGCGTAGCCGAGCAGACCGACGGTCTGCGCTCCGCGACCGACATCCGTCACCATCGGAATGTCGATCCCGGCCCCCGCGGCGAGCCGTTGTGTCCAGCGGCCCGCCGCCAGGACGACTCGGTCGCCCGTATGGACCCGGCCTCCGGCCAGGGTGACGGACACTCCGTCAGGCCTGTCGTCGACGGCCACGGCCTCGCCGATCGCGAACTTCGCTCCGTGCCGCTCGGCATCCGCCATCAAGGCGCCCACGAAGAGGTCCGGCAGAACGTATCCCTCGCTGGGGAAGTGTGCGATGGACGTGATGGTCGCCGGGATGCGGAGGTCGCCCGCGATCCGTGTCGCTTCCTCGGGTGTGACCCAGTGTGCGGGGTAGCCCAGGGACCGCAGTCGTTCCACGTTGCCGGCGAGCCGCTGCTCGTTCGCGGCGTCCGCCCACTGCAGTGCCCCGCTGGGGAAGTACGACGGCGCGCCGCGCAGTTGCTCGGCGAGCCCGGCGTGCTCCCGCATCCCCGCGAGGTTCAGCCGGTGGTAGTCCGGGTCGCGCTTCCGGCTGGAGTTGGTCCAGGCGAAGGTGGTCGCCGTCGTACCTGCGCCGGCTCCCCACTGGTCGAGCAGGAGAACGTCCTCGCCTGCGACGGCGAGGTGCCTCGCGACGCTCAGGCCCAGCACGCCGGCACCGATGATGATGACCTTCATTGTTCACGCACTTCCTTTCTCGCAGCGACACGCTGCTCATGGGGAAGGGACGGGCAGCTCCAGGAAGAACTCGGCTGTTCCCGGACGCACGAGGGTCGTGACCACCTCGACGATGCTTCCGTCATCGGCACGCAACTCCCTGCGCCTCATCAGGGCGGGCGTCCCGATCTCGCTGTGGAGCAAGGCGGCGTCGTGTTCGTCGAGAGTCACCGGGTCGAGGTAGAGCCGGATCGCGTCGATCGGTACCCCTCTGCGCTGGAGATACGGGAGGCTGACGAGGTCTTCGAGGTTCTCGTTCAGCAGATCGGGGGCCACGGCGAAGAGAACGACGTGCCGCTCGACCGACTGTGGCTCCTCGCGCACGTCGAGCTTGCGGCGGACCAGTTCCACCACGGCCGTGTCGGCGGAGGCGCCGGGGAGAGCGAGGGTGGCGTCCGCGGCCCTGACGATCCGCGCGGAGACGACTTCGTGTCTGCCCGGTACGCCCTTCGCGGCCACCGCGGGGGTGATGAAGTTGAGCAGATTGATCTGCCGCTTCACGTCCGCGACGAACGTCCCGTGGCGCCGCAGGCGGACCGCCAGTCCCGCCTCGGCCAGGTCGTTGAGGACCCGTTGGGCTGTGGCCCGGCTGACGCCGTGCCGGGTGGAGAGGTCCTTCTCGGTCGGCAGTCGCGCGCCGGGAGGAAGGTCCCCTGCCCGGATCTTCGCTTCGATCTCTCGCCTGATCTGTACGTAGAGGGGCACGGTCATGGTGAGACCGTACATTCCCTCAATTGACTGGTGTTGGCGAGCTGACCAGTCGGTCTGGGCGTCACCACCCGGCCGGCGGGGTCACGGGGGACCCCGGAGCCGAGCCGCCGATGACGCCAGGACATCTGGAGCGTTCCGGAACATCACGGTGGAGATCCTCCATCAGCCGGTCGAGCGCAAGAGGCTGAGCCCCTGCCGGATTCGTCATGCCGGTCTCCCGCCTGCTGCACATAGAGCAGCGGCCACACCTAGACCGTACAATCACTCAATTGACCGGTCAATAGTCGGGCCCTTTTCGCGGTGCCCTGGATCACTCGCCGTTCACCCAGCGCATGAGGCGCTGCAGGGGGGAGAAGCCGTCGCGGGAGAGGACCGGCGGCATGCCGCCCGCTCCGCCGAGGGACACCACGCGCTGGACCCCGGTGCGGACAAGGCCGTCGCGCAGTTCCCGTCTTGCGGGATTCCGGTACACACCGGCGGTCCGGATGGCGGCCCTGGTGGAGGCTCCCGTCCATCAAGGTGGAGCGGTTCGAGGCCCACGGCGCCGAGCAGTGGTTCGGCGTGCGGCCCCCGGTCACGCCACCCCATTGACCTCGGGCTCGACAGCGCACCAGGACGTCGGCCCTGAGCGACTCTGAGCGGAGTGAGTACTCACTCATTGACGGAGTGAGTACTCACTCCGTACGCTTGCGGTCATGACAGCACCCAAGGAGAACCAGACCACCCGCCGCCGCGCCCCCGGCATGTCGCCGGAGCGGCGCCGCGAAATGATCATCCAGACCGCGATCCCCCTGATCGCCGAGTACGGCGCCGCGGTGACGACCGCGAAGATCGCCCGCGCCGCGGGTATCGGCGAGGGCACGATCTTCCGGGTCTTCGCCGACAAGGAGGAGCTGCTGCAGGCCTGCGTGGCCGAGGCGCTCTCCCCCGAGCACGCGGTCCGCGAGCTCGACGCGATCGACGTCTCCCAGCCGCTGCCCGACCGGCTCGCGGAGGCGGCCGAGGCGCTGCAGGCGCACATGTCCAGGATGGGCGCGATCCTCGGCTCGCTCGGGCATCGCGGCGGCAAGCACCCCGGCACGGTGCGCGGCGCGGGCCGCAACGAGTCGACGACCCGTATCCGCGCGGCCCTCGCGGAGCTGCTGGAGCCCGAGAAGGCCGCCCTGCGCCGACCGCCGGAGCAGATCGCGGCCCTCTTCTTCGGGCTGCTCTTCACCCAGCCGCGTACGGAGGACGAGCCCGACCTGACTCCGCAGGAGCTGGTGGAGGTCTTCCTGCACGGGGCGCTCTCGGGGGGCGCCAAGTGAGCGCGCGAAGAAGGCGCCTGGGGGTTACGGCCCTGGCCGTCCTGGCCCCCGTCCTGGTGTGGCTGGTCGCGGACCCCCTGCTGGGGTACCGGCTGCGGATCGCCGACGGTGAGCAGACGCTCGACATCGGCGCCGTGCCCGTGGCGGTCGTCGCACTGCTCGCGTCACTCTCCGGCTGGGGGCTGCTGGCCACCCTGGAGCGGTTCGGGGCGCGGCGCGCCCGCGCCATCTGGACCGGGGTGGCCGGCGCCGTACTGGCCGTGTCCTTCCTGCCGTTCATCGGCGACGGCATGGACGGCGGCACCCGGTTCTCCCTCGCTCTGATGCACCTGGCGGTGGCGGCGGTGCTGATCCCGGGGCTGGGCGGCAGGTCCCACGAGGCGGGAGCCGGTGTCGCTAGGAGGTTGACCGACCGAGGCCCTGCACAAGGCTGAAGGACGAGGCGGTGGCGGCCCGGCATCTGGGGTAAGCCTGCTCACTGGAACTGGGCGTAGCCGCCGGGCGCGTCTCCATGACCGAAGGTGTTGCTCAAGTCGCGCTCGGCCGCAGGAGCCGAAGGCCGTTCCACCGGGAGGCGAGGCCAGTCCACGGAGATCCGGACGCCGGTCCATGGGCAGCCGGAGGCCGGTCCACCGGGAGCCGGACGCCGCCGCAGGGGCGCCGGTTAGCTGCGCGAGTCCTGGGTACTTCGTCCGGGTATTCACCTCTGCCTCGGGTCAGCGTCAGCGAACTGCGGGCACAGAGGCAGGCCGGCCGGTGCCCGCGGGGCCGCTCGCCCCCAGTACTGAGAGGAGGCTCTGATGAGCACGGTCAAGGAAGCGGTGGAAGTCGAGGTCCCGGTGCGCACCGCGTACAACCAGTGGACCCAGTTCGAGGAGTTCCCCCGGTTCATGGAAGGAGTCGAGGAGGTCAAGCAGCTGGACGACCGGCACAACCACTGGACCACCAAGATCAGTGGAGTGGCACGCGAATTCGACACCGAGATCGTCGACCAGCTCCCCGACGAGCGCATCACATGGCGCACCACCACGGGTGACACCAGGCAGAAGGGCACGGTCCGCTTCCAGCGCCTGGACGACACGCACACCCGGGTCGAGCTCGTCATGGACATCGAGCCCACCGGCGCCGCTGAGAAGACCGGCGACATGCTGGGAATGATCGACAGGCGTGTGAAGGGCGACATGCGGCGCTTCAAGGAGTACATCGAGGGCCGCGGCGGCGAGTCCGGCGCCTGGCGCGGGCGCGTCAAGCCCGAGGAGTGATCCGGTCCCGCCCCCGAGGCACCTCGCCGTCGGCGCCGGTGAGCGCGGATGCGACGTCCTGCTCCTCGCAGGCCTCACGGCCTACGCCGCGGCGGCCCGTATGTGATCGAGCCGCCGCGGCCAGGGGCGCACGAGTCGTGAGGGCAGGGCAGCGCAGGGCACGCCACCGCACAGCTCGGGCTCGGACACCGGTCGGGGCCTTCCGGTCGCTTGGCCGACAACGACGCCGAGGTTGGGCTTCAGCAGTCGAACACCGACCAGCAGATGTCGTTGCGCAACCTCTGGTCATCCAGTACGAGCTCGCGGATCTCCTCCGGGAGCTGATCACGCTGCCACTGGCACTCAAGCCGCCCGGCGGCCTCCCCGCGGCCTTCCGGCGCCGCCGCACGTGCGGCCTTGATCGCGTAGGCGGCGGCGCCGAGTTCGTGCGCGGCGACGTGGGCGACCGCCCCGGCCTGGCCTGCGGCGTAAGCGGCATGCCGTGCCGCCCCACGCAGGTCTCGGGCGGCCCCCATCGCATGGCCGCCCGCCGCGCGCGCTCGCATCATCTTGACCTCACCGCGTGTCCAGGCCCGCGCGTGCTCGATCGCCTGGCGCGGTCGCGGGTCCCCGGGCTGAACCGACTCGAAGAGATGAAGGACGTGTTCCGCGCACGAGGCGGCCCAGAGGGCAAGGAGCCGGTGGTCCGCATCGGTGAGAGTCCCCCCACGGCGGATCGTCACCAAGCGAGGGTCACGGATCTCCGGGAGAATCATGACTCGCGCTCCCTGCTGACGGCACGGGCGCGGCTCCCCGCGGGGTGGCCTGCCGAACGGTCAGCCTCCTGGCGCAGGCGATGATCCAGAGTGCTCATCAGCTCGGCGACACGATTGCTGCCGCCTGTCACGGGCGGGTAGCGGCGGAGCACGTCGATGAGTACAGGTGGCGCATGCCGCAGCGACCGCTCCACCAGGGCATCCCCCGTCGCGGGGTCATCGCCCGCCTGTATCTCCCCGATGCGCGCCGCACTGGCGGCGGCTCGCAGGATGTGGCCGACCTGGCCGGCCTGGGCGATGGGGTGCAGGTAGGCGGCCGACGCGGCGTCACCGGCGGACCGGGCGGCCAGTCGCGCGGCTTCGGTGGGCGCGGCCCGAGCGGCTCGATGAGCTTCGAGGGAAGTGACGCGCTGCGACTTCGTCCTGCTGGCGCCGTCGATGAACGCCCAGGCCGCGTCGATCGCCGCACGGGGGCGTGGATCGTCGGGAACAGCCTGTTCAAAGACCGGCAGGACGTCCTCCGCGTGCCGGACCACGTAACGCGCCACGACGCGCAGCTCGTCCATCGTCAGCTCGAAGTCTCCGGACACGGTGTGTGTGCTCTGTGCCATGTCCCTGAATTGTATTCTTGAATGCTCGGTGGAGACTTTGCGCCCGGTTTCCGCGCGTGTGTGTCCAAAACCCTCAACCGGAGGTCAGATGCGGCCCGTGGATCTGGCCCGTCAGCATGGCCTCTCCACGCAGGCGGTTCGCAACTACGAGGACGCCGGCATCATTCCGCCTGCTCGCCGCAGCCGGACGGGGTACCGGGACTACACCGCCACTCATGCCGCCGCCCTCACGGCCTACCTGGCGCTCGTCCCCGCCTTCGGCCACTCGACGAGCCGGCGCGTCATGCATGCCGTCACCAGCGGTCAGCTCGACGAGGCACTGGAGCACATCGACGCCGGGCACGCGCTCCTGGCTCGCGACCGCGACACGCTGCGAACCGTCGAAGCGGCACTCGCCCCTCTCGGAGCCGTCACCCCGGATGCGGCGGCCGGCACTCGGGCGCCCTACAGCATCGGTGAACTCGCCCGCCACCTCGGGCTCAACCCGGCCACGCTGCGGGCCTGGGAACGCGCCGGCGTTCTCACCCCAGGACATGACCCGCGCACCGGGCACCGCCAGTACCTCGCGCTCGACGTGCGCGACGCCGAACTGGCGCACCTGCTGCGCCGAGGTGGGCAGCCCCTGGGCACCATCGCCACCGTCCTCGGACAACTCCGCGACGCCGGCAGCCTCGAAGCGCTCGCCACGGCACTGGAAGAGTGGCGGCTCGCCCTCAGGTCCCGAGGAACGGCCCAGCTGTACGCCGCCGGTCAGCTCTCTCTCTACCTCGACGCCCTGGACCGATCCGCGAGCTGAGCCCGGAACCGGCTCGGCGAGCCCGTCGGGGGGCGGTAGATCCGCGCCCACGGCCCGAACCCGCGCCCTGCCGGATCTCAACGCATCGGCGCCCCGGTCCCGTCCCTCGTCAGGGTCCGCAGGTCGGGGAGGATCCGCGCGTCCGTGCCCTGGAGGGCGTTCAGGGCGCTGTGCCAGTGGGTCAGGGCCGTCCGGTCGTCGCCCAGCGCGCTCAGGACATGGCCGTACTCGTACTCGGCGAGGCCGCGACCGTAGGAGTCGCCGCGCTCGGTGGCTTCCCGGAGCAGCGCCGTGCACGTCTCCCGTGCCGGTGCGAGCCGGCCCAGGGCCCGCAGGGCCTGGGCGCGGCCCAGGCGGGTCTCGCGTTCGGCGTTCCAGTGGGTCGCGCCGGACGCCATGACGCGCAGTGCCTCGTCGAAACTCCGCAGGGCGCGGGCGGGGTCGCCGAGGGTCAGGTGGGCGCGGCCCGTGTTGCACAGGGCGACCTGTTCGATCACCGGGCTCCCGGCCCGGCGGGCGAGTTCCCTGCTGCGCCGGTGGAAAGAGAGGGCCGCGGAGAGGTCGGAGAGTTCGGCCACGTACCCCTGGTGACCGACGAGCGTCGCTTCCTCGGCGGGGGTGAGGGTGTCGGGGCGCAGGGCGAGGCACCGTGCCAGCGTCGCCCGGGCCTCGGTGTCCCGGCCGAGCTCCCTCAACAGTGCGGCCCGGTTGCCGAGGTGACGTACCCGGGCCGCGTCGTCGCAGAGGTGCTCGCTGAGTTCGACGGCCTCGTCGAGCAGGAGCAGCGCGTGGCGGACGTGTCCGGCCGAGTAGTGCGCGGCGGCGAGCTGGCCCAGTGCCCGAGCTTCGGCCTCGGCGTTGCCGCTGGACCTGGCGAGGGTGATGGCGTGACGGGTCAGGCGTTCGAGATCTCGCGCCCGGCCACGGTCGTGCAGGTAGGGGAACAGGGCATGGATCAGGTCCAGGGTGCGGGTCGGCCCCAGGGGCCCGTGCGCACCGGAGCCAGCCAGGTGGAGCAGGTTCGCCGCTTCCATGTCGGCCCAGGCGAGTGCCGCCGCCGCGTCGGCGAAGACCGCACCGCCGCCGGGCTCTCCGGGCCTACCCACGCCGTCCCGGGGCTGCCCGGCCACACCCACGCCACCCCCGCACTGCCCGGCCACATCCACGCCACCCCCGGACTGCCGGGGCACGCCCGCACCGCCCCCGCACTGCCCGGCCACACCCACACCACCACCCCCAGGCCGATCCGGCGCTCGTCCGCGTCCCGGCCGCAGTGTCGTGGCGCAGCGTGTGAGCCGCTGCTGGTACCACCGCAGGGACCGTTCGACCGCGTCGGCGTGCACGGCCTCCGTGTCCGGTCGGGCGGCGAGTTCCCTGGCGAAGTCGCGGACGAGGTCGTGCGGGGCGTAACGCCCCCAGCCCGTCTCCTGGAGCAGCGCCACCTCCGTCAGACGGTCCAGGGCCTGCTCGGCGCTCCGCTCGGTGCGGTCCATCGCGACGGCCATCAGCGGCGCGCCGTACTCGGGCAGGTCCAGCGCGCCGATGAGGCGGAGGACCACGGCCGCGTCACCGTCGCGCGGGTCGCCCGAGCCGAGGAGCGCCTCGTGGGCCGCCATGAGGGAGCGCCGAACGCTGAGGTCCTCCAGTTCTAGGTGGTCCAGGCGGTCCTCCTGCCGGGCGAGGCGTTCCACCAGATGCCGCACCGGAAGCGCCCTCCGGCTCCTCAGGCGGGCCGCGCAGACCCGCAGAGCCAGGGGCAGATGGCCGCACAGGGCCGCGAGCCGGGCGACCGGTTCGGCCTCGGACGTGGCCCAGGACCGGCCCGAGGCCCGCTCCAGCAGGAGGGCGCCCTCCTGCGGTGAGAGCGGGTCGAGCCGTATCTGCGCGGAGGCTCCCAGGGTGGCCAACGGCTGCCGGCTGGTCAGCAGTACGGCGCACCCGGCGCCGGCCGGCAGCAGCGGACGTACCTGGCTCACCGATGCCGCGTCGTCGAGGACGAGCAGCGTGCGGGTGGGCGCGAGCGCGGAGCGCAACAGGGCGGAACCGGCCGCCACGTCGGAGGGGATCCGCCGGGCGTCCACCCCCAGCCCGTGCAGAAGCGCGGCGAGGGCCTCGGCCGGTGCGAGGGGCGTCATGCCGGGTGTGGCTCCATGCAGGTTGAGGTAGAGCTGGCCGTCCGGGAAGGCAGGCCGGAGTCGTTCCGCCAGGTGCAGGGCGAGGCCCGTCTTGCCCACGCCCGGCATTCCGCTGATCACGGCGAGCGCGGTACGGCCGCGGTCGGACTCCAGCGCGGCCCGGATCTCGGCGATGTGCTCGGCGCGGCCGACGAACCCACCGGGTGGTGCGGGAAGCTGCTCGGGCCGCGCGGGCACACCCGCCGGCAGGGGCCGGGCGCCGGCGGCCGGGGCGGCGGGCCCGGGCGGTTCTCGATGCGGGACGGGGACGGCCGCACTGCGGAGCACCTCCCGGTGGGCGTCCTGGAGGGCCGGGCCTGGCTCCACCCCGAGTTCCTCGACCAGGGTTCGGCGCAGGGACCGGAAGAGCGCCAGGGCTTCGGCCTGGCGGCCCGTGCGGCCGAGGACGAGCATCAGCTGGCGGTGCAGCGTCTCCCGGAACGGGTGCTCCTCGACCAGGGAACCCAGTTCGGCGGCGAGCCCGTCGAGGCGGTCGAGGTGCAGCAGGGCCTCGACACGGCATTGCAGCGCCTGCAGCCGCTGTTCCTGGAGAAACGTCACGACGGGGTGGCCGGCGAGGGCGGGCACGTCCGCGAACGGGGTACCGCGCCACAGCGCGAGCGCGGCAGAGGCCTCGCGCTCCGCCGCCTCCCAGTCGGCCCGGTTGAGGGCCTCCTGCGCCCGGCGCACCTTTCCCTCGAACTCGTCGCGGTCCGACTCGCCCTCATCGACCCGCAGTTCGAGCCCGTGGGGCATGGTGCGCAGCCGGGTCCCGCCGGTGTCGCCGAGGCCGCGCCGCAGCCGGGCGAGGTGGTTGTGCAGCGAGGCCGTGGCCGTCGGCGGCGGGTCCTCGTCCCACAACGCCGCCATCACCGTGTCCAGCGGCACGGTGCGGTTCGGCTCCAGCAGCAGGACGGCGAGCAACGCGCGGGGCTTCGCCCCTCGGACGACGACGGCGACGCCGTCGTCGTCGACCGCGGTCAGCGATCCCAGTACTGAGAACCTCAAGGCACTCCCCCGCGCCGGACCCGGCACCCCGAACGCCCGACGGCCGACGTCCGATGGCCGACGTCCGATGGCCGACGTCGATGTCGATGACTGATGTCGATCGAAGACATCATCCTCGTTCAGCACCGGCCCGTGATCAACGGGCGCCACGGGCATCGCTGTTGGCGGCGCGTTGGCGGCGTGTTAAGGGCGGTCGACACGATGCGGCGAGTCCCGAAGCCGGAGAGAGGTTGGTGCCCATGTCGATGTCGACACGCCTGATACGGACGACGCTGGCGGGCGTGACAGCGATCGCGGCGGCGGGTACGGCCCTGTGGGCCACACCCGCGGCGGCGGCCGAGCGCGCGGTGCCCGCCGCCGAGACGCGAGCGTCGGCCCACGACGCCACCCAGGCCGCCATGGACGCGGCCGTGGCGGCGGGCGTACCCGGAGTCGTGGCGGAAGTACGCGACACCCGCGGTGTGTGGAAGGGGACTTCGGGCGTCGCCGACCTCACCACACGGCAACCACGCGGGGCCGACGACAGCTTCCGCACCGGAAGCGTCACCAAGTCGCTGGTGGCGACCGTCATGCTGCAACTCCAGGCGGAAGGCAGGGTCGACCTCGATGCCACGGTCGACCACTACCTGCCCGGACTCGTACGGGGCAACGGCCACGACGGTACGAGGATCACGGTGCGTCAGCTGATGAACCACACCAGCGGCATCTTCAACTTCACCGAGGACGCCACGTTCGCCAAGAAGGTGCTGGGCATCGACTTCCTCGAGACCCGCTACGACGACTGGACCCCGCAGCAGGTCATCGCCCTCGCCCTGCGGAACCCTCCGCAGTTCGAGCCCGGCACCTCCTGGCGGTACTCCAACACCAATTACCTCCTGATCGGGCTGATCCTCGAGAAGGTGACCGGCCGGCCCTACGCCGAGGAGGTCGAGCGGCGCGTCACCCGGCCGCTCGGGATGCGCGCCACGTACTTCCCCGGCCGCGACCCCCACGTGCCCGCGCCCACCCGGCACTACTCCACCTTCACCGAGGACCCGGGCAGGACCTACGACGTGACGGAGCTCAACCCGTCCTGGGCCTGGGCGGCGGGCGAGATGGTCACCGACTCCGCCGACCTCAACCGTTTCTACACCGCACTCCTCGGCGGCAGACTGCTGCGCCCCGCCCAGCTCCGGCAGATGACGAGCACGGTCTCGACCGAGGGCAACCTGCCGAGCCAGCGCTACGGTCTGGGCCTCATCGAGTACGAGACGACCTGCGGTGTCAAGGTCTGGGGCCACTCCGGCGGAATCCACGGCTCCTCCACTCAGGCCTTTGGCACCCGGGACGGCCGCCACATGATCACCCTGAACTTCAACGGCGACTGGGTCGGCGGCGGCAAGACCGTCGTGTCCGCCGAGTTCTGCGCCTGAAGGAACCATCCACCTCCCGCGGCACGGCGTTGAGGCTAGAGGCGCCCCGGTACCTGTTCCAGCCTGGCGGCCATGTCCGCGCGGTCCGCGATCTCGGCGAGGGCCTGTCCCATCACGGGGACCGGCTCGCGCCGCGGGACGAGGAGTCCGATGCGTTCCGTGCGGACCGGGTGCACCAGCGGGACCGCCTGCATGCCCACGGGTACGCCGAAGACGTGCAGCCAGGCGTGCGGGACGACACTCGCCCACCGTCCCGTCCTGACCTGGGCGAAGAGGGAGGCGATGGAGTCGGTCTCCACGCGGGGCCGGGCGACGGTGCCCGCTTCCTCGAAGACGGCGTCCAGCACCCGGCGGCCCTGCATCATCGGGTGCAGCAGACACAGGGGCCTCGTCGCCGCCTCCGCCCAGCTCACCTCGGACAACGGTGTGCCGTCGGCCGGTGCCTGGGTCAGCAGCACATACCGCTCCCGGTAGAGGTCGATGAACCGGAAGCGGCCGGCGCCGGCGGGGCTGTGGTAGGTGACGGCGGCGTCGAGCTCGTACGCCTGCAGCTTCTCCACGATCTCCTCGGCCTGCAGATCGGCGATCACCTGGACGGTGGCCAGCGGATTCTCGGTGCAGAAGGGCTCGGTCAGCAGGGACACCGCGGTCGAGGCCGTCGGCACCGATCCGATCCGCAGCCGGCCGCTCAGCCCGCCCCGCAACGCCCGTACCTCCTCCTTCATGGCGTCACGGTCGGCGAGGATGCGCTGCGCCCACACCACGATCCGCTCGCCCTCCGGAGTGAGCCCTTCGAACCTGCGGCCGCGACGCACCAGCGGCACATCGAGCTCCTCCTCCAGCTTCCGGATGGCCTCGGAGAGCGCGGGCTGGGAGACGTAGCACTCCTGGGCCGCCCGGGCGAAGTGCCGTACGCGCGCGAGGGCGACCAGGTATTCGAGTTGGCGAAGTAGCACGTCACTGGTCTACCTCCTGTCGGGCCGCCCTCGCATCAGGCACGTCACACGCCTGGTGATAAGCGCCGCCGATCACGTGATCGCAGACAGCTCTTTGACCGTGATCATTCGACGGAGCAGAGTGCCGGGAGGCGGGGCAGCGGGCCCGCGCGGTCGACGAGAGGCGTGGCGGTTCGATGAACGGCATCGAGGATCCCGGCGAGGAGAACCTGTCCGTCTCGGCCCCCAAGACATGGGCGACCGGGGTACCGGGCGCCACGCACGCCCTGGGTTACGCCCTGGGGCAGACCACGGTACGGCGCACGGCCCTGACGCTGCTGAACATGAACCAGACGAAGGGCTTCGACTGTCCGGGCTGCGCCTGGCCGGAGCCCGCGCCGGGGCAGCGCCACCGCAACGAGTACTGCGAGAACGGCGCCAAGCACATCAGCGACGAGGCCACCTCACGACGGATCACCACCGACTTCTTCCGGCGGTACTCGGTCGACGAACTCGGCCGGGCGTCGGACCTCTGGCTCAACCAGCAGGGACGGTTGACCGAGCCCATGGTCAAGCGCCCGGGCGCGGACCACTACGAGTCGATCGGCTGGGAGGAGGCCCTCGGCCTGCTCGCGGACGAACTGCGCGCCCTGGACAGCCCCGACGAGGCCCTCTTCTACACCTCCGGCCGGCTGGCCAACGAGCCGGCGTTCCTGCTGCAGCTCTTCGCGCGCGCCTTCGGCACCAACAATCTGCCGGACTGCTCCAACATGTGCCACGAGTCCAGCGGTTCGGCCCTGAACGAGACGCTGGGGATCGGCAAGGGCAGCGTCAGCCTCGACGACATCCACGACGCCGATCTGGTCTTCGTCGTGGGGCAGAACCCCGGGACCAACCACCCTCGGATGCTGTCGGCCCTGGAGGAGACCAAGCGCCGGGGCGGCCGGGTCGTCGCCGTGAACCCGCTGCCCGAGGCGGGGCTGCTGCGTTTCAAGCATCCGCAGAAGGCACGCGGCGTCCTCGGTCGGGGCACGGCCATCGCGGACCAGTTCCTGCAGATCCGGCCGGGCGGCGATCTCGCCCTGTTCCAGGCGCTCAACCTGCTGCTGCTCCAGGCCGAGGACGAGCGGCCGGGGACCGTCCTGGACCGGGAGTTCATCGCCGCGCACACCACCGGTTTCGACGAGTTCGCCGCGCACATCCGCAAGACCGACTGGGCCGACGTCCTGGAGGCCACCGGGCTGAGCCGCGAGGAGATCGAAGAGGTCCACGCACGCGTACGCGACAGTGGCAGGATCATCGTCTGCTGGGCGATGGGACTCACCCAGCACAAGCACGGTGTGCCCACGATCCGCGAGGTCGTCAACTTCCTGTTGCTGCGGGGGAACATCGGCCGTCCCGGAGCGGGCGTGTGCCCGGTGCGCGGTCACAGCAACGTCCAGGGCGACCGCACCATGGGCATCTGGGAGCGCATGCCCCAGCCCTTCCTCGACGCGCTGGAGCGGGAGTTCGCCTTCACCCCGCCCACGGAGCACGGCCTGGACTCCGTGGACGCCATCCGGGCCATGCTGGAGGGCCGCGCGAAGGTCTTCCTCGGGGTCGCGGGCAACTTCGTACGGGCCACCCCCGACAGCGACGCCACCGAACGCGCCCTGCGCAACTGCCGGTTGACCGCGCACATCTCCACCAAGCTCAACCGCTCCCACGCGGTGTGCGGCCGGACCGCGCTGATCCTGCCGACGCTGGGCCGCAGCGACCGTGATGTGCAGGCGGGCGGCGAGCAGTTCATGACGGTCGAGGACTCGATGAGCGAGGTGCACCCCACCCGCGGCCGACTCGCTCCGGCCTCCGACCGGCTGCTCGCCGAGGTGTCCATCATCAGCCGACTGGCCCGTCTCGTCCTGGACGGTCGGCCCGCCCTTCCCTGGGAGGAGTTCGAGGCCGACTACGACACCATCCGCGACCGGATCGCCCGTGTCGTCCCCGGCTTCGACGACTTCAACGCCCGGGTACGACGACCGGGCGGGTTCCGTCTGCCGAACCCGGTCAACCAGCGGCGGTTCCACACTCCCAGCGGGAAGGCCGTCTTCACGCGCAACGACTTCACGATGCTCCGGGCCCCCGAGGGGCATCTCATCCTGCAGACGCTGCGCTCGCACGACCAGTGGAACACCGTCCCGTACGCCATGGACGACCGCTACCGAGGCATCAAGAGAGGCAGGCGCGTCGTCCTGGTCAACCCGGCCGATCTGGCGGAACTCGGGCTGGCCGACCGCGACATGGTCGACCTGTTCAGCGTCTGGCACGACGGCGTGGAGCGCAGGGCCGACGGCTTCCGCGTGATCGCCTACCCCACCACACCGGGGTCCGCGGCCGCGTACTACCCGGAGACCAATGTGCTGGTGCCGCTGGACAGCGTCGCCGACATCAGCAACACCCCGACCTCCAAGGGCGTCGTGGTCAGGCTGGTGCCGTGCGCGGTGTGACCGTCACCGCGTGACGGGCGGCTCCCCGGTGGCCCAGGCGTGGATGAGCCGGATCGTGCGGTCCTCGCTCCGCGGCCGGGCACCCACGGCGCCGGGGTCGGTGTACAGGCCGGCGTAGACCTGGGCGACGACGTGGTCCGGTGTGCCCAGCATGGTGCGGATGTGGGCGGTACGCAGGCCGGGCGGGGCCTGCGCGGAGAAGGCGCCGGCCACGAAGGTGACGGCGGCGCGGGCGCCGTGCTCCCGGTACTCGGAGAGCCGGGTTGCAGTCGTACCAGAGTTCCGCGTTGCCGGGATCGCCGGTGACCGTGGCCCGACCGCCCGTGAGCAGAAACCTCACACGGAATGAGGGCCGAACGAACGTCGGCCTAAGCGTCAGCAGCCCTCTGGAGCAGAAACCGTTTACTCCGATACCCATCGCGAACGGAGTGCGTCGCGCAGTCGTCGGGCGACCTGGCCCATGAGGGCGTCGGCCCCGGGCTGTCGGCCGGCGGCCACGCGGGACTCGGTCAGGACGGCTATCGCGTAGGTCTGGCCGTCGGCGTGTTCGACGACGCCGACCTCGTGGCGCAGGTTGAGCAGCATGCCGGTCTTGGACGACCAGGTGGAGGCGTCGGATTCGAAGTCCGGGGCGAGGCGGTTGCGTACGAGGTTGTTGGCCATGAGGCCGCGGACGTGTGCCGCGACCTCGGGGTGGATCGCCGGGGGCTCGGCGGCCTCGGAGACGGACCCGGCGTCTTCGTCCGCGGACCGTGACCGCCAGAGGGCCTGGAGGAGGTCGACGAAGGCCCGTGCCGTCCCGGTGTTGGCCCGCGAGATGTCGAGCTGCGGCACCCGGTGGCCGCGCCCCGGGGTGCCGGCGTCGATCGCGAGGGCATGGGCGAGATGCGCGTCGGCCGGGTCGAAACGCTCCACCGGGGTTTCCATCAGCTCGCGCATGGTGTGCCGGACGGCGATGCCGCGCAGTCCGAACGCGTGCAGGACCGCCCCGACCCGGTGGGGCGGCGTCAGCTCGAAGAGGGCGTCGGCGGCGCTGTTGTCGCTGATGCAGGTGCTGAGGTAGAGGAGGTCCTCCACGGCGATGTGGGCGGGGTGACGGAACCGGCTCAGGCCGGTCGGACCGGGCGTGGTGATCCGCCCCGGCGCCACCTCGATCGTCCTGGCGCCGTCGAGTTCCCCGCGCCGGATGCGTTCCAGTGTCGCCAGGGCGAGCGGGATCTTCACCAGGGAGGCGACGGGCAACTCGATGTCCGGGTCGATACCGATCTCCTCGCCCGTCTCCAGGTCCCGGACGAGGAACGAGCCGTGCAGACCTCCGTCGCGCAGGGCCCGGCGCAGTTCCCCGAGCAGTCGCTCGGTGCCGGTGATCACGCGACCGCCTCCGGGCGCTCCGGAGCGCCGAGGCACCGGGCGAGGTCGTGGGCGCACGCCTGGCGTACGCGGACCGCGTCGACGTCCGCCTCGTCCGCGACGGCCAGGGAGAAGCCGCGCGCGAAGCCGGGGCCCAGTTCGCCGACGGGCCGCCAGTGGAGGCGGAGTTCGCGGGCCTGGGCGGCCGAGCAGAGCAGTGTGTCGCCATGGCTGAGCACGTCCGCCGCGGCGGCGGCCATGGCCGGGGCGACGGCCACCTGGGCCGGGCGCAGTCCGACGGCGTCGCGCAGACGGGCGAGCCGGTCCCGGACGTGCGGCACGTCGTCCTCCGGCTGGAGCCACACGTGCCGGGGCCGCCGGTCGCGGTCGGCCCGGCCGGGCCGCAGCGTGTCCAGGTAGATCGGCCCCACGCCCGGGTCGTGCGCGACCGCCAACCCCAGCGGCACCGTCCACATCGCCTCGGTGGGAGCCACCGCGAGCAGCGCCGCACGCACCTGCCGGGACGTGACGAGGTCGGTCCGCTCGGCCGGCCCGGCGGGGAACGGGTCGAGGAGGACTCCCCGCTCCCGCGCCCGTGCCATGAGGCGGGCGAGGGCGCCGGCCGGGCAGTCGGCCGGCACGGCGAGCCGCAGCGGACGGCGCCGTGCGGCCTCCGCCTCGTGCTCGAACCGGTCGGCGAGCCGCACGAGCTGCCTCGCCGTCGGCAGCATGTCCCGGCCGAAGGGGGTCAGTGTCACCGCTCGCGAGGACCGGTCGAGAAGCCGCTCGCCGAGGCGCTGCTCGAGCGCGGCGACCCGGCGGCTCACCACGGACTGGGCCGTACGGGCCGCCGCGGCGCCCACCGTGAAGCTGCCGTGCTCGCTCACGCTGACGAAGGCCCGGCATGCCGCGACAAGATCCATGATCCCAACTATGCCAAAACAGCATGGAGTTGAGCGTCCGCGTCTTGGACCCCGGCACCCCACCGGCCGGAGAGTGGTCCTCGCCCCAGGGACTTTCCCCGGGGCACGCAGGTTCCCCCTGTCGTTCGACACCTCGGAGGTCCGTTCCATGACGTATTCGCTTCGCATCCGCCGGCGTGCCGCCTGGGCGGCGGCCGGCGTGCTCGCGCTCGCCGCGCTTCCGGCGTGCGGTCAGGAGACCGCGTCCGGGGCCGGCTCCCCCGCCGGTACGACGCGGTCCGCGTCGCCGACGGCGGCCACGAAGCGCACGGCGCCCGAGTTCCGGGCGCTGGAGCGGGAGTTCGACGCGCGGCTCGGTGTCTACGCCCTGGACACCGGCACGGGGCGGTCCGTCGGCCACCGGGCGGACGACCGGTTCGCGTACGCCTCCACGTTCAAGGCGCTGGCGGCGGGCGCGGTGCTCCGGAAGTACGGGACGGAGGGCATCGACAAGGTGGTGAAGTACTCCCGCGACGACCTGGTCGAGAACTCGCCCGTGTCCGAGAACTTCGTCGAGACCGGCATGAGCCTGCGGGGGCTGTGCGCGGCGACGCTCTGGTACAGCGACAACACGGCGGTCAATCTGCTCCTCGACGAACTCGGCGGTCCGGACGGTCTGGAGAAGGTCCTTGAGGATCTCGGCGACGACGTCACCGAGATGGACCGGTACGAGCCGGACATGAGCGAGGGCAGGCCGGGCGACATCCGCGACACGAGCACACCGCGTGCGATGGCGGGGAGCCTGCGGGCCTTCCTGCTCGGCGACGCCCTGGAACGGGACGAACGCGAGCTGCTCAGGCAGTGGATGACGACCAACATGACCGGCCGGACCCTCGTCAGGGCGGGCGTCCCCGACGGCTGGGACGTGGCCGACAAGAGCGGCACGGCCGGGTACGGGGGCCGCAACGACATCGCCGTGGTGTGGCCGGACGACGGTGGCAACCCCATCGTCATGGCCGTCATGTCCAGCCGCGACGAACAGGGCGCCACCCGCGACGACGCCCTCCTCGCCAAGGCCGCCACGGTGGCGGTCGAGGGCCTGGGCCGCTAGGGGCCTGCCCGGGGCGCAGTACGTCCGCCGCCGAGCCTCAGCAGAGGAGTCGTACGGGTTTCACTCTTGTCGTACGGGCTTCACTCTTTCGGTCCCCACCGGAGCCGCGGTCCGGACGGCCGGTCGCCGGCGGACGTCGGCCTCCGGCCCCGGCCACGGCGGGAGCGGCGGATCGCGAGGGTCTCGGCACCGAAGACTCGGTCTGTCGGGTCCCACGGGGTGTTCACACCTATCGTGGAACGGCACACTGACGCTCGGCGCCGAGGCAGGCTGGACATGAGGGAACCGCATATCGACTATGCGGAGGTCTTCCGGGCCCTGCCCGGCATGGTGGCGCTGCTCACCCCCGACCTGGTGTACGTCGACGCCAACGAGGACTTCCTGCGACTGGCCGGGCGTACCCGCGAGCAGTTGCTGGGCCGCTACATCTTCGACGTCTTCCCGGAGAACCCGAACGAACCGGCCGCTGCGGGCATGCGGGAGACCGAGGCGTCGATGCTCCGCGCGGTCACCACCGGCGAGCGCGACACGATGGCGCTGCTCCGCTACGACATCGAGGACCGCGCGCGGCCCGGTCACTGGCAGGAGCACTACTGGAGCCCGGTCAACGCCCCCGTCCTGGGCCCCGACGGGAAGGTCGCCCTGATCGTGCACCGGGTGGAGGAGGTCACCGAGCTCATCCGGGCCCGCGGCGGCCCGGGCGGCGGTGACGACCGGGCCCGGGTGCTGGAGGCCGAGCTGTACACCCGCGCCCGCGAGCTGCAGGAGGTCAACGAACGGCTGCGCACGGCACACGCCCACGAACGCGAGGTTGCCCTCGCCCTGCAGGCGGCGATGCTGCCCGCGCCCGGCCCGACCGGGCCCCACGGCGCGGCCGTGCGGTACCGGCCGGCCATCGGCGCACTGAACGTGTGCGGCGACTGGTACGACCTGGTCGGCCTGCCCGGCGAGGGCCTCGCGGTCGCCGTCGGTGACGTGGTCGGCCACGGTCTGGCGGCCGCCTGCGCGATGGGCCAGCTGCGCAGTGCCCTGAGCGGGTCCACCCGCGTCGCCCACGGCCCGGCCGAGGCGCTGGAGGCCCTCGACCTCTACGCCCGTTCCGTCGACGGCGCCGAGTCGACGACCGTCGTGACGACGTTCATCGACTGGGACAGCCACACCATCACCTACAGCTGTGCGGGGCACCCGCCGCCCGCGCTCGTGCACCCCGACGGCACCGTCACCTTCCTCAACCGCGCCACCGACCCGCCGCTCGCCGCCCGGCCCACCCAGGTCGCCCGCCCCGAGGCCCGCACGCCCTTCGTCGACGAAGCCACCCTGGTCCTGTACACCGACGGGTTGATCGAGCGCCGTACCGAGGGCATCGACACCGGGCTGGCCCGCCTCGCCGACTCCCTCGCCCGCCATCGGAAGCACGACCCGGAGACCCTGGCCGACGCCCTCCTGGCCGACCTCCTTCCCCCTTCGGGCAACACCGACGACACCGCGCTGATCGTCCTGCGCCTGTGACCGGCCGCCGGAGGCCGACGAGGGCTCGGCGGCGGCCGTCACCTGCCCCAGATCTTCCGGTACCCCTCCCGGTAGCCCGAGGGATTCCAGCTCGTGGCACCGTCGCTGTTGTCGGCCGTGCTGATGTGGACGGGGGCCACATAGCCGCTGGCGGGGCGGCCGGAGAAGGCGCGGTTGAACTCGTCGACGATCTGCCAGCCCTGCTGGGTGAGCGGCTCGGGGACGGTGGCCGACTGGTACTGCTCGCCGTTGACGCGCTGGAAGGCGGAGGGGTCGCCGTCCCCGGCGCCGATGTTGAAGGGCGGGCCCGCGCCGTCCTTGCCGGCCGCGCGGAAGGCCGGCGCGGCGTCGGCGAAGTACAGGTCGTTGATGGCGACGGAGTGGGTCCACCGGTCCTGGAAGCGGGACAGGAGCGAGGAGACCTCGCGGGGTGTGCGGCTGCTCGCGTCGGGGATCGGGATGTTCTCGTACGACAGCAGGTTCACGCCCGCGCAGGTGGCGAGTTCCTTTCTGATCAGGTCCGACTTGTTCTTGGCGAAGGGGATCGAGGCGTCGGTGAAGATCACCACCCCGGCGTCGCCGTCGGAGGTCGAGATGACCCACTGGGCGCTGATCCTGGCCACGTCCTCGACCTGGGTGGTGATGTTGGTGAAGAGTGCGGGCCGGCGGCTGGGGCCGGGGGCGGCGACCGCGTGCCAGCCGATGAGCGGGATGCCCGCCTCGTTCGCCCGCGTGACCTGCTGTGAGGTCGCGTTGGGATCGAAGCCGCCGATGACGATGCCCGAGGGCCCGAGGGCGACGGCCTCACTCATCGCCGCCTGGATGCCGGCGGGGGTGCCGCCTCCGTCGATCACCCGGAGGGTCCAGCCCATGACCCGCGCGGCCTCCCGGACGCCGTCGGCGGCGCCGGCGACTCCGGGATTGGTCATGGTCTGGGCGACGTAGACGAGGGTCCGTCCGCCCGTCACCGCCGGAGGGCCGGCCGTCGGGCCGTTCCAGGGGACGTCGGTCCGCTCCGCCCGGGCGACGGCCGCCCGGGCCTCGGCGTGGGCCTCGGGGCAGCCGCTCGTGCCCGAGGCGGTGTCGTCCGCGCCGCTGGACGATCCGCGTTCGCAGCCGGCCAGGACGACGCAGGTCGCGGCCAGCAGAGCGGCCGCCGCGTGCCTGGCCCTGAGTGCGCCGGGGGTGGCCTTGTGGCGCGTGCCGGGGGCGGCCTTGTGGCGCGTGCCGGGGGCGGCCTCGTGGCGCGCGCTGGTGTCGGCCTTGTGGTGCGCGCCGAAGTCGGCCTTGGGGTCATGGTGCACGGAGACTCCTCGCGGAAGGACGAGCGGGAGAACGCGGCCGGGGTACGGCGGGGTCGTGCGCGGCCCGGGTCATGGAGCGCGGCCCGTCCGGTCACTGCCAGGGGGCGGCTCCGGGGCGTCACGGGCCGCGTGGACGCCGGTGCGTACCCGGCGGCGCGCGGCGTACCCGGCCAGGCCGACGGCGAGGAGCAGGGTGCCGCCGTGGAACAGCGGCACCGTCCAGAAGTCGGCGCCCATCTGGGCGATGCCGGTGAGACCGACGGCGAGGACGGCGACGGCGACGAGCGTGCCCAGGGCGTTGGGGCGGCCGGGTTTGATCGCGGTGGAGCCGAGGAGCGCCCCGACGAAGGCGGGCAGCAGATAGTCGAGGCCGACGCTCGGGTTGCCGAGCTGCTGCTGGGCCGCCAGCAGCACTCCGGCGAAGCCGACGATCAGACCGGACACGGCGAAGGCGCAGACGGTGTACCTGCGGACCGGGATGCCGACGAGGTCGGCGGCGCGCGGGTTCGACCCGACGACGTACAGGTACCGGCCGATGGGCAGCCGCTCCAGCACCAGCCAGAGGGCGACCGCGAGCGCCAGCACGTAGAACGCGGGCACCGGGAGCCCCAGGAACGTGGAGGTGTAGAGGTCGGTGAAGGCGGCCGGGAGGCCCCCCGGGCCGGGGACGATCCGGCCGCCGTCGGTGATCCAGCCGGTCACGGCGTACATCATGCTGCCGGTGCCGAGCGTGGCGATGAAGGAGTCGATCCGGCCGAACTCGACGATGACGCCGTTGAGGACGCCCACGACCAGCCCGCCGACGATCACGGCGAGGCAGGCGAGCGGCCATGTCCAGCCCGCCTCCACCACGAGGTACAGCACCATGACGTGCGCGAGGCCGAGGCCGTAGCCGATGGAGAGGTCGAACGCGCCGGTCACGATGGGGACCATGGCGGCGAGGGCGAGGACGGCCGGGATCGACTGGGTGGAGAGGATCGAGTCGACGGTGTTCAGCGTGGGGAAGGTGCGCGGCAGGGCGAGGGAGAAGACCAGCACGAGCAGGGCGGTGAGGGCCAGGAGGCCGTAGGCCCCGATGAAGTGGCCGCCGGCGCCGCCGCGCGGGCCGGACCCGCGTGACGGCGCCGGACGGCGCGGGCGCGGGGAGGGCGGGGCGGTCACGGGTGCGTCGCGGTGCCGGAGGAGGGCATGGCCGAGGCCGCCCGGGTCAGTCCCGCGACGGTGAGGGCCGGGCCGCTCAGCTCGGTGGTCACGGAGCCGCGGACGAGGACCAGGGCGCGCCCGCACACTCCCGCGACCTCCTCGAAGTCGGTGGAGATGAGGAGGACCGCGAGCCCGTCGGCCAGCGCCTGGTCGAGCAGCCGGTGGACGGCGGCCTTGGCGCCGACGTCGACGCTCGCCGTCGGTTCCTCCAGGATCAGCAGACGCAGGCCGGTCCGGAGCCAGCGGCCGATCATGACCTTCTGCTGGTTGCCGCCGGACAGGGTGGCGATGGGGGCCTCGCTGTCGCGGGGCCGCACCGAGAACCGTTCGATCAGGCCGGCCGCTTCGGCGCGCTCCCGTCGGGGGCCGATCCAGCGCGGCGCCGGCCCGTCTCCTGCGCGGGGGTTGGCCAGCAGGTTCTCGCGGACGCTCAGCTCGGCGAGGCAGCCCTCCCGCTGCCGGTCGCCGGGGACAAAGCCGACACCGCGTCCGACGGCGTCGGCGACCGTACGGGGGTGGTAGGGGCGGCCGTCGAGCAGGACCCGTCCCCCGAGGAGGGGCCGGGAACCGGCGAGGGCCCGGCCCAGGTCCCTGTGTCCGGCGCCCGAGAGGCCGACCAGGCCGAGGGCTTCCCCGGCCCTCAGCTCCAGGTCGACCGGGCCCGCGCCGGAGGTCCGTACGCCGTCGAGGGTCAGGACCGCCGGGGCGGTGACGGGGCCGAGGCGGGACGGGGCGGTGACGGGGCCATGGCCGGACGGTTCCTCGCCGGTGATGTCGCGTACCAGGCGGACGGGGCTGTGGCCCGCCGTCGAGCCGTGGCTGACGAGGCGGCCGTCGCGCAGGACGGCGAAGGTGTCGGCGACCTCGTAGACCTCGTCGAGGCGGTGGCTGACGTAGAGGATGCCGTGGCCCCGGTCGCGCAGGGCGTGCAGGACGCGGAAGAGCCGGGCGCAGTCGGCGGCGGGGAGCCGGGCGGTCGGTTCGTCGAGGACGATGAGCCGCGCCCGGGCCGCCAGGGCCCGGGCGATGGCGACCAGCGACCGCTCGGCGGGGGCGAGGTGGGCGATCGGCGTGTCGGGGTCGAGGTGGCCGCCGACGAGCCCCAGGGCCTCCGTGCAGCGTTCCCGGGTGCGCCGCCAGGAGATCAGTCCGGCGTGGCGTGCGTATCCGGTGGTCAGGGCGATGTTCTCGGCGACCGTCATCCACTCCACGAGGCCGAGGTCCTGGTGGATGAAGGACATACGGCGGGAGGCGGCGTGCGTACCGAGTTCGTGTCCGTCCACGGTGATCCGGCCCGAGTCGGCGTGGTGGACGCCGGCGAGGATCTTGATGAGGGTGGACTTTCCGGCCCCGTTGGGGCCGAGGAGCGCGAGGACGCTGCCGGCGTGGACGTCGAGGTCGACCCCGGCCAGTGCCTGGGTTCCGCCGAACCGTTTGGCGAGCCCGCGGATGCGGACCAGCGGTTCCGCCCCGCTGGGCGGGGCCGGCTGCGCAGAGGTGTCGTGAGCGTCGTGCACGGACAGCTCCGGGGTTCGGCCTGGCGGGTTCTTCCCGACTTGCGTCAGCGATACTAGCCGCACATATCACCACATTTAAGGCATTTCGCCGTTCACTGTGACCCCAACGGGTGAGTGGGCCGCCCAGGGCGTCGGTCGCGTCAGCCGCCGTCGAGCCCGCATTCGGCCCAGATGACCTTGCCCTCCTGGGTGTAGCGGGTGCCCCAGCTCTGGGACAGCTGTGCGACGAGGAACAGGCCGCGGCCGCCCTCGTCGGTGGTGGCCGCCCGGCGCAGATGCGGGGCGGTGTTGCTGGTGTCGGAGACCTCGCAGATGAGGGAGCGGTCGTGGAGGAGCCGTACCCGGATGGGCCCGGCGCCGTGGCGGACCGCGTTGGTGACCAGCTCACTGAGCATCAGCTCGGCGGCGAACGCGGCCTCGTCGAGGCCCCAGTCGGCCAGTTGCCGCAGGGCGGCGGCGCGGACCTCGCTGACGCGGGCCGGGTCGGCGGGCAGGTCCCAGGTGGCGATGCGGCGCGGGTCGAAGGCGTGGGTGCGTGCGACGAGCAGGGCGATGTCGTCGCCGGGGTGGGCGGGCGCGACGGTGTCCAGGACCACCCGGCAGGTCTCCTCCGGTGTGCGCTCGGGGTGGGCCAGGGCCCCGCGCAGCTGGTCGAGGACCACGTCGACGTCACGGTCGCGGTCCTCGATGAGTCCGTCGGTGTAGAGGACCAGCTGGCTGCCCTCGGGCATGTGCATCTCGACTGCCTCGAAGGGCAGCCCCCCGAGGCCGAGCGGAGGGCCGGCGGGCAGCTCGGGGAACGAGACGGTGCCGTCGGGGTCGACCAGGGCGGGCGGCGGGTGGCCGGCGCGGGCCATGGTGCACTGCTGCGACGTCGGGTCGTACACGGCGTACAGACAGGTCGCGCCGATGATGCCACCGCCGTCGGAGACGGGGTCCTCGCGGTCCAGTCGCCCCACGAGGTTGTCGAGGTGGGTGAGGACCTCGTCCGGCGGGAAGTCGAGTTCGGCGAAGCTGCGGGCGGCCGTGCGGACGCGGCCCATGGTCGCGGCGGAGAGCATGCCGTGGCCGACGACGTCGCCGACGAAGAGGCCGATCCGGCTTCCGGAGAGCGGGATGACGTCGTACCAGTCGCCGCCGACGTCGGACTCGGCGGGCAGATAGCGGTGGGCGACCTCGACGGAGTCCTGGTCGGGCAGGCCCTGCGGGAGCAGGCTGCGCTGCAGGGCCAGGACCATGGTGCGTTCGCGGGTGTAGCGGCGGGCGTTGTCGATGGACAGCGCGGCGCGGTTGGCGAGCTCCTGGGCGAGTGAGCGGTCGTCGTCCCCGAAGGGTGCGGGGTCCTGCGCGCGGTAGAAGGCGGCGATGCCGAGGACGACACCGCGGGCGACCAGGGGCACCGCGATGAGGGAGTGAACGTGGCTCAGCAGCCGTTCGGTGTGCTCGGGGTCCTGCGCGAGCCAGCCCGCGGCCGTCTTCAGGTCCGGTTCCAGCACCGCCTGCCCGCTGGTCAGACAGCGCAGCTGGGGCACGGTCGGGCCGTAGTCGACCTGCTTGCCGACCGGGCTGAAGGGGAGGTCGTCGCGGATGCCGTGGACCACCGTACGGCGCAGGTCGGTGCGAGGGTCGGCGGCCTCCTCGCCGCGCAGGACGGGCTCGGCGAGGTCGATGGTGACGAAGTCGGCGAGGCGCGGGACGGCCGTCTCGGCCAGCTCCTGGGCGGTGCGGCGCACGTCCAGCGTGGTGCCGATCCGGGTGCTGGCCTCGGACAGCAGTTCCAGGCGGTGACGCGCGGCCAGGGCGTAGGTGCCGACGTGGGGCTCCCCCACCATCAGGAGTCCTCTTCCGGGGGGCGGGGAAGGGTGAACGCCGTCCGACGCGCCGTCTGTGGTGGGCAGGGCCTCATGGCCGGTGCCGGTGCCGGTCGCGGCGCCGTCGACCTCCACCGTGATGCCGCCGGATTCGCTGTCGCGCAGGTGGCCGGGCGCCGGGACGGCGGTCAGCGGACCGGGCGCGACAGGCAGGGGGACGTCCTCGAAGCGCCGGACGCCCGGGGTGCCGGCGGACCCGACGGCTTCGACGGCCGTGACGGGGAAGCCCGGCACCGCGTCGAGCCCACGCGGGACGGAGAGGGGCTCGTGTGCCGGGAGGCCGGGCAGGACGGCCTCGACGGCGATGCCCGACACTCCGGAGACGCTCGTCATCGGGCGGCTCACGAGGGTGACCCTCCGGCCGTCCGTCAGGGGCACCTCGACGGCGGCGCGCTGCGCGCGGGAGATCAGCTCGGCGGCCTTCTCCAGGAGCGTAGCCCGGTCGCCGGGGCGCAGCCCGAGGGCCAGTTCGTCCACCCCGACGCTGTGATGCGGGCCGGCGCCGGCCGCGACCCCGGCGTCCAGGTACGCGCTCAGCAGGGAGCGCTCACGTGCGGAGCTCTGCCCGAGCAGCCGCCGCTCGATGGCCGCGGCCGCCTTGCGGATCACGGCGTCCAGCGCCGGGTGCTCGAAGGTGCGCGGATACCCGAAGCACAGGACGCCTTCGATACGGCCGCTGAGCGGGTCGCGGACGGGAAGCGCGCGGCAGGCGCTGGCCTGGGAGCGGTCGGCGAAGTGTTCGGCGCCGTAGACCCGGATCGGTTGCCGCTCCGCCAGGGCGAGACCGATGCCGTTGGTACCGGCGAACCGCTCGGCGAAGACGTACCCCGGGACGGTCTGGATGTCCGGGAGGTCTCGGGCCAGGGACGCCTCTCCGAAGCGGCGCAGGAGGACCGTGCCGTCGGCGTCGGCGACGGAGATGTTCATCGCGCTGCCGGCGAACCTGGCCTCCAGCCGGTCGAGCACCGGGGCCGCCGCGCGGGCGATCCGGCCGTCCCGGTCGAAGTCGTCACGGAAAGGGAGGTCGGACGCGTCCGGCGAGAGCCCCAGGGACCGGCAGCGCCGCCAGGAGTTGAGGATCGAGGTGCGCACGCCCGACTGCAGCGGCTCCCCCTGCAGAAAGCGCTCACGGAAAAGGGTGGGGCCCGTGCCGTCTGTCGCACGTCCCGTGAGTACCGGCTCGCCGTCGGACCGCACCACGCTGGCCTCACTCGCGCCCTGGACAATCCGCTTATCGGAAATATCTGGCATTGACGAGGATACGGGTATCGGCAACGTGAGTCACGGTTGGCGGCTTCTCTCACGCACGGTGACGGGGGGCGGCCGGTGTCACAGGACCGCGACGGGATTGACGGGCGAGCCCGTCCCGCCCGGGACGTTCAGCGGGGCCACGACCAGCAGGAACTCGTACCGCCCCGCCTCGGCGGTCGCGTCGGCGAGCGCCTCCAGGTCGAGGTTGTCCAACAGCGGCACCCCCATCGCGGCCAGGGCCAGGGCGTGGACGGGCGAGTGCACACCCTCCACCGGCGAGGGCCGCACATCACTGTCGCCGTCACCGCCGAGCAGTGCGATACCCCGTTCGGCCAGCAGGGGGACGGCGTCCACGTGGAACCCCGCGCTCGCCTGGCCGGGATCCCAGGCGCCGAGTTCCTCGCGGCGGCGGCCGTGTCCGGAGCGCAGCAGCACCGCGTCGCCCTCGCCGATCGAGACGCCGAGTTCCTGCTCCGCGGCGAGAACGTCGCCGGCGCGCACCGCCCGGCCCGGCTCCAGCCAGCGGACACCGAGGACGGCGGGGAGGTCGACAAGCACACCTCGCGTGACCAGGGGCCCGAGCGCCGAAACCGCGCCGAACCGGGCGCCCGCGGCGTCGACGGACTCACGCGCTGACCGGCCGTCGTAGAGCCGCCCCTCGTAGGCGATGTGGCTGAGGGCGTCGAGATGCGTGACGCCCTTCCCGTGGTAGTCGGCGGCGATGAAGTCCTTGTGGGTCGTGGGTTCCGGGCTCTCCACGTCACCGAGATCGGTCATGTGGTGCAGGGCGGGCTTCTGGTTGTCCGGGCCCGGCCGGGTGTTCCAGGGCAGTGCCAGCGGGACGACCTCACCGGACCGTACGCCGGCCACGGCCCGCCGTACGTGGTCCTCGGTCACCCGGTTCCAGGCACCACGGTCGGCCCGGTCCCAGCGCCCCCACGTACGAACCGCCGCGAAGAGCGCGTCGAACTCCCGGCGGGAGACGGCGGGTCCGTTGCCGGTGCCGGGGGTCGGCCCGGGAGGCGGGGCATCGGCGGGATTCGAGGTCATCCGTACTCACCGTTCGGGTCGACGCCACATCGGAGATCGGAGGGGGAACGACGTCCGAAAAATACCCGAGGGGAGCGTCCTGCGCCGAACAGGCGGGTTGTGCCGCAGCGGTGGGTGGCAGCGTCCCGGCGGCTCGCGAACTGTCATCAGAACGGGCGCGGCCCGGCGACGTGGTCGCTCAGCCGGACGGCCCGTGGTCACCCCGGCCGACATGACCGCTGGATCCCATGCTCGCCCACAAGGGTCGTAGCCACGGCGGTGGGGCTTCGGGGCGGGTGAGTGAGACGCTGTCGCCGTGACGCAACGGAAGACTTTCCAGACGCATCTGCGGCAGGCCACCACCGGCATCCTGGAACGCGTCCCCGCGCAGCTGAAGCGGGAGATATACGTCCTGGCCCTCAACGTCTGGCGCATCGACTCCGACGGCCGCCACCCCTACGTGGACATCGGCTACAACACGGAGAGCCAGTACGAGGAGGAGATGCGCCGGAACGGCGATCCCCGGGAGGTGCGCTGGAACTATGCCTTCTGGATCCTCGAGGGCTTTGACAAGCTCGGCAACGTCCCTGAGGACCCGGCCGGCGGCCCCCTCTTCGAGGAGGAGGCCAGGGACCTCGGCATCTGGTACGACGGCGAGTTCGATCTCGGTCGGATGCTGGAGGACGATGAGCTCCGCGCCAAGTCCGGCCTCCTCCGACTCCACTTCCACGACGCCGTCATCGACCTCGCCCGTCACCTCCACGCGAGCGGCACCGTCGAGAGGATCTTCGGCCGCCCACTGCCCGTGGTCGTGTTCGACATGGACTGCCCAGGCTGGGAGGAGGAGGCCACCAAGGCCGCCAACCCAGCCGAGCTGATCGAGGACTTCCTGGCGTGAACCGAGTCGGGGTACCACACGGAAGCGATCCCCACGCAGGCGGCGGCCTGTGGACCTTGACCGACATCATCGACTTGCCAGCGGCCACGGCGGCACTCTTCGACGACGACCGGGAGTAGGACCTCCACTGCGGCTCGCGTCCCCACCCGTGGGCGATCTGGGGATCAGTAGGGTCGGGTCGTGACGGGTGTCACGCCAGGGCTGGGGAGGTCGCCGTGTTGTTCGGATCGCGGGCCGGATTCGGCTTGGAGTTCCACCTCGAACTGGACCCGGGGCTGCTGTGCGTCGACGTCTTCGTCGGCGGGCTGCATGTGAACACGTGGGACAACGCGTTCTACCCGCCACTGCTGGTGAAGAAGCTCAAGGACGAGCTCAGTCGCTTCCGCACGCCGACCGCGCCGCCGGTGGGGTTCACCTCGCCGTCCGAGTCCTTCCGCATCGCCGAGAGCTGGATGTACGGCGAAGCCGGTACCGGGACCGCGTCTGGGGCGGAGGCGGCACTCGCGCGGTGCGTGTTCCTGGAGTGGGGGGAGTGCACCGACGAGGTGACAGCGTTCGCGTTCCCCGACGGGGACGAGGTGCACCTCGCCTGTCGGGTACACGAATCCTCCACCGGCAGGCCCACACGCAGCGTGTGTTCGTCCTCGTCCCAGTCGAACCTCGTGCGTTCCCCCGCCTCGAACAGCACCGAGACCGGCCGTCGACCTGCGGCAGCGTCAACGCCGCCGTCTCGAGGGCCCCTTCGCGCCGCCACAACACCAACGCCGTGCGCTCGCTGTTCCGGAGGGACGGGAGAGTTCGAGGCCGTAGACGAAGGCGGGGCCGGAGATCGTCATGTTCTCCGCTGTGGGGCTCGCCCGGCTGCCGGGCCAGCGGTTGTCACGAGGACTCGGGGCTGGCGCGCAGCGGCGCTATTGAATGCTTGATTCAGCAGCCCTAGCCTTTCTCGATGGCTTCAATCATCTCCTTCCTTTCGCGCCCCGAACGGCTCCGCAGACCCCACAAACCCCGCAGACCGCATGGGTCTCAGGGACTGCGCAGGTCTCCGCGCCTACACCGGCCCTTCCTCCTGGCCCTGGGGCTGGCCCTCTCCTCCATCCAGCCGGCCGGTGCCACGCCCGCCGCGTCGGCCGCCGCCGCTGTCCCCCAGGTGTGGCCGAAGCCCCGCCACATCGAGTCCGACGGACGTCAACTCACCGTCCCCGGGCGGGTGGTGGAGGTCGTCGGCCCGGACACCGATCCCGCCGCCAGAAGGGTCGTCGAGGCGGCGCTACGGGCCGCCGGGGCCGACCGGATCGTGACCGTCCCGGCCGGCGAGCGACCGCCCACCGCCGGACTCACCGTCTTCGTCGGCGGCGCCGGCGAGAACCCGGCCACCGAGGGCGCATTGCGGCGACTCGGCGTCAAGTCTCCGGCCGGCCTACCCGCGGAAGGGTACGTACTGGCCTCCGGGAGGCACGCCGGCCGCGCCCTGCTCGCCCTTTCCGGCACCGACACCACCGGCACCTTCTACGCCGCCCAGACCCTCCGCCAACTCCTCACCGGCAAGCGCCTCCCCGAGGTGACCGTCCGCGACTGGCCCACGGCCAAGCTGCGCGGGGTCATCGAGGGCTTCTACGGCACCCCGTGGACCCACGCCGAGCGGCTGAGCCAACTCGACTTCTACGGCCGCACCAAGCAGAACGTGTACGTCTACTCCCCCAAGGACGACCCGTATCTGCGGGAGCGCTGGCGCGACGAGTACCCGGCCGCCGACCTGGACCGGCTGCGCGAACTCGTCGGCCGGGCCGCCGCCAACCACGTCCGCTTCACCTACGCGCTCTCCCCCGGACTGTCGGTCTGCTACTCCTCGGACAGCGACATCACCGCGCTGGTCCGCAAGTTCGCCTCGCTCTACGACATCGGCGTGCGCTCCTTCGCGATCCCGCTGGACGACATCAGCTACACGAAGTGGAACTGCGCGGCGGACGAGGAGGAGTTCGGCAGCGGGGGCGGGGCCGCCGGTGCCGCCCAGGCTTATCTGCTGAACCGGGTGTGGGAGGAGTTCTCCGCCGGCCGCACCGGGCTCGATGCGCTGGAGATGGTCCCCACCGAGTACTCCGACCTCGCCGACACCCCGTACAAGAAGGCGCTGCGGGAGCGGTTGGACCCGGACGTGGTCGTCGAGTGGACCGGCGTGGGCGTGATCGCGCCGACCATCACCGCCGCGCAGGTGCGGCAGGCCCGCGAGGTCTACGGGCATCCGATCCTGGTCTGGGACAACTACCCGGTCAACGACTACGTCACCAGCCGTCTGCTGCTCGGCCCCTACACGGGCAGGGAGGCCGGCGTGGCGCGGGAGGCCGTCGGTGTCACCGCCAACCCGATGGTCCAGGCCGAGGCGAGCAAGCTCGCGCTGTTCACGTCGGCGGCCTATCTGTGGAACCCGGACTCCTACGACCCCCGGGCGGCCTTCCTGGCCTCCGTCCGGGATCTGGCGGGGCCGGGCGCCGCGCCATGGCTGCGGATCTTCGCCGAGAACAGCTACTCCTCCCAGCTCGACACCACCGAGTCCCCCACACTGGCCCGGCTCATCGCAGCTTTCCGCAAGGCGTACGAGGACGACAGCGGACTGGACCGGGCGGCGGTCGCGTTGCGGGCGTACTTCACGGACATGGCCGCCACGCCCGGGAAGTTGCGCGCCCGGCTCGCCAACCCCGGGTTCCTGAAGGAGACTTCGCCGTGGCTGGAGAAGCTGGGGTCCTACGGCACCGCCGGACTGACCGCCGTGGATCTGCTGCTGGCCGGGAAGCGCGGTGACGCCGAGGCCGTGTCGACGTACTGGAACCGGCTGCGGGGCGAGCGGAAGGCGCTGGACGCGATACCGCAGCAGGTGTCGCCGGGCGTGATGGACCAGTTCCTCTACACGGCGATACTCCAGCACGCCCCCGACCCCGGTGTCGACGCCTCCTTCGCCCCGGGCTCGCTCTCCTTGAAGCCCCGCGCCTCCGAGGCGGTGACCCTCCGCTTCTCGTCCGACGAGGCACGGACGGTCGGCTGGAAGCTCGACGTGCCGGACGGTGTCACCGCCTCGCCGGCCGAGGGAAGCGCGGACGTCCCGGCCGGGGGCAGCGCCTCGGCCACCGTCACCCTGACCGGTGTCACCGAGGGCGTCCACTCCGTGGTGGTGTCCGGCTCGGGCGTCCTCGAGCGGGCGCTCCCGGTCCAGGTCACCGACGGGGACGGCGCGCCGAGGGCCCTGACCGCCAACTTCAGTGGGGCGTCGGTCAGTTCGGTCGATCTCTCCTCCGGGAGGAGCACGGACATCGCCGTGGGGAACAACCCCGGCGAGGTGGTCGTGAGTGCCGACGGCCGTACCGCCTACGCCGCCAACCAGGGCTCCGACACGGTCAGCGTCATCGATGTGGCGCGCGGCGCGGTCACCGCCACGGTCGCCGTGGGCCGCGTCCCCGCCGGGCTCGCGCTGACGCCGGACGGCGGCACGCTGTGGGTCGCCAACTACACGGACGGCACGCTCCAGCCGGTGGACACCGGCACCCTGGAGGCGGGCGCGACCCTCACGGTCGGGTCGGGGCCGGAGAACATGGCGATCACTCCGGACGGCCGGACGCTGTACGTGGCGAACATCCACGACAACACCGTCACGCCGGTCGACCTCGACGCCCGGAAGGCCGGGGCGGCGGTCCCGGTCGGGCCCCGCCCCTTCAACGTCGTCGCCGCGCCGGACGGGAAGACCGTGTACGTGTCCAACTCCGGTGGCTCGACGGTCACTCCGATCGACACCGCCACCAACGACACCGAGCCGACGCTGCTCGTCTCCGGACAGGCGTACGGTCTCGGTCTGTCGCCGGACGGGCGGACGCTGTGGGTGAGCCCCAGCACCGGGGACTACGTCACGCCCGTCGACACGGTGACCGGCGCCCCCGGCGCGAAGGTCACCGTCGACAGGTCCGCCTTCGACGTCGGCCTGGACTGGAACGGCTCCACGGCCTACGTCACCACGGCCGACGGCAACAAGCTGGTGCCGGTCGACACGGCCTCCGGCACCGCCGGGGCCCCGCTGACGACCGGGGCCTATCCGCTGGCGGTCGCGCTGACGCCCGTACCCGTGGGGTGATCAGCTGGCGGTACGCCGGATCCGTCCGGCGTACCGCCTCTCCAGCTCCAGGTTGCCCTCGAAGCCGCCGGGCACGTTGGCGGAGACATAGACCGGGGGGCGGTCACCGGAGGCGAGGAGTTGGGCGGTCGCCTCGGCGACCGTCATCTGGACGAGCATCACGCCGGTCAGGGTGGAGAGGGCGCAGACCGCGCCGCCGCCCGGCAGCTCCAGCAGCGCGTCGCCGCGCGGGGCCGCGTTGTCGAGGACGACGTCGGCGAGGTCGGCGAGCTTCTTGCCGCTGGGGTGGGTGGCGGGCACGGAGCCGGTGTGGGCGAGGGAAGTGAGAGCGAGGAGGCGGTGGCCGCGTTCCTTGGCGTGCAGGGCAATCTCGACGATGACGTTGTTGACGCCGGAGTTGGAGATGACGACGAAGAGGTCCTGGGGCCGGGGATCGGCGAGCTCGTAGAGGCGGACCGCTATGCCGGGCTCGCGCTCGAGGAGCGGGTCGTCGAGACCGCTGGGATGATCGCCGCCGTAGAGGACGAGGTCGGCCATCTGGAGGCGGTTGGTGGGTACGAAGCCGCCCGCGCGGCCGGCGAGTTCGAGGACCAGGGCCTGGGAGTGGCCGGTGCCGAAGGCCTGGACGACGCCGCCCTCACGGACGCAGTCGGCGATCAGCCGGGCGGCGGCGCTCACGTCGGCGCGGGCGGACTCGGTGAGGCGGTTCAGCACGGCCAGGCCCTCGCGCGCGAAGCGGTCGGCGCTCACCGGCTCGGTCCCGGACTCGTTGGCGGACTCGACGGACACCTGAGACTCCCCACTGGTGGATTGAACCACCCCATACACACCTATCAGTGAATCACTGAATCACAGCCCCTGCATCGGGGGCAATGGCGCAGTTCACCCCCACGTGCGCCTGCGCTCCCCGGTCCTGGTATTCAGCCGCCGCGTCAACGGGTGGCTGGTACCTTCTCTGCATGCCCACGACCGATGTCACCACCCTGATCCGCACCGAGTTGCCCCGGCTGGCCGGCTCCCTGCGGAAGGTCGGCGAGCTGATCCTGGAGGATCCGGCCGCCGTCACCCACTGCTCGGCCGCGGAGCTGGGCCGCCGCACCGGCACCTCCCAGGCGACCGTCACCCGGTTCTGCCGGGCCATCGGCCTCGACTCCTACCAGCACCTGCTGATCGAGCTGGCCCAGGAGCGGGGCCGGGGCGAGTCGAGCGAGTGGGGCAGTGCCGAGATCGGCCCGGACATCTCCCCCGACGACAGCCTGGAGCGGGTCGTCCAGGTCGTCGGCACCGCCGATCTGCGGGCCATCCAGCAGACCATCGACCGGATCGACCTGGACTCGATCGAGCGCGCGGCCCAGGCCGTGGCCCGCGCCCGGCGCGTCGACGTGTACGGCGTCGGCGGCAGCGGGGCGGTCGCCCAGGAGACGGAGACCCGGCTGTTCCGCATCGGCTGCGCGGTGCGCGGCTGGACCGAGGTGCACGCGGCGACCACCTCGGCCGCCCTGCTCACCCCGGCGGACGTGGCGATCGGCATCTCCCACTCCGGCGCCACCCGCGAGGTGATCGAGCCGTTCGAGCTGGCCAAGGAGCGTGGCGCCACCACCGTCGCGCTCACCGCCGACCCGCGCTCACCGCTGGCCCGCGCCGCCGACATCCGGCTGATCTCCTCCTCCTCGGAGACCAGCTTCCGCACCGGCAGCATCGGCGCCCGCCACTCGGTGCTGATGCTCATCGACTGCCTCTACGTCCGCGTCGGCCAGCTCTCCTACCAGCGCGCGAGCGCCTCCCTGGCACTGACCGACCACATCGCGGGCGCACACGCGGTGAAGTCCCGGCGCAGCCGCTGACCTGCCGGAAGGACGGCTGCCGCGCCCGACCGGCCCTGCATGGATGAATCAACCAATATTCCGACGCATGGTTGATTGAACCATCCCGCGCTGCCAGGATGGGGCTCCGCCGAGCACTCGTAGGAGCCCCATGCGCGTCATCTCTGTCGAGTCGACCGAGCTTTTCGTCGGGACGGAGGACCAGCCGCACCAGGTGGTCGCCGTCGAGGTCGGGCACACCCCGGGCCGGTCCGTCCGGCTGAGCGTGGAGGGCCCGGACGTCCACGGCGTCGGGGAGACCGTCGTAACCGTCGGCGAGGACGGGACCGTACGCGCGGAGCTACCCGTGGCCACGGACGGCCTCGCTCCCGGCGACCGCCGCGAGATCGCCGTCACCGCCCTCGACGGGGACCAAGTGGCCCGGCAGAGCGCCGAGTTCACGGTGGCCGAGCCCGGCTGGACCATGTTCATGGTCAGCCACTTCCACTACGACCCCGTCTGGTGGAACACCCAGGCCGCCTACACCGAGACCTGGGACGTCGCCGACGACCCGGCCGTCACGGGTCTGCCCGCCCGGACCTTCGACTCGCGCGGCCAGAGCGGCATGAGCCTGGTGCGGGCCCACTGCGACCTCGCCCGGCGCGACCCCGCGTACACCTTCGTGCTCGCCGAGGTGGACTACCTCAAGCCCTACTGGGACGCCTTCCCCGAGGAGCGGGCGTTCCTGCGGCAGCTGATCCGCACCGGCCGGGTCGAGATCATGGGCGGCACCTACAACGAGCCCAACACCAACCTCACCGGCGCCGAGGCGACCGTGCGCAACGCGCTGTACGGTGACGGCTTCCAGCGGGGGATCATCGGGGCCTCCCCGGAGACCGCCTGGCAGCTGGACGCGTTCGGGCACGACCCGCAGTTCCCTGGGCTGATGGCGGACGCGGGGGTCACGTCGAGTTCGTGGGCGCGCGGGCCCTTCCACCAGTGGGGGCCGACCCTGTCGGTGTTCGGCGAGGAACCGCGCGATCCCCGGCGGATGCAGTTCCCGGCCGAGTTCAGCTGGATCGCCCCCAGCGGACGCGGCCTGCTGACCGCCTACATGGTCAACCACTACGGCGCCGGCTGGGCCATCGACAACGCGCCCACGCTCCCCGAGGCGGAGGCCGCGGCCCTCAAGCTCTTCCGGGGGCTGAAGAAGGTCGCGCTCACCCGCAACGTGCTGCTGCCGGTCGGCGGTGACTACGCGCCGCCGTGCCGCTGGGTGATGGGCATCCACCGCGACTGGAACGAGCGGTATGTCTGGCCCCGGTTCATCAGCGGCGTCCCCCGGGACTTCTTCGCCGCCGTACGGGAGGAGCTGGAGCGGGAGGGGCGCACGGCGTCCCCGCAGACCCGCGACATGAACCCGGTCTACACCGGCAAGGACGTCTCCTACATCGACACCAAGCAGGCCCAGCGCCACGGCGAGGCGCTGCTCGCCGACGCCGAGGCCTGGGCGACCCTCGCCTCCCTCACCACCGGGCACCCCTATCCCGACGCGGCCCTCGACAAGGCCTGGCGGCAGCTGATCTACGGCGCCCATCACGACGCCATCACCGGCTCCGAGTCCGACCAGGTCTATATCGACCTGCTCACCGGCTGGCGGGAGCTGCACGACCTGGCGGAGGAGGTGCACGCCGACGCCACCCAGGCGCTCGCCGATCGTGTCGTGCCGCTGCCGGGCGACGGCGCCGACCTGGTCGTCTTCAACTCCGCGACCTGGCAGCGGAAGGACGTCCTGACCGTCGCCGACCCCGGCCGGATCCCGCTGGACCACACCGGGCTGCCGCTGCCGGCCGTGAGCGAGGACGGCGAACTGAAGGTCGTCGTGCCGGAGGTGCCCGGCATGGGCCTCAAGGCGCTCTCCCTCGCGGAGGGTGCTGTCCCCGGCTGGACGGCCGGCGAGGGGACGACGATCCGCAACGAGTTCTACGAGGTGACCGTCGACCCCGCGCGAGGCGGCGGCGTCAGCAGTCTCCGCGCGCTCACCGAAGCCCGGGGCGGCGGCGGGGGCGGCCGGGAGCTGCTGCGCGCCGGCGACATCGGCAACGAGCTGGTGGTGCAGGAGGAGTACCCGAGGCACCCGCGCTTCGGCGAGGGCCCTTGGCACCTCACCCCGACCGGCACCACCGCCGCCCGGAGCCGGGACGTGACCGCTGACATCGATGTCGAGCACTCACCGGCCGGCTCCCGCATCACCGTCCGGGCCGACCTGGGCCTTTTCCGGTACACCCAGCGGCTCACGCTGTGGGCGGGCGTCGACCGGCTGGACGTGACGACGACCGTCGACGGCTACGACGGCGCCGACCGGCTGATCCGGGTGCGCTGGCCCTCGGACGTACGCGGCGGGCTGCCGGTGCACGAGGTCGCGGACGCGGTGATCGGGCGTGGCTTCGGCTTCGTGGAGGTGGACAGCGAGCAGTTCCCATGGACACTGGACAACCCCGCGAACACCTGGTTCGGGCTGGGCTCCACGGCCCGCGTCGCCGTCCACGACGGCACGGGAGCGCTGCTCGGCCACCGGTCCATCGGCGTCGCCGAGCTGGTCTTCAGCGACTGGGACACCGCCGGTGAACTGGGTACCCCACTGGCGGCTGCCCTGGTGCGCACGGGTGTCACGGCCACCTCGACCATCGCGGGCGGCCCGCGCTACGGCGACCTGGAGGTGGACTCCAACCTGCCCGACATCCGGATCGCCGTCGGCGGACCGGAGCGCAACTCCCTGGTCGCCGAGGCCCTCGGCTGGGACCCGGCGGCCGCGCGCGAGGTGCGCCGTCAGCTCGCCGAGGACGGCCTCGCCGCCGTGTGGGTGGCACCCCGCGCCTCCCTGCGCGAGGAGTGGGTGCCCGGCGCCGACCTGCGCGACCTGGAGCGGCTGCCGCTGCTCGTGGTGGCGGGCGCCCGCCCCGAGGACGACGCGAAGGCCGTCGACGCGCTGATCGCCGACCTGGACGACGCGACCGTACGGGCCACCGCGGCGGGCGGCGGCGAGGCGCTGCCGCCGGGCGACGCCTGGGACGGGCGGGGCTTCGCGCTCCTCAACCGGGGCACGCCGGGCTGTGTGGTCACCTCGTCGGGCGACCTCTACATGTCGTTGATGCGCTCCTGCACCGGGTGGCCCTCCGGCATCTGGGTCGACCCGCCGCGCCGCACCGCCCCCGACGGCTCCGGCTTCCAGCTCCAACGCTGGTCCCACACCTTCGCGTACGCGGTAGTCGCGGGCGAGGGCGACTGGCGCGACCTGGGCTGGCCGCGAGCGGGGCACGCGTTCAACCATCCGCTGACGGCGCGGCTGCGGAAGCCCGATCATCCGCTCACGGCCCGGCTGCGGGAGCCCGCCGGGGCACCGGCCGGCCTGCCGAGGACCGTCGCCCTGCTCTCGCTGGAGCCCGAGGGCCGGGTGCTGCTGGACGCGCTGAAGGCGGCCGGGTCGCCCTTGGCTCGTGGCGGTACGGCGCCGGCGGACCCCGTGCGCGGGGTCGTCGTACGGGCGCACGAGGTGGACGGGCGGCCGGTGCGGGCGCGGGTGACGGGGCCGTCGGCGTGGGCCGAGGGGAGGCGGGCGGACGTTCTGGAACGGCCCGGTGAGGCCTTGGCCCCCGGCGCGGACGGGGCGTTGGAGCTGGACCTGACGGGGTTCGAGGTGGCCACCGTGCTGGCCTCGCCGGTCGAGGGACGGCCCGCCGAGGGTCCCGGCGTCGCCGCGTACGAACCCGCGCAGCCCGTGCACACCCGGTACTGGCTGCACAACTCCGGTCCCGCGCCCCGGGGCAACATGCCCGTGGCCGTCTATCTCTCGCCGGCCTCGCTCACCGCCGACGGCCCGGTCACCGCGGCGGTGCGCGTCTCCTCCGAGCTGACCGACGCGCCGGTCTCGGGCACGGTGGCGCTGGAGGTGCCGGACGGCTGGAGCGCCGAGCCCGCCGAACTGCCGTACGCGCTCGGCCCCGGCGGCTTCTCGCTCACCGAGGTCACCGTGACGCCACCGCCGGACCCGGCGCCCGGACGCCACCGGCTCGCCGCGCGGCTGACGTACGGCGGGCAGACGTTCGAGGACGTGGTCGCCCTGGACGTGCCCGGCGAGGCGGCGCGGGGCGAGGCCGACGGGCGGACCGGGCCGGGTCTGGTGATGGAGCTGGGCGTCGACCGGATCGAGGTGCGCCGGGGTGAACGGGTGCGGGTGCCGGTGAGCGTGCGCAACACGACCCGGGGGCCGGTGAGCGGGGCGCTGTGGGCGCTGTCGTCCTGGGGGACCTGGGCGGGTGTCGCCCCAGGGCTCCAGGGCTTCGCCCTCGCGGCCGGCGAGCGCGCGGAATGCCTGGTCGAGGTGGACGGCTCGGCGGTGCCCCCGGGGTCGTACTGGCTGATGGCGAAGGCCGGCTGGCACGGCTGCGTGGCCTACACCGAGGCGCTCGTACTGGAGGTGAGGCCGTGAACGACCACCCGGAGAGCGGGATCGGACATGCGGCACACGGCAGCCACTCGGGGCCGGGCGACCGCCCTCCCCATGGGCACTCGGCCCACGGCGGCCACTCCGCGTCGCACGCGCACCCGGTTCCCGGCGGGCACGCCGTGCTCGTGGGCGGTGAGCCCGTCCCCCGGGGGCGCGTCGACGCCGTACTGGACGCCGTGCCCGCGCGGGACCGGGAGGCCAGGCCGGAGGGGCGGGCGCGGGCGGAGCGGCAGCGGCGGCGGTGGGCGACGCAGATCGTGGTCGCCGACGAACTCGCCCGCAGGGCCTGCGCCGCGCGCGGGCTCGCGCCGCCGGCCGAGGTGTCACCGGCCAGTGTCCTCGCGGTGTCCGGGACCGAGGTCGCCGACCTGGGCAGCATCATCGCGGTGACGCTCGCCCACTCCCCCGCCGCGCGCACCCTCCTGGCGGCACTGGAGGCCGAGCAGGCGGTCCCGGAGAAGGCCGTGCGGGGCTACTACGACCGCAATCCGGACCGTTTCCTCACGGCCGAGGCGCTGCGGCGCGGTGTCGACCCGTACGGCGGGGCGGGCCCCGGGGACTTCCTGCCGTACGACGAGGTCCACGACGAGGTCGTACGGGAGCTGCGGCGGACGATGGGCCGGCAGGCCTTCTTCGACTGGCTGGACCGGGCCCGCGCCGGCGTGGAGTACGCGCCGGGGCACGAGCACCCGGGCGACCCGTCCCACCCGGATCACGAGCACCGGCACTGAACTCAGCGGGCAGGCTCGCGTGTCGGCCCCGAACACCCGGCAAACGACTCGGAACCGAAAAGCAACACGGCAAGCCATTGACCTCCGATGAATTCTGGTCCACCTTTTCATCAATCGAAGTCCAAGTTGGTGATTTGAACCAGCAGCTGACTGATCGCAGGAGGCAACATGCGCGCGAGAAGACTGACCGGATGTGTGGCGGGTGTCATCGCCCTCACCCTGACCGCCGCCGGCTGCGGCCTGTCGGGCGGGGGCTCCGACAGCGGGGAGGCCACGGCCGGCGGCTGCAAGGTCGACAAGGGCAACGTCGGCTCCGGGAAGCTCACCGGCGACGTCAAGGGGACGATCACCTTCCAGACGACGAACCTGAAGAAAGACTTCGGCGACTACTTCAACGGCGTCATCGAGGCCTTCGAGAAGGCGCACCCGGACACCACCGTGAAGTGGGTCGACGACCCGGGCGACGCCACCTTCACCCAGCGTCTGGTCGCCGACGCGCAGGGCTGCACACTGCCGGACGTGGTGAACATCAACGTCAACACGGCGATCGCGCTCACCAAGAACGGCTATCTGCTCGACCTGGACAAGAAGGCCCCGGACGCGGGCGAACCGTTCGTGCCCAACCTGTGGAAGTCGAGCAGGTACGCGGACTCCTCCGGCGCCGAGGTGCACAGCGTGCTCCCCTGGTACTCCGGCGGCATCGTGCAGACCTTCAACACCGAGCTGATGGAAAAGGCGGGCCTTGATCCGGCCAAACCTCCGACGACCGTGCTCGGCCTGTTCGAGGACGCCCAGAAGATCGCCGAGGTCTCGGACGGCAAGTACTACGCGTTCCTCGCCAACCCGCAGCTGCGCATCCCGGCCGACTGGCAGCAGATGGACATCAAGGTCCTGTCGTCCGACGGCAAGAAGTTCACCTTCGCCGACGACCCGAAGACCGCACAGTGGGTCGAGGCGATGACGAAGCTCTACAAGGCCGGCGGTATGCCCCGGGACTCGCTCTCCTCCACCCAGGACCCGGCCAACGTCTACGGTCAGGGCAAACTCGTCTACGGCCCGACGAACCCCAACTTCCTGCGCTTCATCCAGCAGAACAACCCGAGCGTCTACAAGAAGACGGGTGTCGCCCGCTTCATACTGGACGACCTGGGCCACACCGTCGGCGCCCCGCAGTACATCGGCGTCGCGTCCACCAGCAAGAACGCGGCGACCGCGCTGTCCTTCGCGCAGTTCCTGACCAACGCGGAGAACCAGCTGGAGTGGGCGAAGGACCCGAACGTCGTCATCTTCCCCTCCACCACGGCCTCCCTGGACGACCCGTTCTTCCAGTCGGTCAAGGGCGACGACCCGTTCGCCGAGGCCCGCAAGATCGTCGCGAGCGACCGCAAGACCTCCACGGCCGACGAGATCGCCCTGACCCCGGGTGAGCTGAACGCCATCACGGCCCAGATACAGCTGGCCATGCAGGGCAAGAAGAGCGCCCAGGACGCCCTCGACGAGGCCCAGAAGAAGGCCAACGAGCTGATCGAGCAGGGCAGCTGAGTATGACCACCCTCTCTCCCCCCACCAAGGGACCGGGGGTCGCGGTCTCCTCCCGCGACCCCCGCCCCGGGGAACCGAGCGGCCGGCGCCGCCTGCTGCGGGCCCTCAGGCCGGGCCCCTCCGCCGACGCGGGCGGCGCCGCGCTGTACCGCCGCTGGTGGCTGCCGTGGCTGTGGATGTCACCGGCGATCATCGGCATCAGCGTCTTCGGTCTGTATCCGTTCCTGAACACGCTCCTGCTGTCGTTCACCGACGCCAAACCGCTCGGCGGCGCCGCCTCGTTCGTGGGCCTGGACAACTACACGCGGATGCTGGGCGACTCCGACTTCTGGCTCGCCACCCGCAACAGCGTGCTGTACGCGCTGATCGTCGTCCCGCTGATGGTGCTGCTGCCGCTGATGCTGGCCGTACTGGTGGAGAAGAACCTGCCGGGCATCGGCTTCTTCCGCTCCGCCTTCTACACCCCGGTCCTCGCCTCCAGCGTGGTCGTCGGCCTGAGCTGGCAGTGGCTGCTCAGCGACCAGGGCCTGGTCAACACCTGGCTGCAGAAGGCCCACATCATCCGGTCGGCGATCCCGTTCCTGTCCGACTCCTGGCTGATCCTGCTGTGCGCGATGGGGCTCACCCTGTGGAAGGGCCTCGGCTGGTACATGATCTTCTACCTGGCCGCGCTGGGGAACGTGCCGAAGGAACTGCACGAGGCCGCCGCCGTCGACGGCGCGGGCCCGGTCCGCCGCTTCTGGCACGTCACGATGCCCGGGGTACGCACCTCGATGATGCTCGTCGGCACCCTCACCGGTATCGGCTCGCTGCGCGTGTTCACCGAGATCTACATGCTCGGCGGCGCCACCGGCGGCCCCGGCGGCGCCGACCGCACCCTCCCCTTCTACATCCGGGACGTCGCCCTCGACCCGCTGACCGGCAACGCCGGCTACGGCTCGGCGGTCAGCGTCGCCCTCTTCGTACTCACCCTGGGCCTGACGCTGCTCGCACAGCGCCTGACGAAGGAGGACGAGTCATGACCACCGCCGTGAAGGAGCAGCGGACGGCGGCGGCCGTGACACCGGTGGAGAGACGACGGCGGCGGCTGATGCCGCGCTGGCGGGACTACGGCCGGCCGCGCGAACTCGTCGTCCGCTACCTGCTGTTGCTGTTCGTCCTCGGCATCACCGTCGGCCCGCTGCTGTGGCAGCTGCTGTCGTCGCTGAAGGGCGTCAGCGAGGACGTGTTCGGCTCCAACGCCTCCCTCTTCCCCCGCGACCCGACCCTGCGCGCCTACCGCGAGGTGTTCGACCAGGTCCCGGTGTGGTCGTACATCCGCAACAGCATGGTGATCGTCGTGCTGTCGGTCACCAGCCAGCTGGTCTTCTCCACGCTCGCCGGCTACATGCTGTCCAAGCCGAGCTGGAAGGGCCGCAAGCTGGTCTGGGTGCTGCTGATGGCGTCCATGATGTTCCCCTTCGAGTCGATCATGGTCTCGCTGTTCCTCAGCATCCGTGACCTGGGCCTGGTCGACAACCTGGTGGGCGTCTGGCTGCCCGGCTTCGTCGCCGCCATCAACGTCCTCATCATGCGGGCCGCGTTCCTCGCCGTGCCGCGTGAGATCGAGGACGCGGCGATGCTGGACGGGGCGGGCGAGTGGAAGCGGTTCCGGTACCTGTATCTGCCCTCGGCGTGGGGCGCGATCCTCGTCGTCACCATCAACACCTTCATCAGCGCCTGGGACGACTTCCTCTGGCCCCTGATCGTGCTGCGCACCGAGGACCACTTCACCCTGACACTGGGCCTCGCCCGTCTGCAGTCCTCCTCCTTCGGTTACGACCAGCGGATGGTGATGGCGGGTTCGGTCATCTCCGTGATCCCGGTGCTGGTGCTGTTCGTGATCACGCAGCGGTGGTTCTACAAGGGGGTTTCGTCGGGGGCCGTCAAGCTCTGAGGTCCACGACGACGGGGACGACGTCGAGCGCCTCCCGCGCGGACCGCGCGACCCGGATCTCCACGACATCGGTCCCCGGGGGCACGTCGATCGACAGGGAGACCGTACGGCGCTCGCCCGGCGCCAGGCCGACACCCTCGAACGCACACAGTTCGAGGGTGCGCGGCCATGTGCGGGTGATCAGCCTGCGGAGGTACACCTGGACGACCGAACGCCCGTGGCGGTCCCCGGTGTTGGTGACGTCCACCTCGACCGTGCGCCCCGAGACCCGGGGCGCGCCGTGGACGAAGGTCGTGTACGACAGCCCGTGCCCGAAGGAGTACGCCGGCTCGGCGCTCTCGTCCACGTACCCGCCGTACTCGATGTCCTTGTGGTTGTAGTGGACGGGGAGCTGGGCGGCCGAGCGCGGAACGGAGACGGGGAGCCGGCCGGCGGGCTCGGCGAGCCCGAGCAACACCTCGGCGACGGCCTCGCCGCCCCACGGACCGGGATACCAGGCGGTGAGCAGCGCCGCGGCGGTGTCGGGCACGACGTGCGGGCGGCCCTGCACCAGGACGACCACGGTGGGCGTGCCCGTCGCGACGACGGCGTCCAGCAGGGCCTCCTGCGCCGTTCCCAGCCGCAGTCCCGCCAGGTCGACGCCCTCGCCGCAGGTCATCTCGGACACGACGCTCCGCGCGGCGCCGTTGGCGTCGAACTCGGTGTCGGGGGTACGGGCGCTGCTGCCGCCCAGCACGAGCACGGCCAGGTCGGCCGCGGCGGCCTCGGTGATCGCGGCCGGGATGCCGGTGCGGTCGGCGCCGGTGAGGGCCGCGCCCTTGGCATGGCGGATGTCGGTGCCGGGCGGGGCGAGGCGGCGCAGTGCGTCGAGGACGCTCACGCCGGTGCCGGGGCGCTGCGGGGCGGTGTAGTCGCCGAGTTGGTGGGCGGTGGTGTCGGCGTGCGGGCCGAGCACGGCCATACGGCGTACCGAGGGCCCGATCGGGAGGACGCCGGCCTGATTGCGGAGGAGGGTGACGCAGGCTCGGGCGAGGTCGGTGCTGAGTACGCGGCCGGTGTGTTCGAGTGTCCGCGCGCGGCGGGTCTGTTCGGGGATCAACGTGCGGCCGGTGGGCTCGGGGGCCTGCGCGCCCCCGTTGGGCTCGGGGGTCTGTGCGCGGCCGGTGGGCTCGGGGGTCGGCGCGCGGCGGGCGTACGGGTTCTCGAACAGGCCGAGGCGGAACTTCAGGCGCAGGACGCGGGCGACGGCGGCGTCCAGGGCGGCCTCGCTCACCAGGCCGCGCTCGACGGCCTCCTCCAGGTGGGTGAAGCCCTCGTCCCAGAGGCTGAGGTCGACACCCGCGTCGAGGGCGAGGGCGCCGGCGGAGACCTTGTCGCCGGTAATGCGGGCGAGGCGGTCCACGGCGAGTCCGTCGGCCATGACCAGGCCCTGGAAGCCCCAGCGGTCGCGGAGCAGCCCGGTGAGGAGGGCGCGGTTGCCGGAGCAGGGCATGCCGTCGACCTCGTTGTAGGCGGCCATGACGGCGGCGGCGCCAGCCCGGACTCCGGCGCGGGCGGCCGGGAGGTGGATCTCGTGCAGTTCGCGGGGACCGAGTTCGGACTCGGCGGAGTTACGGCCGCCGACGGTGGCGCCCTGGCCGGCGAAGTGCTTGAGGACGACGGGGGCGCGGTCGGCGGCGAAAGGACCATCCGGGCCCGGTGTTCCCTGCATGCCCCGCACCAGCGCCTCGGTCAGGCGGGCCGCGAGGTAGGGGTCCTCGCCGAAGCACTCCTCGGTGCGGCCCCAGCGCGGGTCACGGGCGATGTCGAGCGCGGAGGCGAGGGCCACGTGGCCGCCGCGGGCGCGGAGTTCGGCCGCCGCGTGGGCGGCGGCCCGCTCGTACAGGGCGGGGTCCCAGGTGGCGCCGACGGCCAGATTGACGGGGAGGACCGTGCCGTCGAGGGCCATGTGGCCGTGCGGCACCTCCTCGACGAACAGGGCGGGGATGCGCAGGCGGCTGCGTTCCAGGACGTGGCGCTGGACCAGGTCGGCCAGGTCGGCGCTGTCCTCGACGCCCGGTCCGTGGCCGTGGTCGACGCCGGACCAGGCGTCGGCGCGCATCAGGCCGTAGAGGGCGCCGAGGCCGGCGAAGCGCTCGGTCTCGGCGTACAGGGCTCCGGTGAGCTCGAAGGCGCCGCCCGGGGTGCGGCGGTAGGCGTCCCAGCCGTACATCCGCTGGTTGAGCTGGCCGACCTTCTCGCGCGGGGTCATACGGGAGAGGAGGTCGGCGATGCGGGTGTCGAGGGGGGCGGTCGGGTCGAGGTACGGGGGCCGTGCGGGGGCGGCGGCGGCCGGGGCGACCGGGTGGTCCTGAGGGGGCATGGGTCGTCCTTGTCGGCGGGAGGGAGGAGGGGGGTGGCGGGGCCGTCAGCCACCGGAGGCGTGGGCGAGGCGGTTCAGCCGCCGGAGCCGTGGACGAGGCGGTTCAGCCACCGGAGCCGTGGGCGAGGCGGGCCAGGGCCACGGCTCCGGGGGAGCCGTCCGACACCGGGGTGACGGCGAGCGAGAGGTGCGCCAGGCGTTCGGTCAGCGGGAGCAGCAGGGGACCGTGCGGGGCGAGCAGGCCGCCGGTGGCCACGAGGGGTTCGCCCGGGCGCGGTGCCAGGGCCATGACGGTCTCGGCTAGGCGGCGGGCACCCTCCTGAAGGATCTGGACGGCGACGGCGTCCTTCTCCTCGGCGGTCCGCACCACCGCGGGGGCGTGGTCGGCCAGGCGGACCGGCGACCGGTCCATGACGGCGGGCAGCAGCCGGGCGCGGTAGGCGGTGCGGCGGTCGGCGCTCCAGTGGACGGCCTCGGTAGTGCCGTAGCCCTCCGGGGGCAGGACCTCCGGGGGCAGTCCCAGGTCCCGGCCGATGGCGAGGACGAGTGCGGTGGGCACACTCCGGCCGTCGGCCGCGCGCAGGGCCGCCCGTACGGCGGCGCGGCCGATCCAGAAACCGCCGCCGTCGTCGCCGAGGAGCCAGCCGTCGCCGCCGGAGGTCGCGGTCGGCGCCCGTCCCGCGATCCGGGCCGCGACCGCGCCGGTGCCGGCCACCAGGACCAGCCCGTCGGCGGGATGGCCCGGGGCCGCGGCGAACGTCGTCTCGATGTCGCTGTGGACGCCGACCGTGGCGGCGGTGATGCCCACCCGGTCGAGCGCGGTCGCGAGGGCCGCCTCGGCCCGCACCCGGCCGGGCTCCTCGGCCCCCTGCCGCTGATGCCCGGCCCCCGCGAACCCTCCCGCCACCGCGACGACCCGCCCGCGCAGCCCTTCGGGCACGGCCTGCGCCAGGGCCTCGGCGAGGTGGTCCGCGAGCACCGCCCCCGGCACGGTGAGCGCGTTCCCCGGCCCGGCCACGCCCTCGCCCCGGACCCGGCCGTCACCCGACTCCGCCAGCACGGCACGCGTACGGGTGCCACCGGCGTCGAGGCCGACCACATAGGCCGGAGAAGCTTGGTTCAAATCACTATTCATTGCCGTCCATGGTGGTTGATACATTCGCCGGAGACAAGGTCCAGCTCCTGAGGAGGACGCCATCAGCACGCCGCCCTTGCCCGCACCCGCACTCCGCTTCGGAGTGAACTACACCCCACGCAGGGGCTGGTTCCACGCCTGGCACGACTTCGATCCCGGACTCGCGCGCGAGGACCTGGCCCAGATCGCCGGGTTGGGCCTGGACCATGTCCGGGTCTTCCATCTGTGGCCCCTGCTCCAGCCCAACCGCACCCTGGTCCGCGCCTCGGCCGTGGACCAGCTCGTGCGACTGGTGGACCTCGCGGCCGAGTGCGGCCTGGACGTCGTCGTGGACGGCGTCCAGGGCCATCTGTCGAGCTTCGACTTCTATCCGGAGTGGACCCGCAGCTGGCACCACCGCAACGTCCTCACCGACCCCGAGGCCGTCGAGGCCCAGGCCCTGCTGCTGCGCACGCTGGGCCGCGCCCTGTCCGGCCACCCCCACCTCATCGGCCTCCAGCTCGGCAACGAGCTCAACAACCTGGTCGAACACAACCCGGTGTCCGTGACCGAGGTCGACCACTACCTGGACACCCTGCTGGCCGCCGCGCGCGACGGGCTCGGCGAGGGCGTCGGCCTGGTCACGCACTCGGCGTACGACGCCGCCTGGTACGGCGACGACCATCCCTTCACCCCCGAGGCCTCGGCCCGCAAGGGTGACCTCACCACCGTCCACCCCTGGGTCTTCTCCGCCGACTGCGCCCGCCGCTACGGCCCGCGCTCGCCCCAGGTGCACCATCTCGCCGAGTACGGCACGGAGCTGGCGGCCGCCTACGCCACCGATCCGGCCCGCCCCGTCTGGGTCCAGGAGACCGGCGCCCCCGAGCCGCACATCCCGGCGGCCGACGCTCCCGACTTCGCCCGCGCGACCCTCCTGAACGCGGCCGGCTGTGCCCGGCTGTGGGGCGTCACCTGGTGGTGTTCCCACGACGTCGACCGTTCCCTCGCCGACTTCCCGGAACTGGAGTACACGCTCGGCCTGTTCGACTCCTCGGGCCGCCCCAAGCCGATCGCGGACGCCCTGTCCACGACGGTCGCCGAGATCCGTACGGCCGCCGCCCCGCCCGCTCCCCGCACGACCGCCCTGGTCCTGGACTGCACCCACGCCACGCGCTCGGTCTCCGGCCCGGGCGGCGCGTTCTTCGACGCCTGGATGCGTCTGCGACAGGAGGGCACCCACCCGGCGGTGGTCCTGGCGGAGCGCGCGGAGGACACGGGGTACCTCGCGGCGAGGGGGATCACGGAGCTGGTCGAGGCGAAGTGAGGGGATCTTGGGGCGGACGCCGTCAGAGTGTCCGCCCCGTCAACACCTCCGCCAGCGCCCGCAGGTTGACCCGGCCCCTCCCGTGCGCGCACACCTCGTCGACCTCGTCGCGCTGCTCCGGCAGGCCGGTGGAGACCAGAAGGGCGTCCGGCCGTGCGGCCACCAGCGCGTCCCGCAGGCGCTGCTGCCAGGGGTGCAGCTCCGCGTCGCACACGGCGACGACCAGCGGCCGCCCCGCCGCGACGCGCAGCGCCTCCCCCGCGACGGCTCCGATGTCGTCCGGCTCCCCGGCGACCGCCGTGCCCGTGACCGAGGGGTCGAGCGCGCGGACCTCGGTCAGGAGGTCCTCGCCGCCCCAGTTGAGGGCGGGGTGCGGGGGCAGGAAGCAGTCGACGACATGGGCGCCCGGCACCGGTTCCGGCAAGGGCATCCCGCTCCGCACAGCTCGCCGGGCCGCCGTCAGCCCGGCCTCCGCGTCCCAGGGCGCCACGTCGCCCTGCCGGTACGGCACCGCGTACCGCAGCGCGAGCCGCCGTACCCGTTCCGCGGCCTCGGTCACCCGCTCCTCGGCGAGGTCACCCGACCGCAGGGCGTCGAGCACGGCGTCCCGGCAGGCGAGGGTGACCTCCAGGTCCGGTACGGCGACGATGACCTGGTCCGCTCCGGCGGCGAGGGCGAGCCGGGCGCCGGCCGCCTCGCCGTAGCGGTCGGCGATGGCCCTCATCTCCAGCGCGTCGCTGACGAGGACGCCGTCGAAGCCGAGTTCGCCGCGCAGAAGCTCGGAGAGGATGCGTGGGCTGAGGGTGGCGGGCCGGTCCGGGTCGAGGGCCGGGAAGACGACATGGGCGCTCATCAGCATGGGCACGCCCGCGTTGACGGCGGTCCTGAAGGGGGCGAGGTCCAGTTCGTCGTACGGCCTCGGGTCGAGGGCCAGTTCGTGGTGGCTGTCGGTGACGGTTCCGCCGTGGCCGGGGAAGTGCTTGGCGCAGGAGGCCACACCGCGCGCCTCGGTGGCCTCGATCCAGGCCCGCAGATGCCGCGAGACCAGAGCCGGGTCGCCGCCGAAGGCCCGGGTGCGGACGATCGGGTTCTCCGGCCGGCTCTGGACGTCGGCCACGGGGGCGTAGGAGACGGTGATGCCGAGGGAGAGCAGGTGTCCGGCCAGGGCGTCGGCGCAGGCGGCGGTCAGTCGCGGGTCGTCGGCGGCGCCGAGCGCCCACGAGCCGGGCACCTCGGGGGCGCCCGCGGCGACGAGGTGCCCGATGCCGCCGCCCTCGTTGTCGATGGCCACCAGCAGGTCCGGGCGCAAGGTGCGCAGCGTGCCGGTGAGTTCACGGACCTGGTCGGCGTCGCGCACATTGCGGGTGAACAGGATGACCCCGCCCAGTCCGCGGTCGATGAGCCGTTTCAGGGTGTCGGGGACGGTCGTCGTGCCGTCGAAGCCCGCGACGAGGCAGCGGTGGGCTGCCTCGTCGAGGGCCGCGGGGAGGACCGGGCCGAGCGGCCCGGCGGCGGAGTGTGTCACCCCCGAAATCCTCTGGCTCACTCATCCGAAAGTCAACAGCACGGTGGATGAATGATTCACCAAGCCCGGCGTCGGCGCCTGTTCGCCGGCTGCCACGAGGAGGCCATGGGACTGCTACATCCCGGTGGAGCCGTCGATCCTTTCGCGCAGGAGATCGGCGTGGCCGTTGTGTCGTGCGTACTCGGCGATCATGTCCACCATGATCCTGCGCAGTGAGATCGGCTCGCCGGTCCTCTTGCGTGTCCCTGTCTCGTCCAGCGATGCGGCAGCGGCCGTGATCCGCCTGGAGTGCTCGCACTCGGTCCGCCACACGGCGAAGGCTTCGTCGACGTCACCCTCCAGGCTGTCGAAGTCCTGGTCGGGGTCGTCGTCGGAGTAGTAGAGCATCGGAACGTCCTCACCGGCGAACTGCATGCGGAACCACCAGCGCTCGACGCCGGCCAGATGCCGCACCATGCCGTGCAGGGACAGGCCGGAGGGCGGCACCGCCCGTTCGGACAACTGCTCCGGAGACAGGCCGGCGCACTTGAGCTCGAAGGTTGCCCGGTGCCAGTCGAGGACGGCGCTCAGGATCTCCCTTTCGCCGCCGACGGAGGGTGGGGCCGGGCGGGTGTCGTCGTTCCACCTGGGTGAAGAGTGCTTGGGGGCCGCTGTGTCGGTCATGGTCCACCTTTCTGGGCTGCGGTGCGGGTTCGCGGTTCCGGTGTGGAGGCGTGCGGTCTCGGCGCCGTGCTCGCGGAGACAGCGCAGGCCGTCGAGCAGCAGGGCCCGGCCGAGCCCCCCGTCGTCTCGACTCCACCCGGACGCTCAACTCCTCGACCTCACCCACGTGCGGTCCCGCCGACGCGGGGAGCACAGGGCGACACCGGCCATCAGGTCCCCATCCCACGCGGCAGCCGGCAGGTCGGGTCGGCCGTGGCCAGGAAGCGATCGTACGTCCACGTCCGGGTGAAGGCGGCGTCCGCGTAGGAATCGACGACCGTCGCCCATGCGTCGCGATGACCATCCGGTTCGACGGCCCCGACGCGGACGCCGGTCGGCAGGGGTTTGGCCTCCGGCAGTCGGCGGAGGTCGGTCAACTCCAGTTCCACCAGGCTGAAGACGCGCCGGTAGCCGCGGGCCGGCAGCAACGCCGTCGCGTCGGCTTCACCCACCATGGCGTTCGCGCCGAGCACTGCCGTCCGCCCGGTGCCGTGCTCCCGCACGAGCCGGCCGACTCGGCCAACTCCCCAGGGCCTGGTTCGCGTACGGGTCCTCCGACGCCGCGCAGGTTTCCGCGATCTCGGCCGCCGCCGGGATTCCCTCCACGACCGATCCGGCGTCGATGCCGTCCCGCTCAGCGCATCCCCGTCGTACGGCGACCATCGCGTCATGGTCCTCGGGGCCCCGGTACGGGCGCGGGGCATGGCGGTCCGCGTCCATGCCCAAGATTTCTCGCGCGCACGTGTGCCCTGTCAATCGCCTTTCCGACGCGCCCGACGCTCTGTGGCCGGGCGACCGGACGGACCCGAGGAAGCCGTCGGCCGGGCGCGTACCCAGCCGAGCAGCACCACCGAGCACAGGGCGGCGAAGGCGCACCAGGTCGAGATGAACTCCAGCCGCCACAGGGTCCAGCAGATCACGGCGCCGACGGCCGCCAGGACGCCGAGCAGGGAGAGCCGACGGTCGCCGGACAGGAGCAACGACCCGACGGTGGCGAGGAGGTAGCCCGCGACGAGAACGAGGGGAAGGGAGAGGTCGATCGTGTAGCCGATGGTGCGGCCGCGGATCTCGGCCGTCGCCGGGCCGGTGGCGAGGCCGTGGGCGAGCAGCACGGCCGTCGCGACGCCGACGGCGAGCGGGACGGTGAGCCGGGTCCGGGCGTACGGCGGGGCGGCGCACCACACGCCCGCCGGCACCCATACGGCCAGCAGCGGCAGGGCGATGACGGCCCAGGCGACGGTGGCCGGTCCGCTGCCGCCGCCCGAGGACCAGATCACCGACTCCACGATCTGGTGGGCCCCGAGCAGCAACGGCAGGGCGGCGAGCGGCAGATCCCGGCCCTTGCGCACCAGCGCCACACAGGCCACCCCGACGGCCCCGACACCGGCGCCCGCCACGAGATCCGCCATCGCACTCCAACACATCACGCCACCATGGGGTCGACCGTCGTACGCCCGAGCCACGCTACGTCGCTCCCGACCGACGACCCCGGCGACACGGGGGCCGGTCGCTCCAAGGCCCCGACGTCCCGCCGTACCTCGTGGGTCTCCTCGGTCGTGTGCGGTGGCTCACCGCCGTTCTTCCCGGCCCCGTGATGTGTTTTTGACGGGTTTCCGCGCATTGAATGACGGGTTCGACGTCCTCAGACTGGCGGAGACCCAAGGGTGGAATCCTGCTGCGAAAGGAGCCGCGATGTCCCCCATCGCTGCGGTGTCACGGACCTGGCTGACCGAGGCGGACTGCGATCTCGACTCGTTCCGCGCCCTCGTCGAGCGACACACCGACCCCGCCGACCACCCCTCCGCCGAGCGGATCGAGCGGAACGTACCGCTCTACGACAGTGACCGGCTCCGCGCCCTGACGAGCACCCCCGACGGCCGTCGGAACGTACGGACGGAGCTGGTGCGGGCCCTGTCGGACGGTCCCGGCATCGTGGTGTTCAAGGGCGCGTTCGCCGACCCGGCCGTCGTGGACCGGGCGTCGGCCGCCTTCCGGGAACTGATCGAGGAGGAGCGCGCCACGGGCACGCGCCGGGGCGACCACTTCGCGAAGCCCGGCGCCAACGACCGGGTCTGGAACGCGCTGGAGAAGCTGGCCGTACGGGCACCGGAGGTGTTCGCCGACTACTACGCCAACGACATCCTGGCGCTGATCGCCGAGGCCTGGCTCGGCCCCGCCTACCAGGTCACCTCCCAGGTCAATGTCGTCAACCCCGGCGGCGCCGCGCAGAGCCCGCACCGCGACTACCACCTAGGGTTCCTCTCCCAGCGGCAGGCCGCCGCCTACCCCGCGCACGTCCACCGTCTCTCCCCTGCCCTGACCCTCCAGGGCGCGGTCGCCCACGGTGACATGCCCGTGGAGTCCGGCCCGACCCTCTACCTGCCCCACTCGCAGAAGTACGAGCCCGGCTACCTCGCCTGGCGACTCCCGGAGTTCATCGAGTACTTCGACGCCCACCACGTCCAACTCCCGTTGGAGAACGGCGACGCGGCCTTCTTCAATCCGGCGCTCTTCCACGCCGCCGGACACAACCGCTCGTCGGACATCCGGCGCATGGCGAACCTGCTGCAGATCTCCTCCGCGTTCGGCCGTGCCATGGAGACCGTGGACCGCGAGACGATGGCGAACGCGCTCTTCCCGGTCCTGCTGCGGCGCAAGTCCGAGGGCGCCACCGAGGACTGGCTGCGCCGCGTGGTCGCCGCCACCGCCGAGGGATACCCCTTCCCCACCGACCTCGACCTCGACCCACCGGTCGACGGCCTCGCCCCGCCCTCCCAGGCCGGCCTCCTCGGGCAGGCCGTCACCGAGACGTGGGCCCCGGAGCGCCTGCGCCGCGAACTGAAGGCGGGCACACGGCGCCGAGGGCGCTCGTGACGCCGCGCAGTCGCTGGCGCTGCCGCCGCCGGCGGCGTTGTCAGTGGGTCCCTCTACTGTGGTGATCGTCGCTGAACCGGCGTGAATCCGCCGGTCAACGGCTGCGTTCACGTGGGGGTGGGCCGGGGAGCCCGCAGGGCCGGAAGGGGTGGGGGCGTGCGCCGCTGGGAGTATGCCGAGGGGAACTCGTCGAAGTTCTGGGAGGCCGTGGCGGACGGTGCCACGGTGACCGTCCGGTACGGGCGTTGCGGCACGGAGGGCCGGACACAGGTCAAGGAGTGCGCTTCCCCGGAGGAGGCCGCCGAGTATCTGCGGAAGACCGCCGCGGCCAAGGAGCGCAAGGGGTATCGGGAGGTCGGCGCGGCGCCGGTCGTCGAGGGCGACGCGTCGGCGCCGGCCGCCGACGACACGGCCGCGTCCGCGATCCCCATCGCTTCGGCTTCGGCTTCGGCTTCGGCTTCGGCTTCGGCTTCGGCTTCGGCTTCGGCTTCGGCTTCGGCTTCGGGGGACGGTCGGCCGGAGGGGGCGGTCGTCGACGAGGACACCTTCGTGCTGCCGGCCGCCTGGCACCGTCACGTCCATCCTCGCCGGGGCGGCGTCCCCCGTAAGCCGACGCCCCCGCGCAAGGGGGCCGCGGACGCGGCGGAGCGGCAGTTGCGTGACACGGCCGACTGGGTACGGCAGTACCTGGACAGCCCGCGGAGTGACGCGGATCTGGTGCGGGCCGCGCAGGCTCATCTCGCCGGCATGGCCGACCCGATGGGCGCGGCCGTCCTGGCCGTCGCCTCCGACACGGCCCTGTCCGGCGCGGCCTGCGCCGATGCCTGGGTGGAGGCCCACGGGCTGGTCTTCGCCGCCCGAGCGACCGTCGAACTCTTCGACATCGACGTGCACTTCGAACAGCGCGGGCCCCACCGCTCCGACCCCCGCGTCGAGCGCGCACCGAACCAACTCTTCGCCGGCCAGGCATGGCGGGTGCGAAGCGTCGCGGATCGCATGCGCGCGCGGCTCGCCGCCACCGACGAGGACACGTACCGCGCGGTGGTGGCGGCACTCGGCGGGATGCGGGGCAGCGCCCGCAGACGCGTCGTCGTCTCGTACCTCGTCCCCACCGAGACGGCCTGGCTCGACGAGTGCGCGGGCGGCCCCGAGGCCGACCGTCCACATGACCAGGTCCTGCGCTCGATGCTGTTCTGTTCGTTCAACTCCCCGGAGCAGGTCCGGCTGCTGGGCGGTGTGGCCTCTCTGCGCTACACAGGATGGCCGATGTCGACGGTCGCCACCATCGCCGAGGGCATCGGTACGGCGGTGGCACCGCTCGTGGCGGAGGAGCTGATGGGGTCGTACGTCGCGGCGGACACCTTCAAGAAGGTCTGCTCGATCCTGGTCGAGCTTCCCTCCGACGAGGCGTTCGCCCTGCTGCTGGCCGAGCTCGGCGACAAGCGGGCGCAGCCCTTCGTGGCGAAGGCGGCCCGCCGCTACCCGAGGCGTGCCCTGCGCATGCTGGCCGAGGCCGTGGCGAAGGGCGGGCCGAACACCGAGAACCTCCGGCACGCGCTGCTGGTGCATGTGTCCGCCAACCCCGACATCGCCGAGGAGGCGCTCACCTCACTCTCGCCGGAGGCGGCGGGCGCGGTGGAACCGCTGCTGAGTCCGCGGGACCGGGTGCCGGACGCCCCGGCCGCGGCCCTGCCCGAGTTGCTCACGAGTCCCCCGTGGACCCGGCCGCGCAAGGCCGCCAAGGTCCGCACGGTCACCGGGCTGGTCACCGAGGACGAGCCCGGGATCGTCTGGCTGCCCGGTGAGCGGGAGGAGTGGGCGGACACCCCGTCCTGGGAGCGGGACTGGGCCGCGCGGACGGAGTGGTCGGACGATCCGGACACCCTGCAGGAGGCGGTCCGCTCGGACAAGGTCGGCTCGATGGGGCTGTTCCTCAGCAAACCCGCGGACCTGGTCCGGCCACTGCTCGACGAGTGGAACCCGACGAGCCTGGTGGACAGCGACGCCGCTCTCAAGCCGATCGTCGCCCGGTTCGGTACGGACGCGCTGGGAGTGGTGCTGCGTCTCGCCCCGAAGTGGCCCGCGTCGCTCGCGCCGCTGTTGCTGCCGTATGTGAGCGTGGAGACGGCCCGGCTGGTCGCCGAGTGGGCCGTGCGGCTGAAGTCGGCCCGGGATACGGCCCGTTCGTGGTTCAGGCGGCACGGGAAGACCGCCGCGCCGCTGCTGGTGCCGGACGCCGTGGGCAAGGCCGGCCTCGCGCGGCGCCACGCCGAGCAGGCGCTGCGCACCATCGCGGCCCTGCACGGGGAGCAGGTCGTGCGGTCCGCCGCCGAGGGATACGGCGCCGAGGCGGCCGAGGCGATCGAGAACCTTCTCTTCGCCGACCCGCTGCGGACCGCGCTGCCGTCGAAGCTGCCCGAGCCCGTCGAGTGGGCCGAGCCGGTGCTGCTGCCGCAGATCCTGGTGCGTTCCGGCGGCGCGCTGCCCGCCGACGCCACCCGGCATGTGGTGACCATGCTCGCGATGTCCCGGCCGGGCGAGCCCTATCCGGGACTGGCCGTGGTCCGGGAGCTGTGCGCGCCGGAGTCACTGGCCGAGTTCGTCTGGGCCCTGTTCGAGCAGTGGCGGCTCGCCGGCATGCCGAGCCAGGAGAGCTGGGCGCTGTCCGGGCTGGGGCTGCTGGGTGACGACGAGACGGTACGCCGACTCACACCGCTGGTCCGGGCCTGGCCCGGTGAGGGTGCGCACCAACGGGCGGTGGACGGACTGGGCGTACTGGCCGCGATCGGCACCGACGTGGCGCTGCTGCATCTGCACGGTGTGGCGCAGCGCGTGAAGTTCAAGGCGCTCAAGGCCCGCGCGCAGGAGAAGATCGCCGAGGTCGCGGAGGGTCTCGGGCTGACCGGCGAGCAGCTCGCCGACCGGCTGGTGCCCGACTTCGGCCTGGACGCGCGGGGCACCACGGTCATCGACTACGGCAGCCGTACGTTCACGGTCGGCTTCGACGAACAGCTGCGCCCCTTCGTCGAGGACCCCGACGGCAAGCGCCGTAAGGGCCTGCCCCAGCCGGGCGCGCGGGACGACGCGGAGCTGGCGCCCGCCGAGCGCAAACGGTTCATGACGCTGAAGAAGGATGTGCGGACCATCGCCGCCGACCAGGTCCGGCGGCTGGAGTCGGCCATGGCGCAGGGGCGTTCGTGGTCGGCGGGCGAGTTCCGCGAACTGTTCGTCGGGCATCCCCTGCTGTGGCATCTCGTCCGGCGGCTGGTGTGGCTGAGCGACCTGGACGGGACGACGACGGCGTTCCGGGTGGCGGAGGACCGTACGTTCGCGGATGCCGAGGACAGCACGTTCGTTCTGCCCGACGAGGCGACCGTACGGATCGCGCACCCGCTGCATCTGGGTGAGCTCGACGCCTGGGCGGAGCTGTTCGCGGACTACGAGATCCTCCAGCCGTTCCCGCAGCTGGGGCGGCGGGTGTTCGAGCTGACCGCGGAGGAGGCCGCCGGGTGGCGGCTGGAGCGTTTCGAGGGCCTCACGGTGACGACGGGCCGGCTCGTCGGACTGGAGCGGCGGGGCTGGCGGCGCGGACAGCCGCTGGACGCCGGTGTCGAGTGCTGGATCTCCAAACAGCTCGCCCCGAACCGCCACGCGGTGCTCGTCCCCGACCACGGCATCGCCGTCGGCTCCTTCGACCCCGCCGAGGAGCAGAAGGTGGAGCACATCTGGCTCGCCACCCGGCCGACCCACTACTGGCGGAATGACGCCTACAGCGCCCGCTTCGAGGAGATCGACCCGGTGGCGGTGTCGGAGCTGCTCGCCGACCTGACGGAGCTGACGGCCCCGTGACGACGACGGAGACCGCGCAGACGGCGGGAATGGCCCAGAGGGCGGGGACGACTCGGGCTGCGGAGACGGTGGGGGTGGCGGAGGCCAGGGGGATGGCGGAGACAGCGGCCGAGCTGCAGCGGCCGCCCGCCGAGGTGCGCTACGCGGACGAGCTGGCCGCGCTGCGTGCCGACGACAGCGGACCTCGGCCGCCCGGCTGGGAGTTGAGCCTGCGGGCGGCGCGCCGGTTCGTGGTCGGCGACGAAAGCGCGGGCATCAGCGGGAAGTTCGTGGGGAACCCCTCGCTCGTCGAGCGTGCCCTGGTGACGCTGGCGACCAATCGCGGGCTGATGCTCGTCGGGGAGCCCGGCACCGCCAAGTCGCTTCTGTCGGAGCTGATCGCCGCCGCCGTCAGCGGTACGTCGACGCTGACCGTGCAGGGCGGCGCGGCCACCACCGAGGACCAGATCAAGTACGGCTGGAACTACGCGCTGCTCGTCGCCGAGGGCCCCTCACGTCGCTCCCTGGTACCGGCTCCGATGCTCCGGGGCATGGCGGAGGGCCGGATCGTGCGCTTCGAGGAGATCACCCGCTGCGCGCTCGAAGTGCAGGACTCGCTGCTGTCGCTGCTCTCCGAACGTGTGGTGGCGATCCCCGAGCTGGAGGGCGCCGCCGGGATGGTCTTCGCCCGCAAGGGCTTCAACGTCATCGCGACGGCCAACACCCGGGACCGGGGCGTCAACGAGATGAGCGCGGCCCTCAAGCGCCGCTTCAACTTCGAGACGGTGTTCCCGGTGCCCGACCTGGACACCGAACTGGCCCTCGTCGAGGCGGAGGCGGCCGAGCTGCTGCGCCAGTCCGGCGTGGAGATCGCGCCCGACCGCGATGTGCTGGAGGTGCTGGTCACGACCTTCCGGGAGCTGCGCTCGGGCAGGACGCACGAGGGCGGCGCGGTGGACCGGCCGTCGGCGGTGATGAGCACGGCCGAAGCCGTGTCGGTCGCCCACGCGGTGGGGGTGCGCGGCTGGTTCCTGCGCGGGGAACCGGGCAGCGCCGCCGACGTGGTGGCCTGTCTGGCGGGCACGGTGGCCAAGGACAGCCCCGAGGACCTGGCCCGGCTGCGCCGCCATCTGGAACAGCGGGTGCCGCGCCGACGGGGCCAGCAGTGGCAGGCCCTGTACGACGCGCGGCATCTGCTGGACGGGGACGGCTGACGTGCCCGCCGTGTTCCTGGGGGTACGCCACCACTCCCCGGCCTGCGCACGGCTGGTCGCCTCGACCGTGGAGCGGCTGCGGCCCGCGTATGTGCTGGTGGAGGGCCCGTCCGACATGAACGGCCGCCTGGACGAGCTGCTTCTCGGCCATGAGCTGCCCGTGGCGGTGTTCAGCCACTACCGGGACGGGAACCGTGCCGCCACCTCGTGGACGCCGCTGTGCGACTACTCCCCGGAGTGGGTGGCCCTGCGGGCGGGGCGGGCGGCGGGCGCCGAGGTCCGGTTCATCGACCTCCCGGCCTGGCACCCCGCGTTCGCGGAGCGCGTCAACCGCTACGCCGACGCGGAGGCCCGCTATACGGAGGCGACGGCACGGCTGTGCTCCCGCTTCGACGTGGACAGCGTGGACGCCCTCTGGGACCGGCTCTTCGAGGTGGCCGACGACGAGGACCTCGCCGCCCGGCTCGACGCCTACTTCGAGACCGTACGAGGCGACGCCGACGCCGACGAGGGCGACCAGGCCCGTGAGGTGTACATGGCGTCCTGGGTGAGGGCGGCCCTCGCGGTGCCCGGGGACCCGACGGTCGTGGTGGTCACCGGGGGCTTCCACCAGCCGGCGCTGCGGGCGCTGGTGGGGGCGGCGGGCGCCGAGGAGACCGCTCTCCGTTCGGACGGTGCTCCGAGCTGGCCCGAGGTGCCCTCGGCGGCCGAGGGAGCGCTGACGGGCAGCTTCCTCGTGCCGTACTCGTTCCGGCAGCTGGACTCCTTCGCCGGGTACCAGTCGGGGATGCCGTCACCCGGCTACTACCAGCGGGTCTGGGACGGAGGGGTGGAGGCGGCGGCGGACGGGCTGGTGCGCGCGGTGGCGTCCAGGCTGCGGGCCCGCAACCACCCCGTGTCCACGGCCGACCTGATCGCCGCCCGCGCCCTCACCCAGGGCCTGACCGCGCTGCGCGGCCACACGCGCCCGGCCAGGAGCGATGTGCTCGACGGCATGGCGGGCGCGCTGATCGGCGAGGATCTGGACCAGCCTCTGCCGTGGACGACGAACGGCACGCTCACGCCAGGAGCCCATCCGGTGGTGGTGGAGATGATCGCGGCGAGCAGTGGCGACCGGGTGGGCGCCCTCCACCCCGAGACACCGAGGCCACCGCTCGTCGCCGATGTCGCCGGGCGGCTGGCGGCCCTCGGGCTGACCGGCGAGGGGCCGTTCGTGTTCGACCTCACGCGTCCGGGGGATCTGGAGCGCAGTCGGGTCCTGCACCGGTTGCGGGTGCTCGAAGTTCCGGGGCATGTCCGCACCAAGGGTCCGCGAGGGGGCGCCGACCCGGAGTTCGGCGAACGCTGGGAAAAGCGTCCGGCACCCGCGCGCGACGCGGCACTGATCGAGGCGGGGGCGTACGGGGCCGCTCTGGACGAAGCGGCGGAGGCGGTCCTCACCGAGCGGGCACGGGGCACGACGGGGCCGGGCGCCGTCCCGGGGCCGGGCACGGGTGCGGTGGTAGGAACTGCCGGGAGCACAGGGGCGGTCGGGGGCGCAGGCGGCGCTGCGGGTGACCTCGGTGTGGACGACGGCGCGGACGCCGATGTGCTCGCGCGCACCTTGTTCGACGTGGTGCTGTGCGGTGTGGCGCGGTTGGCGGATCCACTGCTGGACGCGCTGGCCGTACGAGTACGCCGGTTGCGTGAGCCGGGGCCGCTGGGAGACGTGCTCGCCACGGCGCTCGGGCTGTGGCGGCACGACCGGGTGTTCGGCGTGGCGCGGAGCCCGCTGCTCGTGACCGTGCTGGACGGGGCGGTGGAGCGTCTGCTGTGGCTGTTCGAAGGGGCGCGCGGCCCTCGGACGCCGGCGTCCGGGACGAGCGGTCCGGGAGTGGACCTCGCTCGGCTGGCCGCCGTGGCGGCGGTGCGTGACGCGCTGTGGCACGCGTCCGAGGTGCTGTCCGTGACCCGCGAGACGGCGGCCTCGGTCGCCTACCGCGTCAGCCGGGACACGGCGGCTCCGCCCGATCTGCGCGGCGCCGCCTTCGGCCTCCACCGCTGCCTCGCGGAGGCACCTGGCCCCGCCGCCGTGGGCGGCGCGGTGCGGGAGTTGCCGGGGCCCTCGGTGCTGGGCGACTGGCTGGCGGGGCTGTTCGCCGTCGCGCGCAACGAACTGACGGCCGCTCAGAGAGCCGACGACGGTGGGCCTGAACCGCTGATCGGAGTGCTGGACGACATGGTCGGGGCGATGCCGGAGGAGGAGTTCCTGATCGGCCTGCCCGCGCTGCGCCAGGCCTTCGCCTTCTTCCCCCCGCGCGAGCGCGAGCGGATCGCCGAGCGGCTGATGGAGCGCAGGGGCGTTCGCGGATCGGCACGCTCGCTGCTGCGGACGAGCGCGGACCCCGTCCTGCTGGCCCGGGCGGCCGTCCTGGAGGAGACCGTGACACGACACCTTCGGCGCTATGGCCTCGGGGGCACGGGATGACCGACGACAACCACGCCACTCACGGTCACGGCACCCCGGACCCGGTCCTCGAACGCTGGCGGCTCGTTCTCGGCTCTCCGGCCGAGCGCTGTACGGGCCCGCTGAGCCAGGAGGCCCTGGCGCGCGACGCCGCGTTGGACTGGCTCTACGGCAGGGACCCGGACCTCGCCGAACGCGGTGTGCGCCGAAGGGAGAACCGGGAGCGCACGGCCGGTGACGGGCCGTCCGTCGTGACAGCCGTCGACTGGCTCGACGACATCCACCGGCTGTTCCCGAAGGAGACGATCGAGCGTCTGGAACGGGACGCGGTGGAGCGGTACGGCATCCAGGAGATCGTCACCGACCCGGCGGTACTGGAGCGGGTCGAGCCCAGCGCGACCCTGCTGCGGGCCGTGCTGCGCACCAGGCATCTGATGAACCCCGAGGTGCTGCGGCTGGCCCGGCGCATCGTGGAGAGCGTGGTGCGCCAACTGTTGGAGCGGCTACGGCCGGAGATCCGCAAGACCTTCACCGGCACCCGAGCCCGCCACCCGAGCCGGCGGGCCCTGGCCAGGAACTTCGACTTCCGGACGACGGTGCGCGCCAACCTGGCCCACTACCAGCCCGAGGAGCGCCGACTGCTCATCGAGCGCCCGCACTTCCACTCCCGCACCCGACGCCATCTCGAACAGTGGCAACTGGTGCTGCTGGTGGACCAGTCCGGTTCGATGGCCGGGTCGGTCATCCACGCCGCGGTGACCGCGGCCTGTCTGTGGGGGCTGCCAGGGCTCAAGACCCATCTGGTGGCGTTCGACACCTCGGTCGTCGACCTGACGTCGGACGTGACCGATCCGGTGGAACTACTGATGCGGGTACAGCTCGGCGGTGGCACGGACATCGCGCGAGCCGTGGACTACGGCGCGGGTCTGATCGAGAACCCTCGGCGGTGCGTCTTCGTCGTGATCTCCGACTTCTACGAGGGCGGGGATCCGTTCCGGCTGGTACGGAGGGTGCGGGCGCTGGTGGAGCAAGGCACGACCGTGCTGGGGCTCGCCGCTCTCGACGAGGAGGCGAGCCCTGCCTATGACCGCGAACTCGCCGGCCGTCTCGCGCGGGAGGGGGCGCGGGTGGGCGCGATGACACCGGGTGAGCTGGCCGGTTTCGTGGCGGAGAGGCTGGGACGTTGACGGCATCACCACGTACGGACCTTCTGGCCCTGACCCCCGACACCCTCGCGGCGCTCGCCAACCGGGGGTTGGTGCGGCGGGCGACCAAGGATCTCGACGCCGGGTCGCCACCGGAGCTGAGCACCGCGCCGGACGGCGCGGTGACCGCCCGTTTCGCGGACGGCGCCGAGGCCTCGATGCCGCCGGGGGCGTCGCTGGACGGCGGGTCCTGCGGTTGTGGCGCGGCCGGGGTCTGCCGCCACCTCGTCGGGTTGGTCCTCGCCTACCAGCGGGCGACGGACGCGGCACCGCTCGGGGAGGGGGCACCCGACTGGTCTCCGGGGGACATCGACGACGCGGCGCTCGAGGCCGCCGTGGGTGCCCGCGCCCTGAGCGCCGCACGGCGCACCGCACGGCGCGGGGTCACGGCCCGGGTCCACCGCCCCACCTCGCAGGAACCCCACCCCTGGGTCGAACTGCCTACGTGCACCGTGCGTTTCCCCGTGCCGGGCCAGGCCGCGCACGCGCTGACCGACGCGGCCGACACCGTGCGCAGGGAGATGCTGGCCCTCGCGCTCTGGGCGTTCCGCACGGCCGACACGACCGACCGGCAAGCGAGGCTCGTCCTGGTCTCCCTCCGGACACCGGCCGCCGACGGCGACGCCGCACTCCAGGAGGAGACCGACAGCGACGACCCGCTCCAGGAGGAGACCGACAGCGACAACCCGCTCCGGCACCAGGCCGCCGGCGACGGACCGCTCCAGGGGGATTTCGTCGGCGACGGACCTCACGAGCCGCCGCGCCCCGAGGCCCTCTCGCCGCAGACGCCTCGGCCCCGGTCGGTGTCGGCCTCGCATCTCCGGCGAGCGGTCGAGCTGGCCGACGAGTTGCTCCGGGACGGTGTCGCCCACGCCGATCCGGTCCAGACGGTCGCGTTGCGTACGACGGGTCGGCGGCTCGCGGCGGCCTCGCTGCACTGGCCCGCGGCGGCGGCCAAGGAACTGGCGGATCAGTTGGACGCCTACGCGGACCGCGACGCGACACACCGCCCGGAGGAGGTCGCGGCCCTCCTCGCCGAACTGCACGCCCGGCACCGGGCCGCCGATCACCCCGAGGTGCTCGGCACGCGGGAGTCGGCGGAGACGCCACTGCGGCGGGTGCGGCTCACCGCGCTCGGCTGCCGTGTCTCCGGCAGCGCCGAACGCCCCGTGGCCGAGGTGTACTTCGCCCATGCGGCAGCGGGGGTCGTCCTCGTCCTCCGCAAGGACTGGCCCGAGGCCAGGCCACGGGACACGGCCCCGCAACCGGGGCCCGGTGGACATCGTCCCTCGCCGCCCGCGGCAAGGCACGCCCTCGCGTCCCGGCGGCTGCTGGGCACGACCCTGTCCGCGCTGGCCACGGGCAACCTGGTCAGTGAGAACGCCCGCCGCACCCCGAGCCGCAGACTGACCCTGACCCGTGGGCGCCTGGCCGCCACCACGGTGTCCCCGGTCGGCCGGTCCTGGGCGGAACTGCCCGCACCGCTCCTGGTCCGCGAGGTCCCGGGCCTCGCCGCGTCGACCGAAGACCGCCCGCCACGGCTGATCCGGGCGCGGGTGGAGGCGGAGTCGGTACGGGTCGTCGAACTCTCCGAGGTCCTGGAGGTGGGCTACGACCCGGCCGAGCAAGTCCTCAAAGCGACCGTCCGGGATGCCGTGGGGAATCCGGTCTTCGTCCACGCACCCCACAATCCGCTGTGCCCGGACGCCTTGGACGCGCTCGCCGTGGCCCTCGTCGGAGGCGAGGTCCGGTATCTGAGCGGGGCCGTGCGCCACGTCCGGGGCCAGGCCCTCATCACCCCGCTCGCGCTCCTCGGCCCCGACGGAGTAGTCGTCCCCGACCTCGCCCCGCCGACGAGTCCCCCCGCGCTGCCGCTCGCCGACCGCACCCCTCCCGACCCGGTCACGACAGCCGTCGAAGCGGGCCTCACCGCGCTCGCCGACGCGGCCCACCACGGTCTGCGCCGTCTCCCCCGCTCGGCCCTCGACCGGCTCCGCGAGGCGGCGGACCGGCTGACCCGCACCGGTCTCGCCACCTCGTCGAGCCTGCTGAGACGGCTCCTCGACACGCTGGATCACGGCCACGGACACGGCCACGGCCACGAGCGGGGACAGCACGAGCAGGGACACCACGTGCATGGAGAGGGACAGAGACAGGGAGGCGTACTCGACGTCCCGGACGCGGCCACCAGAGCCTGGACCGACGCATGCATACGCCTGCTCGCCACATCCGAACTCACTCGCTAGTCCCCACCCGGGCCGACCCGGCCCGGGGCGCTACACCGCGCAAGCCCGGACGAACGCCCCCGCCAGCTCGGCGGGTCGCGTGAAGCAGCCCTCGTGGCTGCCCGGGGTCTCTATGACGAGGGGGTTCTTGAGCCGCTGGGGGAACCGTTCGGCCCAGGCCCACTCACCGGGGAGGGAGAGATCCCCGGTGGACAGGATGTAGGCGGTGGGGAGGTCGAGCGCGGTGAAGGCGGTCGTGTCGGGCTTCTCGGTGAACGTGCCGAGAGGCTGGGGGACCAGGAGGGAGTGGACGAGCCGCTGGGCCTCCTCGCCGGCGTCCTGCATGAACGCCTGCTGCCAGACCTCCAGGGGCAGGCTCACCGTGTCGTCGCCGGAGGCGGCGGCCAGGGCGTGGAACATCTCGCCGTAGTGCGGTGGGCACGCCTCGATCAGTGACTCGCCGTCGTTCGGCACGAAGGCGCTCCAGAAGACGAGGCGGCGGACGCGTGCGGCGAGCTTCGGTGCCGCGCCGGTCAGGACGTATCCGCCCCAGCTGTGGCCGACGAGGGTGATGTCGTGCAGACCGGCTCTCTCGACGTACTCCACGAGGCTGTTCACACAGTCCGTGAGGGTCACCCCGCGCGGGTCGTCGCCGGTGCCCAGGCCGGCCAGGGTCGGGGTGTGCACCTCGTGGCCGGCGGACCGCAGTTCGCTCGCGACCGGCCGCCAGGCCCAGCCGCCGTGCCACGCCCCGGTCACCAGGACGAACGTCTCACTCATGTCGATCTCCTTTGGGATGAAGGTGCTCACGCCTTGTCCTCGACGACGGTGATCGGTGCGCCAGTGAGCGACGCGCCGGGGTCACCGGGTCAGTGGCGGTCGGGGGTGCCCTCGGTGTCCAGGCGGTGGGCGATGTCGGCGCGCAGGGCCTTCTTGTCGATCTTTCCGACCTTGGTGGCGGCGAGTTCGGGAACGGTCACCAGCCGGTCCGGGAACTTGAAGCGGGCGATGCCCGCGCGCTCCATGACGTGGTGGATGTCGTCGAGGGTGACCGTGTGACCCGGTTCCGGTACGACGTAGAGGCAGACCCGCTCGCCGAGTTCGAGGTCGGGCATGGCGACGGCGGCGGCGCGGGCGACACCCGGCGTCTGGTAGGCGAAGTTCTCGATCTCCTCGGCGGAGATGTTCTCCCCACCCCGGATGATCATGTCCTTGTCCCGGCCCTCGACGACGAGGTTGCCGTCGGGCCGCAGCCGCACGATGTCACCGGTGCGGTACCAGCCGTCCTCGGTGAACGCGCGGGCGTTCTGCTCCTCGGCCCGGTAGTAGCCACGCGGGGTGTACGGGCCGCGCGTGAGCAGCACGCCTGGTGTCCCGTCGGGGACCGGCTCACCCAGTTCGTCGACGACGAGGAGTTCGTCGTCGTCGCACATGGGGCGCCCCTGTGTCGTACAGATGACGTCCTCGGGGTCGTCCGGGCGGGTGTAGTTGAGCAGCCCCTCGGCCATGCCGAACACCTGCTGGAGGGTGCAGCCCAGTTCGGGGCCCACGCGGCGGGCGACGTGGTCGGCGAGCCGGGAGCCGCCGACCTGGAGCAGCCGCAGCGAGCTCAGGTCGGTTCCGGGGTGGTCCGCGCGGTGGTCCAGCCAGCGTTGGGCGATGGCGGGAACCACGGCGGTCGCGGTGACGCCCTCTTTCTCGATCAGCGCGAACGCCTTCTCGGGGCTGGGCGAACCGAGCACGACCCGGCCGCCGTTCAGCAGGGTGCCGAGCAGGCCCGGACAGGCGAGCGGGAAGTTGTGGCCGAGGGGCAGTGCGGCGAAGTAGACCGTGTCGGGGCCGAGTTCGCAGACCTGGGCGCTGCGGCGGGCGTTGTAGAGGTAGTCGTCGTGGGTGCGGGTGATGAGCTTGGGCAGGCCGGTGGTGCCGCCGGAGAGCAGGAAGACGGCGACGGAACGACTGTCGGGCCGGTACGCGTCCACGGCCTCCCGCACGCCCTGTCCCCCGTCCTCGCCCTCGGGCGCCGCGCACAGCTCCCGCAGATCCACGGCGCCGTCGCCCACCTTGTCGCCGAGCACCAGCACATGACGGAGCGTCGACGAGGTCTCGGCGACCTCGAACGCCATCGCCTGGTGGTCGTGGTCCTTCAGGAAGTCCGGCACCGCGAGGGCCACGGCCTCGCTCTGCTCGACGAGGTGGCCGATCTCGTGTCTGCGATGGCCGGGGAGCGCCATGACCGGGATGACGCCGAGGCGCAGACAGGCGTAGGTGAGGATCACGAACTCGGCGGTGTTGGGCAGTTGCACCACGAGCCGGTCGTCCGGGCGAAGGCCCAGCGCGGCCAGGCGCAGGGCGGTGGCGTCCGCGTGTTCGGCGAGTTGGCGGTACGTCAGGCGTCGTGCGCCGTCGACGACCGCGAGGGCGTCGGGCGTGGCGTCGGCGGCGGTGTGCAGCCGGTCCCCGAGGGCGACGCCCTCCCAGTAGCCCTTGGCGGTGTAGCGCGCCGCGTACTCCGCGGGCCAGGGCACAGCTCCGTCGCTGCTCGGCCTAGGCATGGTCGCTCTCCTCAGAGGTGTGGTGCACGATCACGGCGTCCAGGGCGATCAGCCCGTCGGCGGTCAGCCGCAGCGGGTTGATCTCGATCTCGGCGGTCCCCGGGCTCGCGGCCAGAGCGGCGGCGAGCCCCGCCGCGACCCGCCCGAACTCGGCCCGGTCGAGCACCGGCCCACCACGCCATCCGTCCAGGAGGGCGCGGGCGGCCAGGTCGTCGGGCATGGCGGCGGCCTCGGCTGTGGACAGCGGGGCGAGCCGGATCGCCACGTCGGCGAGCGCCTCGGCGGCCGTACCGCCCAGCCCCGCCAGCACGACCGGCCCGAACACCGGGTCCCGCCGCGCCCCGAGCACCAGATCGACACCGGGCGGGGCCATCGTCTCCACCAGGTAGCGGCGCCCGTCCCCGATGGCGTCCAGCGCCGCGTCCAGTTCGTCGGCCGTACGCACTCCCAGACGCACCCCACCGACCTCCGTCTTGTGGAGGATGGCGGCGTCGAGCACCTTCACCGCGACCGGGCCGCCCAGCAGCCGCAGGGCGTCATGGGCGTCCGCGCGGGAGTCGCAGGCGACCCGGTCGGGGGTGCGGATGCCGAGCTCCGCGAGGAACGACTTGGCGGCGTCCTCGTCGAGAGGTCCGGTCGGCACGGACGCGGCAGCGGACACCGGCGCGGGTCCACCGGACACGGAACCCGCCTCCCGCATCGCCCGCTGTCGCGCGTCCGTCACCAGGGCGCGTACGGCGTTGGCGGCGGAGGCAGGACCCGGGAGGGCCGGGATGCCCGACTTGTGCAGACGGGCTCGTTGCTCGGCGACGTCGTCGGGGAGTCCGCCGACGACGACCACGGCCGGGGAGTCGGCGCCGAGGCCGGCGTCCTGGGCGGCGGAGGCGAGGTCGACGCTGTCCGGCTCGGTGAGGGCGTAGACGGCGAGCAGGTCCACGGCCGGGTCGGCGGCCGTGGAGGCGAGGACGCGGGCGAAGGTCTCGGCGGGCCGGCCGGTGTCGACCGGGTTGCGTTGGTAGGTGAGCAGGGGCAGCAGTTCGCCCAGGGCGTGCCGTGTGCCGGCCGCCAGCTCCGGCATGCGGATGCCGTCCGCGCCCGCCCGGTCGGCCAGCAGCAGTCCCGGACCGGCCTGGGCGGTCACGATGCCGAGTCCGGGGTCCGGCTGGGGGCGCAGCCGGATACGGGACAGCGCGGTGAGCGCGTCCACCAACTCCCGTTCGTCGTCGACGACCACCGCCCCGGCCTGCCGCAGCGCGGCCCGCGTCGTGCGCCAGGAGGTGGCGAGCGCGCCGGTGTGCGAGCGGGCGAAGTCCCCGACGTCGCTGCGGCCCACGACGAGCGCCACGACGGGTTTGACGGCGGCCACCTCGCGCACGGCCGCCACCAGCCGCGGTCCGTCCGGCACCGTCTCCAGGTGCAGGGCGACGGCCGTCGTACGGTCGTCCGTCACGAGGTGCTCCAGGACTTCCGCGGCGGTGACGTCGAGACCCGCGCCGATGCCGACGCCGAGGCTGATGCCGTTGCCCGCGGCGGCGAGGTCGAAGGAGAGCGCGTGGTTGACGCCCCCGCTGGCCGCGACGACGGCGATGTCACCGGCCGGAAGCTGTCCGGCGGCGGGCACGAAACTGGCCGTCAGGCCCAGGTGGGGCGCGAAGAACCCGGAGGTGTTGGGGCCGAGCAGCCGGACCCCGGTCTCCCGCGCGACCCGGCGCAGCGCGTCCGCGTGTTCCTCGCCCTCCGGTCCCGCCTCACCGAACCCGCCGGCGCAGACCAGCGCGGCGCGGCATCCGGCGGCGGCCGCCTCGGCCAAGGCGTCCGCGCAGCCGGACGCGGGTACGCACAACACGGCCAGGTCGAGGCGCCCTTCGGTGTGTGCCGCCGCTTCGGCGACCGAGGCGTACACGCCGGCCGCGGGTTCGGGGCGGCGCGCGTTGACGAGCGCGCGGGCGCCGGTGAAGACGGCCAGCGAGCGGGCCATGGCGGCGCCGAGCTTCCCGGCCTGCCGCGAGGCACCGATGACCACGACGCCCTCGGGTGCGAGGAGCGGTGTCAGGTTCGGTGCCGGGTTCGGTGCCAGATTGTGTGCAGGGTTCTCGGTCATGGTCAGGACCGCCCTTCTGCCGTGGAGGCGACCAGGTCGGCACGGCCGGACAGCAGCAGCGTCTCGGCCCGGTCGTCGTCCATCCCGTCCTCCACGATCAGCGCGGGAACGCCGTACACCAGCCGGGCCTGTTCGGCGAGGAGGGACCTGGTGAGCGGGGTGCCGTCCTGTACGGCGACCAGGTCCGGGGGCACATCACCGCCCAAGGCAGCGGTCAACTCCTCGTACAGCGCGGGGAGTTCAGCCTCCCCGTCGGGCGCCGTCAGCCACAGGCACCGCGAGCCCCCGCCCCGCAGCTCCGCGAGCTGCTCGGCGGTCAGGCGCCGTCGGTCGAACTCCATGAACGGCGTGTCGAGGGGGGCGTGTCCCTCATGGGCGACGCGCCAGTCCCGTACGACCCGGTCGACGAAGTCGGGGTCGCGACGGGCGATCCGGTCCTTGCCGATGGAGCGGGAGATGAAGTGGAAGGCGAACTGGGTGGGGCCGAGGGCGTCGTGGTAGCGCCCGAAGTGCTCCCACCAGGACAGGCTGGGCCGGGCGGCGCCCTGGATCTTCTCCACCGGGGGGCGCCGGGCGGCCTCGTACGCCTCCAGGGCGGCCGGCAGGTCGTCGCGGTGGGCGACGAGGCTGTCGGCGAGGGCGACGGCGTCCTCCATGGCCATCTTGGTGCCGGAGCCGACGGAGAAGTGCGCGGTGTGGGCGGCGTCGCCGAGCAGGACGACGTTCCCGCTGTGCCAGCGGCGGGTGCGGCGGGTGCGGAAGTTGCCCCAGCGGGAGTTGTTGACCAGCAGTTCATGGCCGTCGATCTGTTCGGCGAAGAGCTTCTCCAGGTAGTGCCTGGTCTTCTCGTCGCTCGGTCCGGGCGGCTGTGCGGTGTCGAACTCGTCGAGGCCCGCCCGCCGCCAGGACTCCTCGTCGGTCTCCACGATGAAGGTGCTGACGCTGTCGCTGATCGGGTAGCCGTGCACGGCGAACGTGCCGTGCGGCCCGTGCTCATGGACGAAGGTCAGGCCGTCGAAGAGGTAGTTCGTGCCGAACCAGATGAACTTGGCGGTCGCGACCTCCACCTCGGGGACGAGGACGTCGGCGAGGCGGTCGCGGAAGCGGGAGTTGGCCCCGTCGGCGGCCACGATCAGGTCGTAGTCGGCGAGCCCGGCCGGATCGGCGGGGATCTCGTGGCTGAAGCGGAGATCGACGCCGACCTCGGCGGCCCGCTCGTGCAGCAGCTGGAGCAGGGTCTTGCGGGTGATGGCGGCCATGCCGTTGCCGCCGCAGCGGATCCGTCGGCCCTTGAGCCGTACCTCGATGTCGTCCCAGTGCCGGCCGTGGTCCGCGAGCGCCGTGCGCAGCACGGGATCGGCCTCGTGGATGGCGGCCAGGGTCGCGTCGGAGAACACCACGCCGAAACCGAAGGTGTCCTCCGGGCGGTTCCGTTCGAAGACCGTCACCTCGACCGACGGATCGGCCTGCTTGACGAGCGCCGCGAAGAACAGCCCGCCGGGGCCGCCTCCCACGCAAGCGATCCGAGAAACCATGGCTGCGACCTCCGCATCGAGTACAGGCCCAGACTCAGGCCCGCGAGCATCTTGTGTCAATGGATACACGGGCGTCAATAATTTGTTGCGCATTTTCGCGAGGGGAAGTGCGGGATCAGCCCACTGCTCGGGGGGAGTGCCGACCGAACCGCTCACCTTCACGACGACCGTCCGTGTGCCATAGTCGTTTCCGTGAAGCCTCGATCAATCGTCTTCGACCTGTTCGGCGACTACGTCCGCTACCGCGGCGGCGACGCCAGGATGCGCACCCTGAGCACCCTGATGGGCTGCTTCGGCGTAGGGGAGAGCACGGTCCGGGTGGTTCTGGCGCGGTTGCGCAAGGAGGGCTGGTTCGACGTCCGGCGCGAGGGCCGGGAGACCGTCTACGCGCTCAACAAGCGCAGTCTCCAGCTCCTCGACGAGGGCCGCTCACGCATCTTCGACCGGGCACCGGCCGACTGGGACCGGCACTGGTACATGGTCATCTACTCGGTCCCGGAGACCGAGCGCGGTGTACGCGACCGCATCCGCAAGGACCTTGCCTGGCTGGGCTTCGGCCCGCTGGCGCCGTCCACCTACGTCTCCCCGCACGACCGGCTCCAGCAGGTCCGGGAGAAGTTCGCGGACGAGCCGGCCGTCCGGCTCGACACCCTGCGCTGCCAGTCCGGCGGACTGCCCGTCGACCGGGAGATGGCGGCCCGCAGCTGGGACCTGGCCACCCTGAACGAGGACTACCGGGAGCTGCTGCGCACCTATCGCGGCCGGATGCCGTCGTACCGGGCCGGGCACCTCAGCCCCGAGGAGGCCCTGGTCGAGCGCATGCGGCTGACGTACGACTACCGCAAGTTCCCCTTCCGCGACCCCGCTCTGCCGACCGAGCTGCTGCCGGCGGGCTGGGTGGGCCACGAGGCGCACGAGATGTTTCTGGAGGCCCACGACGTCCTCGGCCCGTCGGCCGAGTCGTACTACGACGAGGTGGCGGGCACCCGCCGCACGCCGCGGGCGTAGCCGCCACCGGCGGCGTCGCGTTACGAAAGGTGCCCCAGCTCGTGCGACGCCGCCGTCACCGTCGCGTGCAGTTCGCGGGTCACCTCGGCGAGGTGGTCCGGGGTACCGGCGCTTTCCGGGAGGACGACGGAGATGGCGAGCGGCAGCGGGTCGCCGGCCGCGAAGACCGGGGCGGCGACGGAGATGATGCCCGGGATGACGCTGCCGTGGGTCTCGGCGTGCCCCTGTTCGAGGACGCGGGCCCGGGTGTCGGCGAGGCGTTCGGCCGTCCACTCGGCCTCCTTGCCGCGCAGCTCGCCGCTCAGCACCTCGCCGGTGAGGCTCTCGGGCAGATGGGCCAGGAAGACACGGCCGACCGATGACGTGAGCAGCGGGAGCGTGGCGCCGACGCGCACGGTCAGGGGCAGGGGGCGGGTGCCGTAGGCCCAACTGACGACGATCGGGCCGCGGTCGCCCCAGACGGAGAGGTTCACGGAGTGGCCCGTGCGGTCGCGGAGCCGTGCGGCGTGGCCGTCCGCCACCGCTACCTCGTTGGTGCGGCGCAACGCCTCGGCGCCCATACGGCGCATGGCGGCGCCGAAGTCGTAGAGGCCGGACGCGGGGTCCTGCGAGGTCAGCCCTATGCGGCCGAGGCTCACGAGGTAGCGGTGCGCCTTGCTGGGCTGCATGCCGCTGGCCTGCGCGATCGCCGACAGGCTCAGGGCGCCGCCGCCGCTCTCCAGCGCGAGCAGGACCCGCATCGCGGTCTCGACGGACTGGATGCCCTGCCGTTCCCCGTTGTGGTCCTTGGGGTCAGTGGTGGTCACGGCGCAGCTCTCTCCCCTGTCGATGGACGAACGCGTGGGCGCTCCGCTGGAAGTGCCGCGATGTGCCGTGGGTTCCTGTGCGGCGCCGTCGTGGCTGGTCGCGCCGTTGCCCGCGCCCCTTTGGGGCGTCGGCGAACCGCCGGCCGACGAGCCTACCCCGCGTTTTCTCGACCGATCTTACATTCACTATTGCGGAACGCGTTACGTTCTGGTGAACTGCGGACCGGTGGCACTCACCGCCACCCGGCTGGCCCCGCCGTACCGGCGTCCCCCCTCGCAGCCGAAGAGCCGCCTGTCCGACGCGCACACACTCGCCGTCACCCCGCCCGCTCCGGCCACGTACGCCGAACCGGGCCCCCTCCCCGCAACCGCCGGCGAGACCTCGCTCCCCCGAGGCCTCGTCGGTGTTCGCCACCCGATCCCCGGCCCCCGGCCGCCCCGAGGAGAACTCCGCAATGAAGCTGATCGGCCTCGAAGAGCACTTCGTGACCCCGGATCTGGTGGGCCACGGCGCGTCCACCGCCTCCATCGCCCAGCCGCACGCCTGGGCGGAAGCCTCGCGCCGGCTCCTCGACCTCACCGAGGAACGCCTCGACGACATGGACGCGGCGGGCCTGGACATGCAGGTGCTGTCGCTCAACTCCCCCGGTCTCCAGGCCGAGAAGGACCCGGCGGCCGCCGTACGCCAGGCGAGCACCGTCAACGACTTCCTGACCGGTGTCATCGCCGAGCACCCCGACCGCTTCTCCGGCTTCGCCGCCCTGCCGCTGCAGGACCCGAAGGCCGCCGCCGACGAGCTGGAGCGCGCGGTCACCCAGCTCGGTCTGCGCGGTGCCCTCGTCAACGCGCACACCCACGGCCGCTACCTCGACGACCCCGAGCTCCGCGTCGTCTGGGAGCGCGCCGAACATTTCGACGTGCCGCTCTATCTGCACCCGGCCAACGGCGTCGACACCGCGCACGTGCTGTCCGGCCACCCCGAGCTCGTCGGGCCGATGTGGAGCTGGGGCATCGACACCGCCACCCATGTCCTGCGGCTGGTCTTCGGCGGAGTCTTCGACGACTTCCCCAAGGCCAAGCTGCTGCTCGGCCACATGGGAGAGGGGCTGCCGTTCGTGCTGTGGCGCATGGACTCCCGCTGGGAGTTCCACGCCCACCACGGCATCGAGCTCAAGCGCGGGCGTCCCTCGGAGTACATCCGCGAGAACCTCTACATCACCACCAGCGGTGTCTGTTCCTCCGCCCCGCTGCTGACCGCGCTGCTCTCGATGGGCGCCGACCACATCCTCTTCGGCACCGACTACCCCTTCGAGGACATCGAGACGGCCACGAAGTTCCTGCGGAACGCGCCGATCAGCGACGCCGACCGCGTGAAGATCGGCCACCGGAACGCCGAGAAGCTCCTCGGCCTCGCCACCGACGACGCCCCCGCACCCGCACCCGCGTACGCCGGTGTCTGAGGCAGTGGAACGGAAGGGCACGCACATGTACGACGTCGCCGTCATCGGGTACGGGCCCGTGGGCATGGTCACGGCGGCACTGCTGGGTCAGGCAGGCCATGACGTGATCGTGCTGGAGCGCTACCCCACCCTCTACAACCTGCCGCGCGCCGCCATCTTCGACGACGAGACGATGCGCACCTTCGACCGTCTCGGTCTCTCCCGGGCCCTGCTGCCGACGCTGCACGTCCAGCGGAACTACGAGTGGCGCAACGGTGCGGGCGAGTTGCTCATCGAGCACGACTTCGCCGCCGTCGGCGGCCAGGGCTGGGCGGAGTGGTACATGATGTACCAGCCCTTTCTGGAGGACGCCCTCGACGGTTTGGTCCGTGGTCTCGGCAACGTCGAGATCCGCATGGACTCCAAGGTCACCGCCCTCCACGACGCCCCGCACGGCGTGGACGTCCGGGTCGAGGGAACGGACGCCGTCGTCCCGGCCCGGTACGTCGTCGCCTGCGACGGCGGCAACAGCTTCACCCGGGACTGGCTCGCCGTCGGCCAGGAGGACTACGGATTCTCCGAGCCGTGGATGGTCTGCGACTTCCGGCTGAGGAAGGACGGCGGCGCGGACATCCCCAAGGCCCGCCAGGTGTGCGACCCGAAGCAGCCCGTCTCGATCATCTCGCTGGGCCCCGAGCACCACCGGTTCAGCTTCATGCTCGACTCGGTCGAGTCGTTCCCCGTCGAGCGGGAGCCCGACCGGGTGTGGGCGCGGGTCGCCGAGTACGTCGACCGGAGCCAGGCCGACCTCATCCGCGTCGCCACCTACACCTTCCGCTCGCTCGTGGCGGAGCACTGGCGCCGCGGCCGGATCCTGCTGGCCGGGGACGCGGCCCACCAGATGCCGCCGTTCCTCGGGCAGGGCATGTGCTCGGGCATCCGGGACGCCCAGAACATCGCGTTCAAGCTGGACGCCGTGCTGCGCGGCGCCGACGACGCGCTGCTCGACACCTACCAGAGCGAGCGCGAGCCCCATGTCCGGGCCATCATCGCCAAGGGCATCGAGCTGGGCCGGGTGCAGACGATGCGCGACCCGGTGGCCGCCGCCGAGCGCGACGCCCGGCTGATCGCGCAGCGCCAGGCCGACGGCCGCCCCGAGAAGATGCGCTTCCCGGGTCTCGGCCCGGGTCTGCACGACGCGTCCCCGCAGGCCGGGCATCTGATGCCGCAGGGCCTGGTCGAGGCGCACGGCACCGTGGGGCTGTTCGACGCCGTACTCGGCCGGGGGTTCGTCCTCCTGGCCGACGGCCGCGAAGGCGGCTCGCTCGCCCCCTCGGCCATGGCCGAGGCCGCCCGGCTCGGCGTCGGCGTCCACCACCTCACCGACCGCCGCCTCACCACCGAGGGGTTCACCGATGTCGGCGGCGTCTACGGGCGCTGGTTCGACGAGACCGGCAGCGCCGCCGTCCTGTGGCGGCCCGACTTCTACATCCTCGGCGCCGTGGCCTCGCTCACAGATGCCCCCGCGCTCCTGAAGACCCTTGCCACAGCAGTCGAGCCGATGCAGGCTCCTGCAATCGTCGGAGAAAGGATCCGGCCATGACCGCTCCGTCCGTCATACGCCCGACCGTCCGCAGAGTACCCGCGACCACGTTCATGCTGGTCGCCGCGTGGATCGTCTCCTCCCTTGAGGGATACGACCTCGCCGTGTACGGCGTCACCGTGCCCGCGCTCCTCGGCGACCCCTCACTCGGCATCGACAAGGCGGAGGCCGGCACGATCGGCTCGCTCGTCGGCATCGGCATGCTCATCGGCGCGGGCCTCGCCGGGGCCCTCGTCCACCGCACCGGGCCACGCCGGCTCCTGCTCGCCGGGACCACGGTGTTCACCGTCGGCATGGCGGTCTGCACGGTCGCGGGCGGCGTGCCGTCCTTCGGCGCCGGCCGTCTGATCGTCGGCCTCGGTCTGGGAGTCGTCCTGCCGACGATCAACGCCTTCGTCGCCGACCTCAGCGAACCGAACCGCCGCAGCCGCAACATCGCCCTGATCATGAGCGGTTACGCGGCCGGTGCCCTGGTCTCCCCTCTGCTGGGCACGGCCCTGCTCCCCGACGTGTCGTACCGCTGGCTGTATGTGATCGGTGTCGTCCCGGTGTTCCTGGCCGTGCCGCTGCTGCTCAGGCTCCCCGAGAGCCCGTTCCACCTGCGCCGTACGGGCCGTGCGGCCGAGGCGCGTGAGGTGGAGGAGCGGCTCGGTCTCGCCCCGGCGGAGGCGGCGCCGACGGCGGACCCGGGCCGCCTGCTGGGTCTCGGCTCGCTGCTGACGGGCGGGCTCGCGGTGTCGACCGTGCTCTTCTGGGCCATGTCCTTCTGCGGTCTCCTGCTGGTCTTCGGCATCAGCACCTGGCTACCCAGCATCATGCAGGCCGCCGGCTTCTCGCTCGGCTCGGCGCTGCTGCAGACCGCGGCGATGTGGCTGGGCGTCGGCGTCGGCGCCATCGTCGGCGGCCGGATCGCGGACGCGCTCGGCGCCAAGCGGGTCGTGGTCGTCGCCTTCCTGGTCGGCACCCTGAGCCTGATCGCGATGAGCACCCGCCCGCCGACGGTCGTGATGTTCGTGCTCATGTTCATCAGCGGCTTCGGGTTCATCGGTTCGCAGATCCTCGGCAACGCGTTCATCGTGACCAGGTATCCGGACGCCGTGCGCGGCAACGGTCTCGCCTGGGCCCTGTCCATCGGCCGGCTCGGCGCGATCGTCGGCCCGTCCCTGGGCGCGTTCGTGCTCAGCTCCGGCGCCGACGTCGAGTGGGCCTTCTACGCCTTCGCCGTCCCCGCGCTGGCCGGGGCGGTCGCGGCGGGTGCCGTGCCCCGGGTACGCGCGACGGTGGCGCCGTGAGCCCCGTCCGCTCGACGGTGGTGTACGAGTCCTGGGGTCAGCGGGTCGTCTTCGGCTCCGGGACCGCGCGGGACGACGTGGCGGCCGAGGTCACCGGGCTCGGCGCGCGCCGGGTCCTGGTGATCGCGGCCGACGCCGAACGCGCCCTGGCCGAGGACCTCTGCGAGGGCCTCCCCGTCGTCGGGATCTTCGGCGGGGTCCGGCCCCACGTACCGGCCGAGGTCGCGGGCGCCGTCCGGGCCGCCGCCCGTGAGCACGCCGCCGACCTGCTGCTGAGCGTCGGCGGCGGCTCGACCACCGGCACCGCGAAGGCGGCGGCGCTCACCACCGGCCTGCCGGTCCTCGCCGTCCCCACCACCTACGCCGGCTCCGAGGCCACCCCCGTCTGGGGCCTCACCGAGGACGGCCACAAGCGCACCGGCGTCGACCCGAAGGTGCTCCCCCGGGTCGTCGTCTACGACGCCACCCTGATGCTGTCGCTGCCGGCCCGGCTGTCGGTGACGTCGGGGCTCAACGCCCTCGCCCACTGCGTCGACGCGTGGTGGGCCCCCCGGCACAACCCGATCAGCTCCGCCCTGGCCGCCGAGGGCGTCCGGTCGCTGGCGTCCGCGCTGCCGCGCGTCGTCGCCGACGGCCAGGACGTCGCCGCCCGCCGCGACATCCTCTTCGGCACCTACCTCGGGGCGGTCGCCTTCGCCGGGGCCGGTTCCGGACTGCACCACAAGGTGTGCCACGTCCTAGGCGGCGCGTACGACCTCGAACACGCCGCCCTGCACTCCGTGGTGCTCCCCCATGTGGTCGGCCTGAACCTGCCCGCCGCCCCCGACGCCGCACAGCGCCTGGGCGGGGCACTCGGCTCGCCCGCCGATCCCTTCGGCGCGCTCCTCGACCTCTACGCCAGGCTCCAACCCCCTTGCTCCCTGGCCGAGTTGGGACTAGCCGAGGAGGAACTCGACCGGGCCGCCGAACTGGTCATGGCCCAGGTCCCGGCCGCCAACCCGCGCCCGGTGACCCGCGACGCCATGCGCGCGCTGCTGGGGCGCGCATGGCGCGGGGACGTGCCGGTGCCAGTACCGGTGTCTCCGGCCGGCCTTCATCCGAATGAGTCCCCTCGCGCGAAAGAGCCGGCCGATGACTGAGCAGGAGCTGACCGACAAGGTCGTCGCGAGCTTCGACGGCGCGCGGGACGACCGGTTCCGCGAGGTGATGCGGGCCCTCGTCCGGCACGCGCACGCCTTCGTGCGCGAGACGCGGCTCACCGAGGAGGAGTGGTCCGCGGCGATCGCGTTCCTGACGGCGGCCGGTCACCTCACGACCGACACCCGCCAGGAATTCGTCCTCCTCTCGGACGTGCTCGGCATCTCGATGCTGACCGTCGCGGTGAACGAGCCGGGCGACGGCGAGGCCACCGAGTCCACGGTCCTCGGCCCCTTCTTCGTCCAGGACTCGCCCGGCATCGCACTCGGCGGGGACATCGCGGGAGGCGCGAGCGGCGAGCCCTCGTGGGTCGAGGGCCGGGTCACGGGCCCCGACGGCTCCCCGGTCGCCGGGGCCCGGGTCGAGGTGTGGGAGGCCGACGACGACGGGATGTACGACGTCCAGTACGACGACGGCGGGCTCGCCGGGCGCGCGCACCTGTTCACCGACGCCGAGGGCCGCTACCGGTTCTGGGGGCTCACCCCGACGCCGTACCCGATCCCGGACGACGGCCCCGTGGGGCGCCTTCTCGACCGGGCCGGCCGTTCCCCGATGCGGGCACCCCACCTGCACTTCAAGGTGACGGCACCCGGCTACCGCCCGCTCATCACGCACATCTTCGTCGCGGGCGACCCCACGCTGGACGCCGACTCGGTCTTCGGTGTGAAGGACTCACTCGTCCGCCCGTTCGACCGCCGTCCGGCCGGGACACCCACACCGGACGGCCGCCCGGTGGAAGGGACGTGGACCTCGGCGCGCTTCGACATCGTGCTGAGGAAGGAGTAGGGGGCACGTACGGCGCTCGCCCGGCCGGTCGTGGGCGGGGTGACGTAGGTCGTCGTCAGGGGTTGACGGCGCCGCGTGTGACGGTCAGCGTCGAGAGCGCACGTATCTGGGAGCGCTCCCACTCACCGTGTGTCGAAGGGACGGCCACATGCAGACGCCTCGCCAGTTACCCCGTCGGACGGTGGTCGCGGCCGCCGCCGCGGGACTCGTCACCACCGTCGCGTCGCCCGCGCGGGCCGCCGACGCCCGGGCGGCCCGCTTTCACACGGTGGGCCGGGTCAGGAAGGCCTCGGACGGGACCGTGCGGTACAGCTGGCCCGGCATCTCCTTCGAGGGGCGGTTCCGAGGGACGGGGGTCGGCGTCGTCCTCGACGACGCCGACAACGACTACGACGTCCAGGTCGACGGAACGACCGTCGCCACCCTGGTCACCCCGGGCCGGACCATATCCTGGATCGACGGGCTCGCCGACGGCACGCACCGCGTGCGGGTGGTGAAGCGGACGGAGAGCCCGTGGGCGGCGGGCAGGTTCGGCGGGTTCGTCGCCGCCGCCGGTGGCGCGGTTCTCGCGAGACCCCGGGCACGGAGCAGGCAGATCGAGTTCATCGGTGACTCGTTCACCGCCGGATACGGCAATGTCTCCACCACCCAGGACTGTTCCGGCAACGGCGGGGTCAACCGGAACAGCAACGCCGATCTCGCTTTCGGCGCGCTCACCGCACGAAACCTCGACGCGGACCACCAGATCAACGCCTTTTCCGGCCGTGGAATGGTCCGCAATTACAACGGCGGCGAACCCGGCACCGACTTTCGCACGTACTACGATCGGGCCCTGCTGAACATCGAGGGCGACGTCTGGCGGAAACCGGCGAGCTGGCGTCCGCAGGTCGTCGTGGTCGGGCTCGGCATCAACGACTTCTCGACGCCCCTGAACCCGGGCGAGCGCTGGGCCACGCAGGCCGAGCTGGTCGCCGCCTACGAGAGCGCCTACCACGGCTTCCTCGACACGTTGCGCGCCCGGTACGGGCCCGGGACGTTCCTCGTGGTCTCCGCCGCCCACCTCTGGAACACCACCGCGTTCGCGGAGGCCACCCTGCGGATCGTCGAGGAGCGCCGTCGACGGGGCGACGCCCGGGTCAGCCACTGGTACTACGACGACCCCGCTCTGGATCACCTGGGCTGCGACTGGCACCCCTCGCTCCACGACCACCGGATCATCTCCGGGCTGCTGGACGATCACCTGGCGGGGCTGCCGTTGCGCTGGTAGCGGGGCCGGGGCGGTCGCCGCGCGGCTCAGGCCGTCAGCGCCTGCCCCGGCTGCAGCGTGTCGAGGAGCCCTGCGTGGTGCAGGGCCGCCACGGGGGCGAGGAGGTCGGGGTGGCGCAGCAGGGTGGCCGCCCGCCGGTCGAGGTCGTCCGGGGTGAGGAGGCGGCGGAAGGCGACCGGTGAGCCGGCCGTGTGCGGGGAGTCGGTGAGGGCGGCCACGGCGGCGTGGGCGAGCTCGGGGTCGGCGAGCAGACAGGCCGCCCAGCTGGCCACGACCTCGTCCACCCAGGTCCGCCAGGCGTACTCCTCCGGTGCCGGGACGTCGTCGGCGCCGGTGATCCAGTCGAGCCGTGCGGAACCACCGGGTCCCGCCATGCCGACGAGCGCCGCGTCCATCGGTGTCGGATAGCGAAGCCAGGCCGCCACGGTGACGGCCTGCCGGGCCTGGGCCTCGCAGAGCGCGTCGTCGAGCGCGCCGCCGCCCGCCGGGTAGGCGCGGGTCAGCCATTGGGTGGTCGCCGCTATGAGCGGGGAGAGATCTGCGAGCACTGGGCCATCCGTGGGTGTCGGGAATGCGTTGCAAAACGTAACCGGATGCCGTCGGCACGGAAATGGCGCAGGCCACGGAGGGGACGTGTCCTGGGCCACATTTCCCTGCTGAACCGAAAGATGTACCTCCCCAGGCTGATACGGCTCCGGGAAATCAATCCGGGGCGCGATGCGCCCCCCGGGTCGTTCCGCAAAAGTAGCGCCATGGGCGAAACCAGGACGCTGACGAAGCGTCACAGAGGATTTTTCACCGGCCGGTTGGCGGCTGTCGCGGCCGCGCTCTGCGTGGCCTCCGCCACCGCCGTCCTGCTGCCCGCTCCCTCGTCCGCGGCGACGGGAGCGGGTGGCGAGGCGGCGGACCGGGCAGTGGGCGAGACGGGTGGCGACGCGGTGGGCGAGGGTGGATACACGGCCCGGATCAGCCGTACCGAGTACGGCATCCCACACATACTGGCCCGCGACTTCGACGGGCTCGGATACGGCTACGGCTACGCGTTCGCGCAGGACAACGTGTGCGAACTCGCCGACCAGGTGGTGACGTTACGCGGAGAGCGGTCGAGGTTCTTCGGGCCGGACGGGGAGGCCGGTGAGGGCGCCAACCTGGCGAGCGACACGTATTACGAGGGGCAGTCACGCGCGGGCACCGTCCGACGGCTGCTCGACCGGAAGGCGCCGGTGGGGCCGACGACGGAACTGCGCCGGATGGTCGAGGGGTACGCCGCCGGGTACAACCGCTACCTGCGCGACACGGGCGTCGACGATCTCCCGGACGCCCGCTGCGAGGGCAAGCCGTGGGTACGGCCGATCACCGCGCTCGACCTGTGGAAGGTGGTGTACGACGTCAATGGCGCGACCGGTGCGGTCCCGCTTGCCCCGGACATCGGCGACGCGAAGCCACCGACGAAGGGAGAGACGACGGCGAAGGGGAACACGACGGCGAAGGCGGCCCCGCGCCTGCCGGGCCTCGGCGCCGACTTCGGCAGCAACGGGTGGGCCCTCGGGCGCGAGGCCACGCGCACCGGCAACGCGATGGTCCTCGCGAACCCGCATCTGCCCTGGGCCATGGGCGGTTTCCGCTTCTACCAGGTGCAGTTGACCATCCCCGGCACCCTGGACGTGTCCGGCGCCGGCATCTACGGCACACCCGTGGTCCTGATCGGCCACAACCGGCATGTCGCCTGGACGCACACCGCGAGCGACGCCCAGCACTCCTCCGTCTACGCGTTGAAGCTGGTGCCCGGCGACCCGACCAGCTACGTGGTCGACGGCAAGGCCGAGCGTATGCAGCGCCGCACGGTCCCGGTCACCGTCCGCGACGAGAACGGCGGGCTCACGACCGTCGAGCGGACCCTTTACACCTCCCGCTTCGGGGCCGTGCTCTCCTCCGGCTGGACCACCGGTACGGCGTACGCCGTCCGCGACGCCAACGCCGACAACCTGCGCTCCATGAACACCTGGCTGGCCATGGGCAAGGCCCGCGACCTCGGCCAGTTGCGCAGCGCCCAGGAGACCTACCAGGGCATTCCCTGGACGTACACCCTCGCGGCCGACACCGGTGGCGGCACGTACTTCACCGACTCCTCTGTGGTCGCCCATCTCACCGACGAACAGCTGAGGCGCTGCAGCCTGCCGGGCGACGAGGAAGGGCGGCCCTCCGCTCTGGACGGTTCCACCTCGGCCTGTGCCTGGGGCAGCGACCCCGACGCGATCGTGCCCGGTGTCCACGGCCCGTCCCACCAGCCGAGGCTGAGCCGCGCCGACTACGTCGCCAATTCCAACAACGGCCCCCGGTACACCAACCCGGAGTCTCCCCTCACCGGCTTCCCCGCCGCGTACGACAGTGATGCCCGGCTCGGGCAGCGTGCGCAGCTCGGACTGCGGATGATCGGGGAACGCGCGGCCGGCACGGACGGACTCGGCGCCCCGGGTTTCACCCTGGACGGCCTGCGTGCCTCGATGCTGGGCAACCGCGTCCTGTCGGCCGAGACGGGCCGAGACGACGTGGTCGCCATGTGCCGTGCCAACCCGATGCCGAAGGCCACGGACGGCCAGGCAGTCGACGTTCGGCAGGCCTGCGCGACCCTCGCCGCCTGGGACACCCGCGCCGACACCGGCAGCCGGGGCGCCGCGCTCTGGATGACCTTCTTCGAACATCTCCTCGGGGCCGGCCCGCCCGACACCTGGCGGCGCGTCCCCTACGACCCGGAGCAGCCACTCACCACGCCGCGCGGCATCAAGGGCGACGACGTTCGGGTCGGGCGCGCCCTGGCCGACGCCGTCCGGGACTTCGCCGCCCGTGATCTGCCGGTGGACATCGAGCTCGGCGCCGTCCAGAAGTGGGCCGGCATACCGCTCTCCGGCTGCACCGGCGACAAGGGATGCTTCAACGTCGTGGACGCGGGCCCCGAGTCGGGCACCGGTACCCCGCCCGCCGGGGCCTTCGGCACCAGCTTCCTCATGGCCGTCGAACTGACCCCTGACGGCCCGCGCGCCCACACCCTCCTCACCTACGGCCAGTCGGCCAATCAGGCCTCCCCGCACTACACCGACCAGACGCGCCTCTACTCCCGCGAGCAGTGGGTCCGAGAACGCTTCACCCAGACCGAGATAGCGAGTGATCCGGCCTTGGAGGTGACGACGCTGCACCGCTGACACGCTGACCACCGCTGACGGAGGCCGACCGGGGCGCGCACCCTGCCCACGGGTCAGCGCTTGGTGAACTGGGCGCGGTCCGGCTGGTCGACGTCAGGTGTGAGGGTGACGCCGGTGTCGGTGAGGGTCCGGCCGTGGATGTCGGTGACGCGGATGTCGGAGCCGCAGCCGATGCCGTCGGCCGAGACGAAGTAGTGGTACCCCTGGCGCGGCAGTTGGCGCCAGGTCATGCCAGGGTCCAGGTGATCGGCACCCGTCCCGCCACGGGGTCGGCGATACGGGCGAAGGCCTGCTGGCCGAGGTCGACGTCGCCGGGGACGCACTCGGGGCCAGCGGTCGACGATCTTCACGGTGAGTTTCGGGCGCCGAGATCCCGGCACGTTGAAACCTCAAGTGAAGCACGATTACAGCCATCCGTCTCGAACGCGTCCGGTCGCCCCCGAACCCTTGTCACCCACGGACGAACCCCGGTCCCGCAGGACTCATCTCCCGCAAACAGAACGGTGATTGCCCCGGTCCGCCCCTCACGCGCTGCCATATTCGAAAGCCACTTCGGAGGTGGCTGTGACACTAGAGGTGACGACATCCCGGGCGCGGCAGGTGGCGGAGCGGACGGCCGGTCCCGTGCCCGAGCCGGTCCGTGAACGAACCGTCGACCGGAAGACAGACGGGCAGACGGACGGGAACACCGACCGGGCCGCCGACCGGGCTGCCGACCGGGCCGCGGACGGGACCGCCGACCGCATCGCGGAACTGGAGAGCCGCCGGGTGCGGGCGGTCGCTCCGGGCGGGCCGAGGAGACGGGGGGAGTACGGCGCCCGGGAGCGGATCGATCTGCTGCTGGACGCGGGCTCGTTCACGGAGACGGGCCTGTTCGTGCGGGCCCGCCCCACCGGAGAGGGCGGCCGGCGCCCGTACGGCGACGGGGTGGTCACCGGGCACGGCACGATCGACGGCCGTCAGGTCTGTGTCTTCGCCCAGGACGCCACGGTGTTCGGCGGCAGCATGGGTGAGGCCTTCGGTGAGAAGACCATCGCCCTGATGGACCTCGCCCTGAAGACCGGCTGCCCGGTCATCGGGCTCAACGACGGCGGCGGCGCCCGTATCCAGGAGGGCGTCACCTCGCTCGCGCTCTACGCTGAGCTGGTCCGCCGCAATGTGCAGGCCTCCGGGGTGATCCCGCAGATCTCGGTGGTCCTGGGGCCGTGCGCCGGCGGGGCCGCCTACTCGCCCGCCATCACCGACTTCACCGTGATGGTGGACGGCGCCTCGCACATGTTCGTCACCGGACCCGACGTCATCGAGACGGTCACCGGTGAACGCACCAGCGCCGAGGAGCTGGGCGGCGCTCGCACCAGCAACACCGTCAACGGCAACGCCCACTTCCTCGCCGCCGACGAGGTGGACGCCCTCGACACCGTACGCGACCTGCTGTCGTACCTCCCCGCCAACAATCTGGAGCGGCCCCCGCAGTACTCTCCGGGGGCCGCGCCCGCCGGGCTGGAGCTCGACACGGTGGTGCCGGACCGGCTCGGGCAGGCCTACGACATGCGGGACGTCCTGCGCGCGATCGTCGACGACGGTGAACTCCTGGAGGTCCAGGAGCTGTTCGCGCCGAACATCATCTGCGCGCTCGCCCTCGTCGAGGGTGCCGCCGTCGGGGTCGTCGCCAACCAGCCGCTGCACGCCGCCGGGGTCCTCGACATCGACGCCTCCGAGAAGGCCGCGCGGTTCGTGCGGTTCTGCGACGCGTTCGGCCTCCCGCTGCTCACCTTCGCCGACGTCCCGGGCTATCTCTCCGGCGTCCGCCAGGAGCAGGCCGGCATCATCCGGCGCGGCGCGAAACTGCTGTACGCCTACGCCGAGGCGACCGTCCCCAAGGTGACGGTGGTGGTGCGCAAGGCGTACGGCGGCGGATACGCGGTGATGGGCTCCAAGCACCTGGGCGCCGACATCAACCTGGCCTGGCCCACCGCCCGGATCGCCGTCATGGGCGCCGAGGGCGCGGTGGGGGTCCTGCACCGCCGCGAACTCGCCGCCGCGGCCGACCCCGAGGCGCTGCGCGCCCGACTCGTCACCGCGTACGAGGGCACGTACGGCACGCCCTACCTCGCCGCCGAGCGCGGCTATGTCGACGCCGTCATCGCCCCGCGCGACACCCGCGCCCACATCTGCCGCGCGCTGCGCGCCCTGCGCGGCAAACGCGCCCCGATGCCGGAGCGCCGCCACGGCAACATCCCGCTCTGAACCCGGCTCCGACCGGCCTCCCGGCACAAGTGTGGCCGACCCGACTGCCCGGCCTCACAAGGTCGTTGCCGACCCCCTACGTCCTCTCTGAACCGCAAGTCGTCCCCCGCGACGTGAGGAGCCATGCCCGATGGACAGCCGCCGCCCCCCGCTCGCGCCCGTGTTCCGCAGTCTGCCGGAGTATGTGCGGCACTGGGCCGAGACCACCCCCGACCGCCGGGCGTTCACCTTCGTCGACCATCCCGCCCCGCGGTCCCGGGGCGTCCACCGCACCCTGACCTGGCGCCGGCTGGACCTGCGGATGCGGGCCGTGGCCGCCCGGCTCGCCGCGGAGGCCGAGCCCGGGGCGCGGGTCGCCGTGCTGTGTCCGCAAGGAACGGAGTACGTGACCGCCTTTCTCGGGGCGCTCGCCGCCGGGCTGGTCGCCGTGCCGCTGTTCCCGCCCGGGCTGCCCGGGCAGGGTGACCGGCTGTCGGCGGTCCTGGCCGACGCGAGCCCGGCGGTCGTCGTGACGACGGGTCACGCCCTCGGCGAGGTACGGGAGTTGTGTGAGGGCCGGGCGGTGAAGGTCCTCGCCGGGGACCAGGTGCCCGACGCGGCCGCCGCCGACTGGCGGCCGTCACCCGCGCTCGACGACTTGGCCGTCGCCTATCTCCAGTACACCTCCGGTTCGACCCGCACCCCCGCGGGCGTGGAGATCACCCACGCCAACGTCGTCGCCAACGCCCGCCAGGCGCTCGCCGCCTATCGCGCCGACACGCGTCAGGTGACCTGTGTGGGCTGGCTGCCGCTGTACCACGACATGGGGCTCGTGCTGAGTGTCGCGGCGCCGGTGGTGCGGGGGCTGCTGTCCGTGCTGATGGACCCGGTGGCGTTCCTGCACGAGCCGGTGCGCTGGCTGCGGCTGCTGGCCGCGCACCCGCGCGCGCTGAGCGCGGCCCCCAACTTCGCCTACGACTACTGCGCGTCGGCGGTCACCGAGGCGCAGAAGGCCGGGCTGCGGCTGGACGGGATCGCCGCGCTGATCAACGGCAGCGAACCGGTCCGTCCCGGCACGGCCGACCGTTTCCACGCCGCGTTCGCCGCACAGGGGCTCGTGCCGGAGACACACTGTCCGTCGTACGGGCTGGCCGAGGCGACCGTCTTCGTCAGCGCCGCCCGCCCCGGGGAGCCGTTGCGCGGCTTCGCGCTCGACCGTGACGCCCTGGCCACCGGGAAGGCCCTGCCCGCACGGCCCGACGATCCGAGGGCCGTCCTCCTGGCCGGCTGCGGCACGCCGGCGGGCCAGCGGGTACGGATCGCCGACCCGGTGTCGCGGGTGGCGCTGGCGGAGGGGGAGGTCGGCGAGATCTGGGTGCAGGGTCCCAACGTGGGGCGTGGCTACCGGAATCAGGAGCGGCAGAGCCGCCGCGTCTTCGGCGCCGCTCTCGCCGATGCCACGGACGGTTCCGGCGCGTGGCTGCGGACGGGCGACCTGGGGACCGTCCTGGACGGCCAGTTGATCGTCACCGGGCGCCTGAAGGATCTCATCGTCGTCGACGGGCGCAACCACTACCCGCAGGACGTCGAGGCCACGGCCCAGGACGCGCACCCGGCCGTACGGCGCGACCGGCTCGCCGCGTTCGGTGTTCCCGGCGGCTCCGGCGAGCGGGTGGTCGTCGTCGCGGAACACGCTCGGACCGTCGCTGTCGCGGACATCGACGTACCGGACCTCGTACGGGCGGTCCGCGCGGCCGTCTCGGCCCGGCACGGGCTGCGGCTGTCCGACGTCGTCCTCGTCCCACCGGGCACGGTGCCGCGTACGTCCAGCGGAAAGGTGTCGCGGGCACTGACCCGTGAGCGCTATCTGGCGGGTGCCTACGCGGCGGAGGTCGTGGGATGAGCGGTGTGGGCGAGGCGGACGAGCCGCTGCGGCCGGTGGACGAGGCAGGCGAGCCGCGCCGGTCGGCGCGCGAGGGTGCGGGGGACGCGCTGCGGCGGCTGGTCGCCGGGCACGTGGCCGCCTGGAGTGGTGTGGCCGTCCGGGACGTGCCGACGGACCGGCCGTTCGCGGATCTCGGTATGTCGTCGCGGGACGCGGTCGTGCTGGCCGGGGAGCTGTCCCGGGCGACGGGCCGGGACCTGCCGGCGACGCTGCTGTGGGAGGCGACCACGGTGGACGCGCTGGTGGCCCGCCTGTGCGGCACGGCGGCGGAGACCGCTCCGGTGGAAGTCGCGGCCTCTCCCCCTCCCGCGCCCTCTTCCGGTGAGCCGATCGCCGTCGTCGGGGTCGGCTGCCGGCTGCCCGGCGGCGTGCGGGGCCCGGCGGACTACTGGCGGATGCTCCTCGACGGCGTCGACGCGATCCGGCGGGTCCCGGAGGACCGGTGGCGGGACTTCACGCCGTACCCGCCCGCCGACGCGCTCCCGTACGGCGGCTATCTGGACGACGTCGCCGGGTTCGACGCGGACTTCTTCCGCGTCACCCCGCGCGAGGCGGCCGTGATGGACCCGCAGCAGCGGATCCTGCTGGAGGTCGTGCGGGAGACCCTCGACCACGCCGCCGTCCCGGCCGCGTCCCTCGCCGGCAGCGCCACCGGTGTCTTCGTCGGGGTCTCCGCGCCCGAGTACGGGCAGCTCACCGGCGCCGACCCGGCCGCCGTCGACCCCTGGGCGCCGGCCGGCGGGGCGCTGAGCGTGGCTGCGGGCCGACTGTCGTACGTCCTGGACACGCGCGGGCCGAGCATGGCGGTCGACACCGCGTGTTCGTCGTCCCTGGTGGCGGTGCACCACGCGTGCGTCAGCCTGCGCACGGGCGAGAGCGACGCCGCGATCGCCGCCGGGGTCAACGTGCTGCTCTCCCCCACGGTCACCGTCGCGTTCCGGCGGGCGGGCGCCCTCGCGCCGGACGGCCGGTGCAAGCCGTTCTCGGCGGCGGCCGACGGCATCGGCCGGGGCGAGGGCTGCGCGGCCGTGCTCCTGAAGCGGCTGTCCGACGCCGAACGGGACGGCGACCGCGTCCTCGCCGTGATCCGCGCCACCGCCGTCAACTCCGACGGCCGCTCCAACGGTCTCCTCGCCCCCAACCCGACGGCCCAGCAAGCGCTCCTGACCACCGCCTACGCGCGGGCCGGTCTCTCCCCCGCGCACATCGACCACGTCGAGGCACACGGCACCGGCACCCCGCTCGGCGACCCCATCGAGGCGGGCGCCCTCGGTGCCGTGCTCGGCGCGGGCCGCGACCCCGACCAGCCGCTGCTCCTCGGCTCCGTCAAGGGCAACCTGGGCCACCTGGAGTCCGCCGCGGGCATCGCCGGCCTGGTGAAGACGGTCCTCGCACTCCACCACGACCTGATCCCGCCCTCACTGCACTGTGCCGAGGGCAGCGCCCTGGACGACGCACGGCTGCGGGTCGTGACCGAGGCCGAGCCATGGCCCCGGTACGGGGGCACGGCCACCGCCGGCGTCTCCGGGTTCGGGTTCGGCGGCACCAACGCCCATGCGGTACTGGAGGAATGGCGGCCCGGCGCCCTGCTCCCGCACCCGGCCGAGGAACCCCCCGCCCGCCTCCACCTCCTCTCCGACGCCGACACCGCCCGTGTCCGCGACACCGCCGCCCGGCTCGCCGACTGGCTCGACACGCCGGAGGGACGGGCCGCGCACCCCGCCGACGTGGCCCGCACGCTGGCGGGACGCGCGGGGCGCGGGCCGGTACGTGCCGCGGTCGTCGCCGGTGACCGAGCCGAACTGGCCGACGGGCTGGGCGCGTTGGCGGCCGGGCGCCCGCACGCGCGGGTCATGACCGGCGACCGAGATCTCATCGGGCGCGGGCCCGTCTGGGTCTTCTCCGGGTACGGCAGCCAGTGGACCGGCATGGGGCGGCGGCTCCTGGCCGAGGAACCCGCCTTCGCCGCGGCCGTGGAGAAGCTGGACGCGCGTCTGGCTCCCGAGTGCGGTCTGTCGTTGTACGACCACGTGGCCTCCGGCGGCGACCTCGATCGGCTGGAGGTCGCCCAACCCGTCCTCTTCGGCCTCCAGTTGGCGCTCGCCGAGCTGTGGCGTGCGCACGGTGTCGAGCCCGCCGCCGTCATCGGCCACTCCCTGGGCGAGGTGGCCGCCGCGGTGTGCGCGGGCGCGCTGGAGGTGTCGGAGGCGGCGCGCGTGGTCGCCGTACGGGCACGGTTGCTCAGCGGATTGCGGGGCGGGGCGATGGCGGTGGTCGACCTCGACGACGGCGAACTCGACGCGGTGGAGAGGGAGTTCCCCGGAGTGCATGTGGCCGTGCACTCCTCACCCGGGCAGAAAGTGGTCACCGGGGACGAGGAGGCGGTGGGCCGACTGGTGCGCCGACTGGAGGGGGAGGGTCGTGCCGCACGCGCCATGCGGGTGGTCGGGGCCGGTCACTCTCCTCAAGTGGAGCCTCTGTTGGGCGAGTTGGCGGCTTCCCTGGCCGACATCCGGGGCGGGCGCCCTCGCGTGCCCGTCTACTCCACCGTGCTGGACGACCCGCGGGGGGACTGCGTCTTCGACGCGGCGCACTGGGTGGCGAACCTGCGGCGGCCCGTACGTCTCGACCGTGCCGTGGCCGCTGCCGCCGCCGACGGCCACACCGCCTTCGTCGAGCTCTCCCCCCACCCGGTCCTCACCCGGGCCATCGTGGACACCGCCCCCGGCGCCCTCGCCCTCGCCACCCTCCACCGCGACGCCGACACCCCCACGGACTTCCTCACCCGACTCGCCACTCTCCACTGCGCCGGCTCCCGACTGCCCCTGCCGCCGGGCCGCGTGATCGACCTGCCGGCACCACGCTGGCGCCACGTGCGGCATTGGTGGACGGACGGGCGGGCGGGGAGTACGGCGACGGGCTTTCCGGCGGGGCGGGCCGACGAGGGGCGCTTCGCGGGAGGGGGCCGTGTCGCGGTACAGGGCCACGAGCCGGGCGGGGCCGATGCGGTGGAAGGGGGCCGCGCGTCGGAGACGGGCCGATCCGGGGGCGGCCGCACGTCGGAGGGCACGGCGGTGGAGGACCTCTCGGTCTCCGCGCTCCTCTGTCACCACATCGCCGCCGTCACCGGGCACCCTCCGACGCGCATCACCCCGGCCACCGCCTTCGCCGAGTTGGGCCTGGACTCACTGATGGCCGTCCGCATCCGCGCCGCGTTGGAGCGCGAGTTCGGCATCGAACTGCCCCTGCGCGACCTGCTGGGCGCCGCGACGGTCGAGGACACGGCCCACCGCATCCAGCAGGCCCTGCCGGGCAGGGCGACGGCGATCGCGGCAGCGGCCCCATCGCCGGGCGACCGCACGTCGGCCACTGACTCCCGGCCATTCCACCTCCTCCAACCCGCCGGCACCCGCCCCCCGCTCTTCCTCCTCCACGCCGCCGGTGGCACGACCGAGGTCTACCGGCCCCTCGTCGAACGCCTCGGTGCGGAGCGGCCGGTGTACGGGCTGGAGCGGGTCGAAGAGGCTCGCACGGTCGTCGAGAAGGCACGCCGTTACGCCGAGGCGATCACCGCCGCGCATCCCGACGGGCCCTGTCTGCTGGGCGGTTGGTCGTTCGGGGGGTTCGTCGCGCAGGAGACGGCGCGGCAGCTCACGGCGGCCGGACGGGACGTGGAACTCGTCGTGCTCATCGACTCCGTACGGCCGCTCCCTCGGCCGGAAGGCACACCGGCCGACCGGATCCGCGCCCACTTCACGGGCTTCGCCCGGCACGTCGCCGACACGTACGGGGTCGAACTGGACTTGCCGTACGACGAGTTGTCCGCGATGGAGGACGACGGCGAGCGCGTCGACACCGTGCTGCGGGCGCTGCGCGAGGCAGCGGACTTACCGCAGGCCGCCCTCGATCACCAGCGGGCCTCCTATCTGGATCTGCGGATCGGTGAGGCCCACCGGCCGGGCCGCCACGAGGGGCGGGTGGTGCTGTACCGGGCCACCGAGCCCGCCCCGCACACCGTGCGCGACCCCTCGTACGAGCGGGACGACGACGCGCTCGGCTGGGACGACGTGTGCCCGGGGCTGACGGTCGTACGGGTCGCCGGTCACCATCTGTCGCTGCTCGACCCGCCGCACGTCGACGAGATCGCCGCCCATCTGCGGTGGGAGCTCGCCAAGGACACCAACCGCTGAACCCGCTCCGAGGAGAGCCGCCATGTCCGACCGTTCCGCCCGCATGTCCCCGCGCGACACCGCGACGTCCCCCGAGACCACCGGAGTGTCCCGACGCACCGTCACCAGAGCGGCGGCCGCCACCGGTCTGGCCGCCCTCTTCGGCATGACAGCCACCGGCACCGCCGAGGCAGCCACCCGCCTGGGCCCCCGCACCCTCGACGTCTCCCTCCCCTCCGCCGCCCTGGGCCGCAGCGCCCCCGTACGGCTGATCCTCCCCTCGTCCTTCGGCACGCGGCCCGGCCGGACGTACCCCGTGCTGTACCTCCTCCACGGCGCCCACGACGACTACACGTCGTGGACCCGGGAGACGGACATCGAGGCGTTCACGGCGGGCCGGGAGCTGATCGTGGCGATGCCGGACGCGGGGCCCACGGGCATTCCGACCGCCTGGCGGAACGGCCCGGACTACGAGACGTTCCAGCTCGCCGAGGTTCCGGCGCTGCTCGCCCGCGACTACCGGGCGTCCGGGGTCCGGGTCGTCGCCGGAGTCTCCACCGGCGGGTACGGGGCGATGGCGCACGCGGCACGGCATCCGGGCATGTTCAGGGCCGCCGCCTCGTACAGCGGCATCCTCGACACCACCGCGCCCGGCGTGCCCACGCTGATGGACGCCATCGTGGCCCGCGAGAACCTGGCGCCCCTGTCGTTGTGGGGCAACCCGATCCTGAACGTGCTGACCTGGCGGGACTTCAACCCGCGTTCCCGCGCGGCGGGGCTGCGCGGCACCGCGCTGTACGTGTCCAGTGGCAGCGGGGTGGTGGGCGGCATCGGCGACTGGCTCCCGGAGGCGCTGGAGAGCGCGCTGTGGCCGTCCGCGCACGCGTTCACCGACACGCTCGCCCTGCTGCGCGTCCCGGTGACCACCCACTTCTACGCGGGCGGAGGGCACAGCTGGGCCTACTGGAGGCGGGAGTTCGCCGCGTCGTGGCCGATGCTCGCCGGTGCGCTGGGGGTGCCGGCGTGAGGCCGGTGCCGTCGGGGCACGGAACGGAGCGCAGGGGACGCACGTCCAACCCAGGACTTGTCCCTCGCCCCACGGGCACCGGCCCGCGGGTGAGCCGCTTCCGGGTGAAAGGAGGGTCCGCCGTGGCTGCCCCCACCCCGCCGCTCGGCGTACCGGACGGTCCCGTCGCCGCCCCAGTGCCGCCTGAACTGGCCAAACTGCTGCGCGACCAGTTGGAGGCCGTCGCCGACGAGGTGGAGGAGGAGGTGCGCAGACAGGTCCCGGAGTACGCCCGCCCGGCCGGGGCGTATCGCGCGCACCTCAGATCGGGGGTCGTCCAGGCGCTGACCCTGTTCGTCGACCACATCGCCGATCCGCGCGGCCACGGTGCGGCGATCACCGCCACCTACTACGAACTCGGGCGCGGCGAGGCCCTGGAGGGCCGTGCGCTGGACGCGCTGCAGTCCGCGCTGCGGGTCGGAGGTCTGCATGCCTGGCGGCTGATGGGCCGTACGGCGGAGGAACTGGGCCTGGACTCCTCGGTGGTGGCCGCGCTGGGCGAACTGGCGTTCAGGACGGTGCACGAGGTCGCCGAGGCGGCCGCCGCCGGATACGCGGAGGCCCAGTCGCGCAGCACCGACGAGTTGGAGCGGCGGCGCGGACGGCTGCTAGATCTGCTGCTGGGCGAGGGGCCGGTGGCCCCGGAGGCGGTGCAGGACCTGGCGCACGGCGCCCGGTGGTCGGTGCCGAGGCAGGTCGCGGTGGTCGCGCTGGCGGCGACCACCGACCAGCGGGAGGCGGAACGGCCGCTCGCGGCGGCCGGGGCGCTGGTGGACATGGATTCCCGGCCGCCCCGGATGCTGGTGCCCGACCCGGACGGTTCCGGTCGCTTCGGCGGCCGGGCGTTCACCCTCGCGCTGCGCGGCCGGCCCGCCGCGATCGGCCCGACGGTCCCGCTCACCGAGGCCGCCCGTTCACTGCACTGGGCCACCCGTGCGCTCGGCCTGATGGGGCGCGGCATCCTGCCCCGGCAGGGCGTGGTGCGCTGCGCCGACCATCTGTCGACGCTGCTGCTGCACAGCGACGAACCGATCCTGGCCCAGCTGCAGTCACAGGTGCTGGCCCCGCTGGACGCGGTCGCGGAGGGGACGCGCGGCCGGCTCGCCGAGACGCTGCTGGCGTGGCTGCTCAGCGGCAGCAACGTGCCCGATGTGGCCGCCCGTCTCCACATCCACCCGCAGACGGTCCGCTACCGCCTGCGCCAGCTGGAGAAGCTCTTCGGCGACGCCCTGCATGACCCCGGCACCCGCCTGGACCTCATCCTCGCCCTGCGCGCGGAGGCACTGCGGGACGACGACACGTTCACCGCGTAAGGAACCGGCCTCCCAGGAAAGCGACTCACCTCGGAAAGCGACTCACCTCGGCGCAAAAAGAAAAGAGAATACTGAATTCCCGGCCATAACACTCGGCCTGACCCGGCGAATACCTTCGGGACGTCCTTTTCCGCAGGCGCTCCACGCGCCCCACCCTCAAAGGATCCCCATGCGTATCCGCTTGTTCCTCGCCGCGCTCTCGCTGGCCGGCGGGGCCGGACTGGCCACCGTCTCGGCGTCCCCCGCCACGGCCGCGGCCTGCACGGACATCGACGTCGTCGCGGCTCGCGGCACCTTCGAGCCGGGCAACCTCGGTTTCATCGTCGGCGACCCCGTGTATTCGGCGCTGCAGAAGAAAATCGCGGGCAAATCACTGTCCAGCTACAAGGTGAACTATCCCGCGGACCTTTCTCTCACGTCGGCAGCGCAGGGCAACTCGGATCTGGTGAACCACGTCCGGAGTCAGGCCGCCGCCTGTCCGAACCAGCGTTTCATTCTCGTCGGCTATTCGCAGGGTGCGAACGTCGTCGACAACTCCATCGGCATCAGCAGCGCCGGCGCGGTGGTCGGCAGCCCGATCGTGGCGACGATCCCCGCCGCGCTCGAACCGAAGGTCGCCGCGGTGCTGCTGTTCGGCAACCCGATCCGGGCCATCGGCAAGAGCGTCACCGGGACCTACCAGAGCCGCACCATCGACTTCTGCGCGGCGGGCGACCCCGTCTGCGAGAACGGCGGGGGTGACGTGGGCGCCCACCTCGGCTACACCGCGAACGCCGACGCGGCGGCGGCCTTCGCCGCGACCAAGGTCTGACACACACAGGCGAAGGGCCCGGGAGAAGAGATCCTCCCGGGCCCTTCTTCCATGGGGCGGTGGCTTCCAGGGTTACTTGGGTTCCCGCGCGAACTCCGTCAGGCTCGTGGAGACCGGCTCGGGGCGGCCGTCGTTCTGGACGGGTGCGGCGGTCAGCACGTCCAGGTGCTGGTAGCCGTCGGCGACCACGGGGTCGAGGTCGGCCGGGACACGGCCCGCGAGCAGTCCGTCGCCCGCGAGCACGGTGAGCGTCGGATGGGCGGTGAGCCCGTCCGGGTGGACGACGAGGCGCTTCACCTGGGGCGAGGTCGCCAGTTGGAGGTCGGTGACCAGCTTGGTCGGGAAGTACTGCTCGGTGAAGTCCAGCGGCTGCTCGGCCATGCTGCGGGCCAGCTCCTGGATGTCGGTGACCTCCTTGCCCGCGTCGGTGAACGGTGTCCCGTCGGCCGACCGGTACCCGGGGTCGTCGGGGTCGCCGACCCGGTCGTAATTGCGCCAGGTGTAGAGCGGACCGCCCGGCTGGTCGGGGATGGCCTTGTACTCGCTGCCGAACAGCGCCGGCTGCTGCTCGCCGCCGTTGGCGACGGGGAAGTTCTTGTCGACGACCGGCCCGCCGTCGAAGAAGCCCACGCTGCTCTGCAGGAACGCCAGCGGTACGGAGTGGTCGTCCATCAGGGCGCCGAGCACCGCCTCGTTGGTGAGCCGGAAGTCCTTCACGGCGGGTGATCCGCTGAGGAAGGTGGCGGTGTCCTCGGAGAACAGGAAGCGGTTGGTGACCTCGATGTTGGTGTTGAGGGGCAGATAGCTCGGCAGGGTGGCCTCGCCGCCCGGGTCCTGGAGGGCGCCCAGACCGGCGATGGCCAGGAGGGTCATCATCTCGGGGTTGAGAAGCACCGGAGCGGACAGTGAGCGCGGTAGCAGTCCGCTGTCGAGCCCGGCCTGGACCGCGCCGTACCCGAGGCCCACGTCGGGCAGGTTGGTGTCGTCCGGGATGCTGCCGCTGAGGTCGGCGAGCGAGGTGGAGACGGTGGTGTCGAGGGCGAAGTAGCCGGCGCACTGGCGGTGTCCGGCGTCGGCCATGGTGGCCCGGTCGCCGTCGAAGTCGGCGGTCGCGAAGTAGCCGGTGATGACCCCGCCGAGCGAGTGCCCGCCGCACAGCACCTTCTCCTCGCGCACCCGCTGGTCGGGCAGTTCGGCGATGAGCAGGTCGTACTGGTCGCGGACGGTGCGCTCGATGCCGAGCTTCGCCATCCAGCCGAGGTCGCCGTTGCCGACGAACCCGTCGAAGGTGCGGCCCTCGACCTGCTTGTCCCGGTAGTAGTAGTCGACGGCCGTGTGCTGGTCGCCGGAGGCCACGCCGGTGCGGTCCTCCAGACAGTTGGAGCGCCGGTCCAGCGCCCAGAACTCGATGTGCTGCCCCTGTTCGGCGGCGCGGGTGACGGTGTTGCGGGCGACGCTGTCGAAGGCTCCGGCGCCTTCCAGGATGCCCGGCTGGGCGACGAGGATCCGGTCGGCGTCGGCCGAGGCCGCCGGTCCGTCGGCGGAGCGGTAGCGCAGGTACGACAGCCAGTCGCACGCCGCCGGACGCGCCCCGAAGGACGCCGGCAGCGGCGCCTTGACGCGCACCAGCGTCTCGGTCACGCCGTCGGCCGGCCTCGTCGACGCCACGACCGTCTCGGTCCGCGCCTCCTCGCCCCGGGCGTCCGGGGCGGCCCCGGTGAGCGCTCCGACGGTCAGCAGCACAGCCAGCGCGACGCTCCGCCGCGCCCTGGGGTTCCTTCTCCTGCTGCGGCTCGTGTTCATGCTGGGACGGTAGGACCGCGAAAGCGCCCCCACCGCCCCATGCTCACAACAACGCAGCTACTGTCGGCGCCTTTGTCATCAGGCACCAACTCCCCCTGCCGCTACCGGAGTTACAGCCCGTCGCTCACCATCGCGGCGACGATCCGGACGTGCCGGTCGGCCGCCGTGCCGGAGAACTCGTTGTCGTAGTTCAGCCCGTACGGCCAGAAGTGGCCACCGCCGGTGGAGATCTTCGCGCTCGCCCCGTCGAACTGCCGGACCAGCGCCGTGGCCTGTGCGCCGGTCCAGGTGCCGCTGCCGCCCAGCCGCGACCAGCCCGAGCTGGTGCCCACCCCGATGGTGTGCGCGATCTCGTGCAGCGCGGTCCGCTCGTTCATGTAGCTGCGGTTGGAACCGAAGCGAATGGTTCCGTTGATGTTGCCGTCGGCGGTGGGCACGCCCGGCTCGTAGCGGACGGTGATGTTCTTCCCGAGGTCGCTGAGGTTGTTGTACCGGGCGACCGCCGCGTTCATGGCCGCCGTGATGAGCGTGTACGCCGACTGCTGGTCCTGCGTCGGGTTGCTCGCCCGTACGAGGGTCCAGGTGATCGTGGCTGCCGCGGCCTGCTCCCGGGGCACCGGCGCGATCTGCGGGGCCTGTGGGGCCGCCTGCGGGGCCTGTGGGGCCTGTGGGGCCGCCTGCGCGACACCGGGTCCGGCCAGAAGCGCGGCCGCCAACGCCGCCATGACCGTCTTCTTGCGCAGTGAACTCATGTGGGGGGCTCCTGTGCATGGGTGGGGGGAGGGATCAGGCACCGATCTTGCCGGTGCCCGCCCCGGCCCGTACGAGGGCCGGGACGTCGGCCACGGGGTCCAGCGTGTAGCCGTAGTAGGTGCGCGGCTCGGTCACCGTGCCGTTGGTCTCGCACGTACCGGACCCGGTGAAGACGTTGTTCCGCTGGACCAGCCGGCCCGGCCCGGAGGCGTCGTAACCGCTCGCCGAATAGCAGGGGTTGGGGACGCCCTCGAAGTGGTTGCCCTCGACGACGACGCCGGCGTTCATGGTCGAGGCGACGCCGTAGATGGCGTTCCCCTTGTAGTAGTTGTTGTAGACGTGCACCGGCTCACCGAACCGGACCCGGGGGTGCCTCTGCCGTGAGCCGTCGAAGAAGTTGTGGTGGATCGACACCTTCAACTTGCCGGTGTCCTGGCTGCCGTTGCCGTCGGAGTGCCCGAGCAGCATGCTCTTGTCGGTCTTGTTGAACCAGTTCCAGGACACCGTGACGTACTCGGCGGCGCGGACCACGTCGACCGCGCCGTCGAGCGGGGCGACGAACTCGTTGTGGTCGATCCAGATGTGGTGCGACTGCTGGCCCACGCTGATGGCGTCGTCCTCGGCGCCCGTGAACCTGATGTTCCGCACGATGACGTTGTACGAGCGGTAGAACTCCAGACCGCCGCCGTTGATGACGGCCGACGAACCGACCCCGATGATGGTCTTGTCGGGGCGGACACCCTGTTTGCTGGTGATGTCGATCGTGCCCTGGACCCGGATGACCAGCGGGCCCGTGGTGTCGATGTACTCCAGGAACTGCTCGGTGGTGGTGGCGGTCACGGTGGGGCCGCCGGCCCCGCCGGTGGTGCCGTTCTGGCCGAGCGCGTTGACGGCGGCGAAGCCGGTGGGGGACGTCTCCGCCAGCGGCACCACGTCCGCCCCCGTCCCCGCCTCCACGGGCGCGATCGCGGCGAGCAGCAGGGCGAGCGTGAGAGCGGGAACGCCGCGTGCGGCGCGTGACAACGACGACCTCATGTGGTTCCTCCCGGGGCGAGTGGGCGGATCTTTCGGGTCGTGCGAAAACAAGCACACAAAAAAGCACACAAACGAGTGCCCAGAGACTAGAAAGCGCTTTCAGTTTCCTGAATGCTAAGCACGTGTTTTGGGCATGTCAACGAAACCCCAGTGGTCCCTGTGTTGTGGAAGGGAGTGTCGTGACTCCACGACATCGCATCGTCCGGGCCTTGGCGCCCATGGTCCCCCTGGTGCTCGGCGCCGGTCTGATGGCCGCCCCGGCGGCGGCCGCGGACGCCCCGGCCTCGCCCTCCGCGGCGCCGAGCGCGGTCACCGTACGGATCGACCCGTCGTACCAGCAGCAGGAGTTCGAGGGGTGGGGCACGAGTCTCGTCTGGTTCGCCAACGCCACGGGCAACTACCCCGAGCCCGTCCGAAGACAGCTCGTCGACATGCTGTTCGGTGAGGACGGTCTGAAGCTCAACATCGCGCGCTACAACATCGGCGGCGGCAACGCCCCCGACGTCCGCGAGGACTACATGAAGGCCGGCGCGACGATGGAGGGCTTCTGGAAGGCCCCCGAGGGAACCACCCGGCAGGACATGGAGTGGTGGGACCCCGACAACCCCGACCACTGGGACTGGAACGCCGACTCCGGCCAGCGCTGGTGGGTGGACCAGATCAAGGACAAGATCACCACCTGGGAGGCTTTCAGCAACTCGCCGCCCTGGTTCCAGACGGTCAGCGGCTATGTCTCCGGCGGCTTCGACGCCAACACGGACCAGATCCGTGCGGACCGCGTCGACGAGTTCGCCGCGTATCTGGTGCGGGTGACCGAGGAGATGGAGAAGCAGCACGGCATCGACTTCGACACCATCGCCCCGCTGAACGAGCCCAACACCAACTACTGGGGCACCCAGATCGGTGCGGACGGCCAGCCCACCGGCGGCCGACAGGAGGGCGCGCACGCGGGCCCCGCGCTCCAGCAGAAGGTGGTCCTCGCACTCGACAAGGCACTCCAGGGCGCGGGGACCGACGCCGAGATCTCCGCGATGGACGAGACCAACCCCACGATCTTCACCCAGAACTGGAACGCGTACGACAGCTCCGCGCGTGCCGCCGTCCCCCAGCTCAACGTGCACACCTACGGCACCGGCATGCGCACCAGCGCCCGTGACATCGCCAAGGGCGCGGACAAGAAGCTCTGGATGAGCGAGGTCGAGGGCACCTGGGGCACCGGCACCGACTTCACCAGCATGGAGCCCGGCCTCGGGATCGCCACCCGCATGGTCGACGACATGCGTGAACTGGAGCCCTCCGCCTGGGTGTTCTGGCAGCCGGTCGAGGACTCCATCCCACAGGCCGCGGCCGGCAAGAACTGGGGCAGCATCCACGTCCCGTTCAACTGCACCGCCGAGGACACCCTGGAGACGTGCCCGATCCGGGCCAACTCCAAGTTCCACACCATCCGGAACTTCACCCACCACATCCGCCCCGGCGACCACTTCGTGAAGGTCGACGACCCGTCCAGCGTCGCGGCGGTCAAGAAGTCCGGCCGGGCGGCCAGCGTCGTCCACGTCAACGGCGGCACGACCGCGCGCTCGGTGACCCTCGACCTCTCGCGCTTCGGCAAGGTCTCCTCCCGTGCCACCGTCACCCCCGTCGTGACGAGCGACGAGGGCGCCCTCGTCGAGGGCACGCCGGTCCGAGTGAGCGGCCGGTCGGCCACCCTCGACGTCCCCGCCAAGTCCGTCACCACCTTCCTGGTCGAGGGCGTCAGCGGCGTGGCGAAGGACGCCGCCCTCGTCCAGCACGACCACGTCTACCGGCTCCAGGGCGCACAGAGCGGCAAGTCCCTGGCCCCGTCGGAGGACGGCACCGGCGTGGTCATCCGCACGACCGACCCGAGCAGCGCCCGGCAGCTGTGGTCCGTGGAGCAGCTGACCTCGGGCACCGACAACCGCGAGCGCTACGCGCTCACCAACGCCGGCACCGGCAAGCGGCTCGCCGTACGCGACAACCGGGCCGTCCTGGAAGAGCCGGCCGGCGGTGCGGTCCCCGAAGCCGCGCAGTGGATCATGTCGACCACGGGTGACGGCAGTTGGACCTTCGTGAACGCCGCCACCGGGCGTCTCGTCGACGTCACCGGGCAGTCGTCGGCGGACGGCGCCGCAGTCGCGACGTACACGCCGACCTCGGCGGCCAACCAGCGCTGGACCGTGACCGACGAGACCGTGCTGCGCACCGAGCGGGCCGAGGCGTTCACCGTCCCCGGGCTGCGGCCGAAGATGCCGGACACGGTGACTCCGGTGTTCCGGGACGGCGCCCGGGGCGCCCTGCCCGTCGTGTGGGAGCTGCCGTCGGACCGTAGGTGGAGCAGACCGGGGACCGTGCGCGTGACGGGTGAGGCGACCGACGCCCTCGGCCGGAAGATCCCCGCCAAGGCCGTCGTCACCGTCGACACCATCGCCTCGACGGTCCCCGGCCGCGCCAAGACCTACGTGGGCGGCGCGCCGGAGCTCCCGACGACGGTCGTCGGCCTCGGCAGGCACGGCGGCCGGACCACGCTCCCGGTCACCTGGGACGCGGCACCCGACGCGGCGTTCGACAGGACCGGCGTCGTGACGCTGTCCGGCACGGCGGAGGTCGTCGACGGCGGCACGGTCGACGCGACGGTACGCGTCCAGGTCACCGAGGCCACGGAAGCCAACATCGCGACCGACCCGAACGTCTCGGTGGGTGCCACGTTCACCGAGAGCGGCTACTCCGCCGAGCGCCTGCGCAACGGCAACACCGCCGAGAAGGCCTGGTCCAACTGGAGGTCGGGCACCAAGAACCCGTCCGACACCGTCACCTTCACCCTGCCGAAGGCCCGCGACCTGAACCGTGTCGTCGCCCACTTCCACCGGGACGGGACCAACACGTCCTTCCCCGAGAGCCTGCAGGTGCAGGTCCGAGCCTCCGAGAACGGTCCGTGGACCGACGCGGGCGACCCCGTCGCGGTCGGCACCGAGGGCACACCGGTCGTCGACGTCCCGCTCGACGCGGGCCCGGCGACCGGCGTACGCGTGGTCATGACCGCACGTCAGGGCGGCTACATCACCATGAGCGAGATCGAGGTGTACGCCAGGACCCCCGGCGTCTCCTCGGACGCCGCCGCGGACTCCGTGGAGGTCGCCGGAAAGCCGATCGCGTCCTTCGACCCCGACACCACCGCCTACCGGGTCGTCACCGGCGATCCGAGCCGGGCGGCGGTCACGGCGACGGCCCGCGACCCGTACGCGACCGTCACCGTGGACCGGACCGGCCGGACCACGGCCGTCGTCACGGTGACCGGCGAGGACGGTGCGCAGACCCGTGAGTACCGGATCGAGCTCGTACGGCGCTGAAGCGGCCGGCGGGGGCCGGTGACGGTCCCCGCCGGGTCGGCGCACGTCCCGGGTCAACTGCTCGCGCAGGCAGCCCCGTTGAGCGTGAACGCGGTCGGTGCGGTGTTGGTGGCGCCCTTGCTCCCGATGAACCCGACCGTCACGGAGCCCGCGGCCGGGATGGTGGAGGTGTAGGAGGCGGGTTTCACGCTCACCGCACCACCGCTCTGCGTGGCGGTCCCGCCCCACATGTTGGTGATGGCCTGGCCGTCGGCGAAGCCGAAGGCGAGGGTCCAGCCGCTGACGGCCGTGGTGCCGGTGTTGCGGATGACGATCTCGCCCTGGAAGCCGCCCTGCCACTCGTTGGTGGCGCGGTAGGCGACGGAGCAGTTCCCGCCGGGTGTACTGCCGCCCTCCTCGGTGGTGACGTTCACGGTGGCCGAGCGGGCGGACCGGTTGCCGGCCGCGTCCCGGGCGTAGACGGCGAAGGTGTAGGCGGTGTCGGCGGTGAGGCCGGTCAGGGTGACGGAGTTGGTGGTGGAGCCCGCCAGCCTGGTCTCGGTGGAGCCGCTGATCCGGACGATGTCGTAGCCGGTGACGCCGACGTTGTCGGTGGCGGCGGTCCAGGAGAGCGCGGCGGTCGTGGCCGTCACGGCGGAGGCGGCTGGGGTGCCGGGGGTGGTCGGGGCCTGGGTGTCACCCGGGGCGCCGCCGTCGAAGATCGTGGCTTCCTCGGCGGTCCGCGCGATGCCGTTGGCGCCGTTGAAGATGCGCTGCCCCCAGGAGCTGAGGCGCGTGGGGTCGAAGCCGATCGACAGGTCGAGGACCGGGTCGGTGTTGCCGCTCCAGGACCAGGCGAGATAGCCGAGGTCGAGCTGCTCGGCGGTGGCCATCATGGTGTCCTCGTCCGGATCGCCCCACTGGTCGGCGGGGCCGCCGAACTCGCCGATGAGCAGGGGCAGTCCGGCGTTCACGAAGGCGCCCAGGTAGTCGGTGATCTCGGCGGCCGTGTCGAAGACGCTGTACATGTGGATCGAGAAGATCAGGTTGCCGGTGGTGTCGGCGTCGTAGACGGACTGGGCGTTGGCCCGCATGACGCCCTGCCAGTCCTGGCCCCAGTTGGGCGCGTCCACCATGATCGTGTGCTCGAAACCGGCGGCCCTCAGCTTCTGCACGGCAGCAATGGTGGGGGCGGTCCAGCCCTGGGGGTTGGTGTTGCCCCAGGGCTCGTTGCCGATGTTGACGATGACGTAGTTCTCCTCGCCGGCGAGCACGTCCTTGAGGCCGATCCAGTAGTCGGCGGCGTGGTCGAGCGTCCCGGCCGCGGCCTCCTCGCCGTATCCGGTGGTGTCGTGCACCTCCAGGACGCAGATGAGCCGGTTGGCCTTGCACTGGGCGACCACGTTCGCCACGTCGGCCGGGCTGTTCTCGGTCCAGCGGTGCCCGTCGGAGAGGACGACGCGGACGGTATTGGCGCCCAGCGCCTTGATGTCGGCCAGCGACTGCGTCTCGCCCGGGTACCAGGTGTGGGCGTGGTTGACGCCGCGCATCACGAAATCGTTGCCATTGGCCTCCAGCAGCCGGCCGTCACTGATGTGCAGGCCGGTCGCTCGCGTCCCGGGCGCCGACTGGGCCTGGGCCACGGCCGGGGCGAGGACTCCGAGGAGCGCGAGCCCGACCATGCTCGCGAGTCCGGCCAGGAGGGTGCCCAAGGGGGTGTGCCGCGGTGGGCTCGTTGTCGTTCTCATTGCGACTCCAGGTGGGGGTGAGCGCCGAGAAGCTCAGGCGTCGAGAGTGGGGGGATGCCAATGGGAGCGCTCCCATGAACCCATTCCGACACGTACACGTCAACCCTCCGTGCGACGTTCAGCGCCTCGGGTCGGCCCGGACCGCCGCAGCGACGACCGCGTCCCGCTCGGCTCCGGAGAACCGTCCCTCGGCCACCCACGGACCGGGGCGGGCTCCCGGAAAAACAGCCGCCGGCTCAGCTTGAGCATGTTGTACGTCGCGCAGGTCTCGGCGTTCTTGTCGTCGAGCGTGGCCGCGACGGCTCCCCGGGCCTTGAACATCTCGCCCTGTCCGGTGCCGCCCAGGCTGTAGGTCCGGGGCGCCGACGACCATGCCCCAGAAGTTGCGCCACGCAGCGGATGTCGAGTTCGTTCTCCACGTCGTCGGCGGCGTAGCCGCGCTCGCGGAACCACCTCCTGGCCGCCGCGACGCGCGGCACCAGGAAGGACGTCCCCCCTCTCCCGACCCGCGACGCCCTCGACCGCCACCTGGCACTCGACGACGCCGCCTGGTCCGCCCCGCGCCTGCCCTGAACCCTCTCCCGTCGCAAGGAGGCCGGGGCGCCGCCAGGCGCCGCCGGACAGCCGCCTAACAGGACTCGTCCAGATAGCCGCGCGCCAGCTCTCCCGCGCGCGTGAACCAGTCGGTGAGCAGGGCCAGTTCGTCGGCCGAGTACTGGGCGAAGAGTTCGGCGAGGCGGGCGTAGAACGGGCCGTAGACGGCGACCACCCGCTCGGCGGCGTCGGGGACCGCGACCACGCGGACCCGGCGCCGGTCGGCCGGGTCCGGCTGCCGGGTCACGAAGCCGCCGCGCTCCAGGCGGTTGAGGATGCCGGTCACCGCCCCCGTGGTGACATGTGCGCGCGCGGCCAGATCGCCGGCGGCGACCGGGGCGTCCCCGGCCTGAAGGACATACGCGAAGCAGACGAGGTCCGTGACGCTCAGACCGAGAGTCCGGGCGAACTCCTGCTGGCCGACGATCATCGTCGCGATCAGGCCGTCCATGGCACTGATGGCCTCCGGGACGGTGGGACGGCGATCGGCCTCCATTGAACTCGCCTCCGAGGCACGCTAGATTCCTTAGTTGCTAAGACATCATAGTCCGGCGCCGTCGGCGTGGCTGCGCCGTGCCGTGGCTCGGCACGGCGCGCGAGGGGAGCAGAGACGTGAGTCTTCACGACGACGGCCACACCGTGGCCGGCTGGACCGGCACCGCCCTCGGCACGGTCGGCGCCACGGCGCTCGGCCTGGGCGTCTGCGGCTGGTCACCGGGGTTCACCCTGGGGGCCGCCCTCTCGGTACTGGCGCTCCTGGTCACCTGGGTCCTCCACCTCGCCGGCTGGGGCAAGCCACCCGGGCCCCGCCCCCGGGACCAGTGGAGCCCCTGGGTCCGCGACCCCGCCGCCCGCGGCGGCCACGGGGAGTGCCTCGGCTGCCGCCTGGCCGGCCGCCGCCGCACCCCGGCCCCGCTCCCCTCCGTACCGGCCCCGGCCGTACCGGGACCGACCGTCAGCCCCGAAGCCGCCGGCACCACCGGCACCGCGACCGCCACGGTCTCGGCGGGCGACCCGTCGTCCTGACCGCTCCGAACGGAGCCCCGCCGGACAGGCCACCGCAACCCTGGAGGAGTTCGGCCCGGCGTCGTCCAGTAAACGCTTACCACTTCCAGTGGCCCCGGTTACCGAACCACGCCCCGCGATCAGCCTCCCATGCAGTAACGTCGAACCGTGACGGTCAATGAAAACGGTCGCCGAAACAGCCCCGAACCCAACGGGGCCAGGCGTCGACGGAGCAGCACCACGGGCGGCGAGCGGCCCAGCACGATTCGGGATGTCGCCGCGCAGGCCGGGGTCTCCGTAGCAACCGTTTCCCGCACGCTCGCCGGGAACTACCCGGTCTCCACGGAGACGAGGGCCCGGGTCATGGCGGCGGTCGAGTCGCTGCACTACGTGGTGAACGTGCACGCCAAGGCGCTCTCCGGCCGGGTCGCCGGCCCGGTCGCCCTGGTCATGAAGGACATCACCGGCCCCTCCCTCGCCCATGTCGCCGCAGGTGTGGAGCAGGCGGCCGCCGAACGCGGCCGGCTGAGCCTGGTGTGCGCCACGCACGACGACGCGGCCCGTGAGGACGCCCTGGTCCAGCTGATGCGCGAGCAGCACGCGGCCGCCGTCCTCCTCGTCGGCGGGGCCCCGCAGGACGAGGCGTACCAGCGGCGCATGGCCGAGTACGCGACGGCGCTGGACGCGGCGGGCTCCCGGCTCGTGCTGGTGGGCCGCCCGCCACTGCCCGGCGATCTACCGGTCACGGTGGTGCAGTACGACAACCGGGGCGGCGCCTTCCAGGCCACCGACCATCTGCTGACCGCCGGGCACCGGCGCGTCCTCTTCCTGTGCGGGGAGCGCGGGTTGAGCACGACCGAGCAGCGCCGGGACGGCTTCCTGCACGCCCTGCGCGCCCACGGGGTGGCGCACCTGGCGGAGTTGGAGCTGCCCGGCCCGTACACCCGGGTCTCGGGCTATCAGCGCACCCGGGACGCGCTGGCGGCCGGCCTGGAGTTCACGGCGGTCTTCGCGGGCACCGACATGGTGGCCACGGGCGCGCTGGCCGCGCTGCGCGAGGCCGGTCTCAAGGTCCCGGGCGACGTCTCCGTGGTCGGCTTCGACGACGTCCCGTTCGCCGCCGACCTCTCCCCCGCGCTGACCACGGTGCGGGTGCCGTACGAGGATCTGGGGCGTACGGCGGTCCGGTTGGCGTTGGAGCGCGAGGAGCGCCTCGGGGGCGACGACCACGTCGTACTGAGCACGCAGTTGGTGATCCGTCAGTCGGTACGGGCGCTTTCGTGAACGTATCCACCCCTCGGTGAACGTCCGGGGCCCGAGACGGGCCGCCCGTCCCGGACCAACCTCCGTACCTTCACAGGAATGTGACGTGGCGTCATCCCGCCGTAAAGCCGAGAGTGCCATCAGGTCAACCGTCCCGGACTATTGACTCGGGTCAGCCCAGTGGCGATTCTCGTCACATCGCTTGTGCCAGCCATGACAATCGGGCCCGGGCAGGCCCTCAGGCGTCGTGGGTGTTCACGCGTCCCGGAACGGTCTGGCCCATCGACCGTGCGTCCCCCCGACCGAGGACGTGAGTGATGACCACAACTCCACGCGCCCACCGCAGACGCAGACCCCTCATGGTGCTGGCGCTGTTCCTCACCGCGATGGGCATGCTGCTCAGCCCGTCGTCGAGTTCGGCCGCGACCGGCGACTGGTGGCTGCCCACCTCCCGGCCGTCGCCCGACTCCCAGATCAACGTGACGGGCGAGCCGTTCAAGGGGACCGACTCGGCGGGCGACGTACGCGGGTTCGTCGACGCGCACAACCACCTGTTCTCCAACGAGGCGTTCGGCGGCCGGCTCATCTGCGGCAAGGTCTTCTCGACGTCCGGCATCGCCGACGCGCTGAAGGACTGCCCCGAGCACTACCCCGACGGCAGCCTCGCGATCTTCGACTACATCACCCACGGCGGCGACGGCAAGCACGACCCGGTCGGCTACCCGACGTTCAAGGACTGGCCGGCGTACGACTCGATGACCCACCAGGCCAACTACTACGCCTGGATCGAGCGCGCCTGGCGCGGCGGCCAGCGGGTGCTGGTCAACGACCTGGTCACCAACGGGATGATCTGCTCGATCTACCCGTTCAAGGACCGTGGTTGCGACGAGATGACCTCGATCCGGCTGCAGGCGAAGCTGACGTACGACCTGCAGGACTACATCGACAAGCAGTACGGCGGCGCCGGCAAGGGCTGGTTCCGGATCGTCACCGACAGCGCGCAGGCCCGTGAGGTCATCAAGCAGGGCAAGCTCGCCGTCGTCCTCGGGGTGGAGACCTCCGAGCCGTTCGGCTGCAAGCAGATCCTCGACATCCCGCAGTGCGGCAAGGAGGACATCGACAAGGGCCTCGACGAGCTGTACGACCTGGGTGTGCGCAGCATGTTCCTGTGCCACAAGTTCGACAACGCGCTGTGCGGTGTCCGCTTCGACGAGCACGGTCTCGGTACGGCGATCAACGTCGGCCAGTTCCTGTCGACCGGCACCTTCTGGCAGACGGAGAAGTGCAAGGGCCCGCAGAAGGACAACCCGATCGGTGAGGCGTCCACGGAGGCCGAGGAGGACCTGCCGGCGGGCACCGAGGTCCCGGAGTACGACGAGGACGCGCAGTGCAATGTGCGCGGGCTCACCGACCTGGGCGAGTACGCCGTGCAGGGCATGATGAAGCGCAAGATGATGCTCGAGATCGACCACATGAGCGTCAAGGCCACCGGCCAGGTCCTGGACATGTTCGAGGCCGCCTCGTACCCGGGCGTGCTGTCCTCGCACAGCTGGATGGACCTGAACTGGACCGAGCGGGTCTACTCCCTCGGCGGTTTCGTCGCCCAGTACATGCACGGCTCCGAGGAGTTCAGCGAGGAGGCCGAGCGCACGGACGCGCTGCGTACGAAGTACGACGTGGGCTACGGCTACGGCACCGACTTCAACGGCATCGGCGACCACCCGGCCCCGCGCGGCGCCGACGCCTCGCACCCGGTGACGTACCCCTTCAAGAGCGTCGACGGCGGCTCCACGATCGACAAGCAGACCACGGGTCAGCGCACGTGGAACTACAACACCGACGGTGCCGCGCATGTCGGCATGGTCCCGGACTGGATCGAGGACATCCGGCTCGTCGGTGGTCAGGGCGTCGTGGACGACCTCTTCAAGGGCGCCGAGTCCTACCTCGACACGTGGGGCTCCTCCGAGGCCCACCAGGCGGGCGTGAACCTCGCCAAGGGCGTGGCGGCGACGGCCAGTTCGTCGGAGTCGAACCCCGTCACCAGCTACCAGCCCGGCCGGGCGGTGGACGGTGACGGCGGCACCCGCTGGGCGAGCGACTGGAGCGACAGCCAGTGGCTGAGGCTGGACCTCGGCTCCTCGCGCGTCGTCAAGAAGGTCACCCTCGACTGGGAGCGTGCCTACGGCAAGGCGTACCAGATCGACGTCTCGACCGACGGTTCGACGTGGAAGACCGTGTGGTCCACCACCTCGGGCGACGGCGGCCTGGACACGGCCACGTTCGCCGGTGTGACGGCCAGATATGTTCGGATGCTGGGGACCGACCGCGGCACGGACTGGGGTTACTCCCTCTACGAGGTCGGCGTCTACAGCAGCTGACCGCACGAAACGGGGGAAAGGAATCCACATGGCACGCCTGCCGTCGGCCGAACGACGCAGACAGCTGACCGAGGCGGCGATCCGCGCGATGACCCGGGACGGCGTCCCCAGGACGACGACCCGGTCCATCGCGGCCGAGGCGGGCGTGTCGCTGAGTGTCTTCCACTACTGCTTCGAGTCGAAGCAGGAGCTGCTCGAGTCCGTGATCACCACCATCACCGGGCACTACGTGACGCTGGTGCGGGAGGCGATCCGGCCGCGGGAGACGCTCAGGGAGACCGTCCGGGCCGGTTTCCAGGCGTACTGGGACCATGTCTCCGCCCACCCGGGCGAGCACATGCTCACCTACGAGCTGGCCCAGTACGCCCTCAGGGAGCCGGGGTTCGAGCATCTGGCGCGGCGGCAGTACGAGATGTACTGCGAGACCTACGCCGACCTGATCGAGCAGCTGCGCGTGACCACGGGATTCGAACTGACCGTGCCCGTCCCGGTCCTGGCCCGCTACCTGGCCGCCATGACGGACGGCCTGACCCTGAACTACCTGGTGCTGGGCGCCGACGCGGCCTGGGCGGACGTCCTCGACACGATCGTCGACCACGTGGCCGGCCTGGTGCGCGAGGAGATCCGCCCGTAGGCCTCAGCGGGCCGAGGCGGCGATCAGCTGGTCGAGCAGGGCGATCAGGACGTCACGGCAGGAGGTGCGCTCCCGGGCGTCGAAGAGCAGCACGGGGGTGTTCTCGGGCAGGGCCAGCGACTCCCGGATCACCTCCGGCTCGTAGGGGTGTTCGCCGTGGAAGCCGTTGACGCCGATGACGAACGGGATCTTGCGGCGCTCGAAGAAGTCGATGGCTGCGAAGCTGGACTCGGGCCGGCGCACGTCGACCAGGACGACGGCGCCGAGGGCGCCGATCGCGAGGTCGTTCCACATGAACCAGAACCGCTGCTGCCCGGGCGTGCCGAACAGATACAGCACGAGGTCCTGGCCGATGCTGATCCGGCCGAAGTCGAGGGCCACCGTGGTGGCGTGCTTGTCCGGGATGCCGTCGAGGTCGTCGACGCCGAGACCGGCGGTGGTGAGGGGTTCCTCGGTGCGCAGCGGGACGATCTCGCTGACCGACCCGACCATGGTCGTCTTCCCGACACCGAATCCCCCGGCGATGAGGATCTTCACCGTGTCGGGAGCCGCGATCCCCTGGGGGGTGGGGTCAGAGCCGGCCAAGGCCGTCCCTCACTTTCTTCAGCAGGTCCAGGTCGGGGGCGCGGGAGATCAGGCGCGGCTGGCGCACGCTGATGCGGCCCGCTTCCAGCAGGTCGCAGAGCATGATGGCGACCACGCTCACCGGGAGGTCGAGCTTGCTGGCCAGCTCCGCGACCACGATCGGCTTCGCGCCGAGCTTGAGGATCCGCGCGTGCTCCGGCTGCGGCCGGGTGCCCCCGGCCGGCTGCGGGTCCACCGCCACCACCATGGTGATCAGGGTGAAGTCGCCACGAGCGGGCCGGGTCCGGCCGCCCGTCAGGGTGAACGGGCGAACCAGCCGGCCCGCCGCATCGCCTCCGTTCACCTCACTCGCCGCTGTCGGCCGCGACGACACCGGCACGCGGTGCCGCGCTGAGGTGCTCGCCGATCTTCTTCACCAGCATGTTCATCTGGTACGCGACCACGCCCACGTCCGCGCCCTGCCGGGTCAGCACGGCGAGGTTGGCGCCGGGCCCGGCGTTGGTGAGGATCAGGAAGGCGTTGCCCATCTCGATGAGCAGCTGGCGCACGGGGCCGCCGCGGAAGTCCATGCTGACGCCCTTGCTGAGGCTCATCAGCCCGGACGCGGTCGCAGCCAACCGCTCGGCGTCGTCGCGCAGGAACGCGGTGGACTTGCTGACGACCAGTCCGTCCTCGGAGAGCACGACGGCGTGGTCGACCTCGGCGACCCGGTCCACCAGTCCGGTGAGCAGCTGGTCGAGCTGGCTGTGCGTGGCGGGGATGGGGCGTGTCATCTGTGTGTCCTTCATGAGCGGTCTGCGGGGGAGGGAGTCGGGGGGACGTCAGGTGCCGGAGGCGGGGACTCGGTCTCCTGGGTCTTCGGATGCGGATTCCTCCCCCGGGGCGTACTCGGCTTCCGCGTCGTCGTCACGTGCCTGGAGCGTTCCGCGCTGGAATCCGGCCAGCGAGGAGGCCGCGCGCTCGGCGGTGAAGTCGTCGGCGTCGCCGTCCGGGCAGGGGTCCGCGTCCTCCTTCAGCTCCGCCGCCAGACTGGTCTGCGGGATCCGGCGGGGCAACGGCATCAGGCCGCCCTTCTTCGCGGCCGGAGGCTTCCTGGCGGCGGCCGGCTGTCTCCCGTTCCCGTCCTCGGCGGCATCGGCGGTGTGCCCGTGCGTGACGGGCCGTTCCTCCGGCGTAGGGTCCGGGTCCTGCCGTACGGGCTCGGGTGCGGACTCGGCCGCGGCGGCGACCCGTGCGGCCACCAGCGAGGTGCGGGCCGGCGGTTCGGCCGTGTCGGTGCCGTCCTCGCCGGGGGCGGGGGCCTCGCGCACCACGATCTCGTCCGGGATGAGCACGATCGCGGTGGTGCCGCCGTAGGGCGAGGCGCGCAGGGTGACCGTGATGCCGTGCCGGGTGGCGAGGCGGGCGACGACGAACATGCCGAGCCGGAGGTCGTCGGCGAGGGCCACGACGTCGAACTGCGGGGGCACGGCGAGCTGGGCGTTGAACGCGGCGTAGTCGTCCTCGGACATGCCGAGTCCGCGGTCCTCGACCTCCAGGGCGAGGCCCTTGGCGACCGTCGCGGCGCGGACGCTCACCGGGCTGGGCGCGGGCGAGTACGAGGTGGCGTTGTCGATGAGCTCGGCGAGGAGGTGGATCACGTCGGCGACGGCGGGCGGGGCGATCCACACGTCGTCGTCGGTGTGCACCTCCACCCGCTGGTACTCGGCGACCTCGCCGACGGCGCTGCGCAGGATGTCGATCAGCGCGACCGGTTCGGTCCAGCTGCGGCCGGGCCGCTCGCCGCTGATGATGACCAGGTTCTCCTCGTAGCGGCGCAGCTGGCTGGCGGTGGAGTCCAGTTCGTACAGGCCCTTGAGGATCTCCGGGTCCTGGTGCTGGCGCTCCAGCTTGTCGAGCTTGCTGAGCTGGAGGTTGACCAGGTTCTGGCTCTGCCGGGCGATGCCGAGGATGACGCGCTGGAAGCCGCGCCGGGTGTCGGCGAGTTCGACGGCGGTGTGCACGGCGGTGCGCTGGGCGGCGTTGAACGCCTTGGCGACCTGGCCGAGTTCGTCGGTGCCGTAGTCGAGCGGGGCCGCGGCGGTGTCGACGTCGATCTTCTCGCCCCGGTCGAGGCGGGCCACGACGTCGGGCAGCCGTTCCTCGGCGAGGCTGAGGGTGGCGGTCCTGAGGCCGGTGAGGCGGCGGGACAGGGAGCGGGTGATCCGCCAGGACATCATGACGCACAGCAGCAGCGCGGCGAGTCCGGCGGCGCTCAGCGAGCCGGCCTTGATCAGCAGCCCGCGCGCCTCCTCACCACTGCGGTCCAGCAGCCCCTTGGTCTGTGCCCGGATCAACTGCTCGTACTGGGCGGACAGTTTCGCCATCGCGTCGTTCCAGCGCGCCTGGGACTCCGGCAGCCTGGTCTTCCGGCCGTTCCCGGTGCCCGTGGTGTGGGCCGAGAGGACCTGGTCCTCCACGGCCTGCAGCGCCTGCCAGTCCTTGCCCTGGACGATCCGCTCGACCTCGCTCTTCACCTCGCCCTCCAGCGAGGGCACGAGCTGGTTGTCGACGAGCCAGCGGCGGGCGTTGACCACCTGGGCGAAGCGGTCCCGGTTCGGCTCGTCGAGCTGTCCCGAGGGCCAGTTGAGGGTCAGGAGCGCGTCCTCCTGGGAGACCAGTTCGGCGGCCTGTCCGAGGGTGACGAGCGGACCGGCCTGCGAGGTGAGGTCGCCGTCGTCGACCTGGGAGAGCGCCTGGAAGGCGTGGATCTGGCCGTCGATGATCGAGCTGTAGTGGTCGAGGATCTGCTCGGGCGTGATGTCGGTGGGGCTGTCCACCTGGTCGCGGTAGTACTCCAGGCTGTTCGACCCGCCCATGACCGAGTACAGCTGGTCGCCGATGCGGTCGGGGGCTTCCTCGATCTCGCTCGCGCGGCGGTCCAGTTTGGCGACCGCCCTGTCGGTCTCCCTGCGCTGCTGCTCCAGGGCGTCCATGGAGCTGCCGGGGGCGGCCATGTAGGCGGCCGACAGGGCCCGCTCGCGCTGCAGGGCGAGGGTCGCGTCGGTGCCCATGGCGCCGGTGGACTTGCTCAGTCCGGTCTGCGCCCGCAGCCGCAGCCCCTCCGAGAACATCTGGGTCGTCGTCACGGCCCAGCTGGCGGCGAGGGTGACGCTGGGGATCAGAGCCAGGAGGATCAGCGAGAGACGTATGGAGCCGAGACGGCGCCGGGCGCCGGTCCGTGGGGGCATCGTCGTCCTTGGGCGGTTGGCGGGGAGCGGAAGGGATCGGGGGACGGGGCGACAGGGGGCCGAGATGGGTGGCTGAACACCTGTCGGTACAGCGCACAGGGGATGCGCAGGATGTTATCCGTACAAGTGAGCGCACGTCGCAGGGGTGGTCAGAAGTTTGGCGTCGCCGTTACACGACCGTTCCGGATGCTTGGGTTCCGCACCACGGTCATGCCCGAACGGAAGGTTCCGTTTGTCCGTCCGGCGGCCCGGATGCCTCGGCCCGCCGGAGACCTCGCGGGAGGCCGGCCGCGTCCCGTCAACGGGTCCCGTTCGCCGCGAACTTCGCGATGCCGGCGATGTTCTTCCTGGTCACGAACGCGGGACCGGTGAGCACGGGCTCGACACCGCCGCCGCTGGTGTTTCCGTTGGTCCTGTAGAGCCAGAGCCCGTCCACCGCGAGATAGCCCTGGAGGTACGGCTGCTGGTCCACCGCGAACTGGACGTCACCGCTCTTCACGGCCTGGACCAGGTCCTTGTTGAGGTCGAAGGTGGCGACCTGGGCCTTGCTGCCCGCTTCGTCGACCGAGTCCACGGCGGCGAGCGCGAACTGCGCCCCGAGCGTGACGACCTCGTCGATGGTCGGGTCCTGGCGGAGCTTGGCGGTGATCGAGTCGGTCACCGCGTCCATGTCGGTGCCGTCCACGTAGAGGTTCTCTGTCCGGCCGCCGAAGGTCTTCCGTACGCCGGCGCAGCGGGCCTCCACGGCGACGTTGCCGCGCTCGTGGATGACGCACAGGGCGTGCTTGGCGGCGCGGGCGTCGAGTTCGTCGCCGAGCGCCCGGCCCGCGACGCTCTCGTCCTGGCCGTAGAAGCCGAGCAGCCCCTGCGCCTGCCACGCGTCGATGCCGGAGTTGAGGGCCACCACGGGTATGCCGGCGGCGCGGGCCTCGGCGACCGCGCCCTGCATCGCCCGCGGCTTGGCCAGGGTCACCGCGATGCCGTCGACCTTGTCGGCGATCGCGTCCCGTACCAGCTGGGCCTGCCCGGCGGCGTCCGGGTCGCTGACGAAGGTCAGCTCTATGCCGTCCTTCGCGGCCGCGACCTCCGCTCCCTTGCGGACCAGGTCCCAGAAGGCGTCGCCCTCGGCGCTGTGCGTGATCAGCGCGACCTTCATCCCGCCGCCCAAGGCACCCGACGCGTCCATGTCCGAATCAGACGCCGATCCGCCGAACACCGAGCAGCCGGCGACGGTCAGGCTGACGGCGGCGGCGAGCGCGGTGACGCGGAAGGCGGTGAGGATTCTGTGGGGCGCTGGGGGCGGGTTCATGGGGGCGCGGCACCTCGCTGTGCGACCGGGGTGGGACGTCTGGGGAGAGCGAAGCGGCCATCATCACCGCGATGACGTGCGGTGACTGGCTGACTTTCGCTGGGCGGAGCCAATCGCGTGTGACGCCCGGTAGTCAAGTGAACAACAAAAACGATGTACTGCTGTGACTGCCCGGCGCTGACCTGCACACACGTGTCAACGGCCGCCACAGGCCCGTGACAAGTGACATGGACCGTTCCACTCCGGGCCCGGGGATCGATTCTCAGCCAATTCCGGTCCCGAAGCGAAGTTCTGTTCTCCTGGCCGAAATTCGCGCCCGAAGGCGGCAACCTCCGCCCCTCCGGCGGCGACTGCCCCGCTGACGACCATCCCCCGCACGGAACGGAAGCGACGCGTGAGCGAGAATCACGGCAAGGCCCGCCACCGCAGAAGGAAGACCGCGCTCGTGGCCGGTGTCCCCCTGTCCCTGGCGGTCGCCGGAACCATGGCCTACGGCACGGTCTTCGGTGTGTTCGGCGAGGACGCCCAGCCCCGAGCCGCGGCGGCCACCTCCGCCTGGGCGGCCGAGTCCGCCGACGGCTTCGCCTCGGTGAACGCGCTCGGCCAGAACGGGACCTACGGCGGCCGCGACGGCAGGACGGTCACCGTGAAGACCCTGGCCGACCTGGAGAAGTACGCGACCGCCGCCGAGCCGTACGTCATCGTCGTGGCCGCGACGATCAACATGAACCCGGTGGGCAAGGAGATCAAGGTCGCCTCGGACAAGACGATCGTCGGCTCCGGGACCTCCGGCCACATCGTGGGCGGCGGCTTCTTCCTCGGCTCGGGCGTCCACAACGTCATCATCCGCAACCTGACGATCCGGGACTCCTACCAGGGCACCTGGAACGACAAGGACCACGACTTCGACGCCATCCAGATGGACGGCGCCCACCACGTCTGGATCGACCACAACGACCTGCGGCACATGGCGGACGGCCTCATCGACAGCCGCAAGGACACCACCTACGTCACGGTCTCCTGGAACAAGCTGAGCCAGAACAACAAGACCTTCGGCATCGGCTGGACCACCAACACCACCGCCGACCTGACGATCCACCACAACTGGTTCCGCGAGACGGAACAGCGCAACCCGTCCACCGACAACGTGGCCCACGCGCACCTGTACAACAACTTCCTGGAGGACGTGTCCGGCACGGACATCACCTCGTCGTACGGCAACTACGCGCGCGGCAACACCAGGATGGTGCTGGAGAACAGCTACTTCCAGGGCCTGAGGAACCCGGTCACCAAGGACTCCACGGCCGCCCTGGTCCAGCGCGGCAACGTCTTCTCCGGCACCTCCGGCCGCAACGAGAGCGGCGGCACCGCCTTCGACCCGAAGACGTACTACGGCTACACCCTCGACAAGGCGGCCGACGTCCCCGCCCTCCTCAAGTCCGGTGCGGGACCCCGTGGTTCGATCGGCACGACGGCCACCACCAAGGCCGCCGCGGCCACCACGCTGACCGTCGCCAAGGACGGCAGCGGCCGGTTCACCAGCGTGCAGAAGGCCGTCGACGCGGTGCCCGCGAACAACACCGCGCGCGTGGTGATCTCGGTCGCGCCGGGCACGTACCGTGAGGTCGTCAAGGTCCCGTCCAACAAGCCGCACGTCACCATCCAGGGCTCGGGCGGCAGCCGCAAGGACACGACGATCGTGTACGGCAACGCCTCCGGGATGCAGAAGCCGGACGGCTCGGGCACCTACGGCACGCCGGGCAGCGCGACCGTGTCCATCCAGTCCGACGACTCCCAGGTACGCAACCTCACCGTCACCAACGACTTCGACGAGAAGGCCAACCAGAGCCTCTCCGGCCACCAGGCGGTGGCGCTGCTGACGCAGGCCGACCGCATCGTCCTCGACAGTCTCATCGTCAACGGCGACCAGGACACCCTGGAGCTGGAGAGCGCGGCCAAGGACAAGCTCGGCCGGGTCTACATCACCAACTCGTACATCACGGGCAACGTCGACTTCATCTTCGGCCGGGCCACCGCCGTCGTCGACCAGTCGATCATCACCCTGAAGAAGCGCTGGGACGGCACCTCCGCCGGGTACATCACCGCACCCAGCACACCCGGCAACCGCAAGGGCATCCTCATCAACCGGTCCACCGTCAACGGTGACGTGTCCGACGCGAGCTTCTTCCTCGGCCGCAACTGGCACCCCGGCGGCGACACCACGGTCGACCCGCAGACCACGGTCCGCAACTCCACCCTCAGCGCAGCGATCAAGTCCAAGCCCTGGTCCGACATGGGCGGCTTCTCCTGGAAGGACGACCGCTTCGCCGAGTACCGGAACACCGGCGCGGGGTCGGGCGGCGCGAGCGCCGACCGACCGCAGCTGACGGACGCGCAGGCCGCGGACCAGGAGGTCGCGGACTGGCTGGGCGGCTGGACGCCGGGCGCCTGACCGCGCGCAGAGACGCACCGCTCCCCCTTTCTGTTATCTCCCGGGGGCCGGTGCGTCTCCTCTCGCAGGCAGACGTACCCGAGACCCGAGGACCCCCACGTGACAACACAGATCAGCCGCCGGAGCACCCTGAGGATCGCCGGTATCGCCGCGGGCGCGGCGGGCCTGGGAATCGGCACGGGCACGGCGGCGACGCCGGCCGCGGCGGCGGGCGGCGCCTACGCGCACCCCGGTCTGCTCCACACTCAGGCGGACCTGGCCCGTATGGCGGCCAAGGTGAAGGCGAGCGCCGAGCCCTACACGGCGGGCTTCGCGAAGCTCACCGCCAACCGGCACGCGCAGAGCGGCTGGCAGGCAAACCCACAGGCGACCGTGACCCGTGGAGGCACCGGCCAGAACTACGTGACCCTCTACAACGACGTCCACGCCGCCTACCAGAACGGCCTCCGTCACCACGTCTCCGGCGAGTCCGCGTACGCCGACACGGCTGTCGCGATCCTCAACGCCTGGTCGGCGAATCTCACTTCGCTGGCGGGCAACGCCGACCGCTTCCTGGCCGCCGGGCTGTACGGCTACCAGTTCGCCAACGCCGCCGAACTCGTCCGCGACCACCCGGACTTCGCTCTCGACCGCTTCCAGGAGATGCTGAGCGGCGTCTTCGCCCGGGTCAGCGACGACTTCCTGGTCAGACACAACGGCGCCGTCGTCACGAACTACTGGCCCAACTGGGACCTCGCCAACATGGCCTGCGTCCTCGCCACCGGCATCTTCTGCGACGACAAGGCACAAGTCGCCCGCGCGGTCGACTACTTCAAGAACGGCGAGGGCCTCGGCGCCGTCAAGAAGGCCATCCCCGTCGTCCACGACGACGGCCTCGCCGAGTGGCTGGAGGCGGGCCGCGACCAGGGCCACGCCCTGCTGGGTGTCGGCCTGATGGGCACCTTCTGCGAGATGGCCTGGAACCAGGGCGTCGATCTGTACGGCTACGACGACAACCGCTTCCTCAAGGGCGCCCAGTACGTGGCCAAGTGGAGCCTGGGCGGCCAGGTCGCCTACACCGAGAACACCCGCGCGAAGGGCGCGATCAACGGCTGGTCCGGCCGGGAGACGGCGTCCCGGGCCGCCGGCGTCGACCCGAACATGACCCGCCCCATCTGGGCCATGATCGCCAACCACTACACCAAACGCCGGGGCCTCGACGCCTCGTACCTGACCCGGATCGCGGCCAAGGCGGCCCCCGAGGGCGGTGGCGGCGACTACGGCCCCAACAGCGGCGGCTACGACCAACTGGGCTTCGGCACCCTGGCGTTCACCCGGGACAGGGCGACCGCCGCCGAGGCGGGCGCGGCGCCGTCGGCGAAGGCCGCGGCGTCCGGCTCGGAGTCCGACGCCACCTCGAAGAAGGGCACCTCCGCGGCTTCCCCCTCGGCCTCCGCGAGCGCCCAGGGCGGACGGGGCGAGGACCTGGCCGCGACCGGCACCTCCGACTTCCCGGCCTGGACCGCCGCGGGCGGCGTCGCGGCCCTCGCGGGCGGCCTGCTCCTGCTGCGCCGCCGCAACCGCTCGGGCGGCCCGTCGGAGAGCTGACGGGCCACGCAACGTCCTCGCAACCCGACGAGGCGTTCACTGCGGACATGGATGTGGTCCCGCGTGTAGAGCTGACGCCCGCCGCCGCCGATCTCGTACGGCGGCTGCGGGCGGCCCACGGCCCGTTGATGTTCCACCAGTCGGGCGGCTGCTGCGACGGCAGCGCCCCCATGTGCTACCCGGACGGCGAGTTCCGTACGGGAGACTCGGACGTCCTCCTCGCGGAGCTGAGCGTCGACGGGGTCGAGGAGTCGGTCGGGTTCTGGATGTCCCGCAAGCAGTACGAGGTGTGGAGCCACACCCGGTTGATCGTCGACGTCGTACCGGGCCGGGGCAGCGGTTTCTCACTGGAGGCACCCGAAGGAGTGCGTTTTCTCATCCGTTCCCGCGTCGTCGACACCGAGCCGCCGCCCGGCCGGTAGTCGTCTGGTGCACTTCCCCTGAGTCCTGGGACAGTTGACGAGACATCAGGGGGCATCGTGCCGCGTCGTGGTGGACGGTTCAGAACGGTACCGACGGTTCTCGCGGTGTGGAGTGTGCTGGCCGGCGCGGCCCTCGTGGGGGCGGCACCGGCCAGTGGCGCGTCCAGGGCCGTCGTCGTCGCGCCGGGCGTCGAGTACACCGAGTTCGACATCCGGGCGGCCCGAGGGGTGGCGCACGCCCATGTGCTGAGCGTCGATCTGCGCCGCGGTCAGGTGGACGTCGGACTCCTGTACCCCGGCAAGGTGGCGGCGCGGGCGACCGTGTCCCGACTGGCCACCTCCGCCGGTGCCGTGGCCGGGGTCAACGGCGACTTCTTCAACATCACCGAGACCCAGCATCCCGGTGTCGCGGCCACGGGCGCCTCGGTCGGTCCGGCGATCGCCCAGGGGCACGCGCTCAAGGCGGCCGTGCCGAACGGCCAGCGCTTCGGCCCGGCCCTGCCGCCGGGCACCAGCACCAAGGACGTGCTCGGTGTGACGGCCGACGGTACGGCCCGCCTGGACAGCATCGCCCTCGACGGTTCCGTCACCACCGCCGAGGGCGACCGCCCGCTCGGCGGCCTCAACCAGTACGCCCTGCCGGTCGGTTCCGTCGGGGCGTTCACCTCGGACTGGGGCGAGATGTCCCGGCTGCGGGCGGTCTGCGGCACGGACACCGACCGGGCGGCGCCGTGCAGCACCGACACCCACGAGGTCCTGGTCGCGGACGGCCGCGTGGTCCGCACGGCCGGCACCCCTGGCAGCGCCCCCGTCGACCCCGGCACCACCGTCCTCGTCGGCCGCGAGGCGGGCGCCCAGTGGCTGCGCGAACTCTCCCCGGGTGACGCGGTCGAGGTACGGCACCGCCTCGTCGCCTCGACGTCCAGGTCCCCCTACGCCTTCGCGGTCGGGGGCTACCCGGTCCTCCGGGGCGGCCGCCCGCTGCCAGGTCTCGACGCCACCACCTCGGCGGTGCGCACGGCCGCCGGCATCGCGGACGACGGTCACCGTCTGCTGCTGCTCGCCCTGGACGGCGCCGCCGCGTACCGCACGGGGCTCACCATCGCCGAGGTCGCCGACACCATGCGGGGGTTGGGCTCCGTCGACGCCTTCAGCCTGGACGGCGGCGGCTCCTCCACGTTGGTCGCCCGCGCGCCCGGTGCGACCGCCGTGACCGTACGGAACCATCCGAGCGACGGCACGGAGCGGGCCGTGCCGAACGGCATCGGCGTGTTCACGAAACCGTGAGTCCCGCGGGGTCCCCCGTCCACGCGCCCGGCGTCACGGCTTCAGGCTGCTGACGATGTCCGCCGTGGCCGTCAGGCCGTCGTGGATGGTGGGCGCCAAACTCGTGCCGGCCATGGAGAAACCCAGCAGCACACAGACCGCCGCGTGCGAGACCTTCAGCGCTCCGTTCCGCACGAAGATGACCGCCAGAATCGCCAGCAGCAGCACCACAGAGATGGAAATGGCCACCGTCAACCTCCTCCGCCACGCCCACTTCGCGGCATTCGGCCGCAAGTGTGGCGTAGCGGAGGGTTCGGCCGTGCGGCTGACGTGTCCGCCGAACGTGTGGTGTCGAACGTGTCGTGTCGAACGTGTCGTGGCCGCGCCGCTCTACGCAGACCGGTGTGCGTCCAGGAACGCTTCGAGCCCCGCGAGGTCGTCCGTGTTGAGGTAGTCCACGTCGGCCGCGACCAACTCGCCCCACAGCGCGTCCCTCGCCGGGCCCGCCAGGTCCGGTGTGGCCCAGAACCGCACCTTCTGCCCGCGCCCATGAGCCGTCGAGACGATCTGGCGCAGCTTGGCGCGCTCGGTGTCCGGGAATGGGCCGACGCCCCGCCAGGTGAAGTTGAGCGACCAGTTGTCGGAGATCAGCGGGATGAGCGAGGCGGGCGCGGGCGTCGCGCTGACGAGGTCGGCCAGCCGCCCGTCGTAGAAGGCCCGCCGCACGGTCTGCGCCTCCATGGGCACCCGGGCGGCCCGGTCCCCGGAGATCACGGCCGTGACCGCGCCCGGGTACACCCGGCCGTGCGCGTAGGTCGTGAACAGGTGCCGGTGGCGCCGCAGATGGCGGTCGAGTTCGAGATACGTCGACGCGCCCTCGGTCTTGATGTCGATCAGAAGCTGCAAGGGCCTGCGGTGCCCCCGGTGGACCGAGCCGTGGTGGGCGCGGACGCGGGCGGCGAGCGGGTCCAGGTAGAGGGATTCCAGGGTGCGGGTGGGGTCGAGGTCGGCGGCGTCGTGGGCGACGAGGAGCTGGTCGCCGACGAGGAAGATGTCGGCCTCGACGCTGCCGAAGCGGTGGTCCAGGGCGTCGCGGAGGGGGCGCGGGTGCTCGTAGTCGTTGTGCGCGTGGGCGCGCCACAGCGGACGTGGGCGGTGCTTTCGCTCGTCGGCCAGCGCGTTCGTGGCGGGCAGGGCGACCGAGCCCGCGAGGGCGGCGCCGAGGGCGGTGAGGGCTCTGCGACGGGTGGTGAGGGCCATGCTCTGCCTCCCGGGTGGGGCCGGTTACGGACGGAAGCGAGTATGCGAGCCGGAAGGGGCCGATGAGCAGTGCCCTGCGGGGAGTTGGCCGGACCGCCGTCGTTCGTTCACCTGGATCACCGCGCGCACAGGGGAAAGCCCACCCCAGGTGGGGCGGGCTTCGCCTGCTCTTCTCCGGGTGTACGTCAGGGGGCCTGGAGGTCGACCAGTTCGGCCAGGGCCGCCCGGTGGGCGCCCGCGGTGCCGTACGCGATGGAGTCGGCCTTCGCCCGCTTCAGATACAGGTGGACGGGGTGTTCCCAGGTCATGCCGATCCCGCCGTGCAGTTGCAGCGCCTCCTCGGCCGTGTGCACGGCGACGGGCGCCGCGAACGCCTGGGCGACGGCCACCGCCAGGTCGGCGTCCTCGCTGCCGGTGGCGAGCGCGTCGGCCGCGTTCCGGGCGGCGGCCCGCAGGTTGACGACCTCCAGCCACAGCTGCGCGAGCCGGTGCTTGAGCGCCTGGAAGCCGCCGACGGGCCGGTTGAACTGCTTGCGCTCCTTGAGGTAGCGGACGGTCTCGGTCAACGTCCACTCCGCAAGCCCGAGTTGCTCGGAGGCCAGCAGCCCGGCCCCGGCGCGCAGGGCACGGCGTACGGCCGGTTCGGCGTCGCCGAGGAGGCGGCCCGGCGCCCCGTCGAGCGTCACCTTCGCCAGCGGCCGGGTCAGGTCCAGCGACACCTGTGGGGTGACGGTCGCGGCCGAGGCGTCGACCGCGTAGAGGCCGCCGTCGTCGGCGGGCACCAGCAGCACGTCGGCGACGGCCGCGTCCGCGATGCCGGTCAACTCCCCGTGCAGGGCGCCGTCCTCGAACCGTACGACGTGGTAGGCGCTGCCGGCCGACAGGTTGAGCGCGACCGTGAGGGCGCCGATCTTCCGGCCGGACGCCAACTCGGCCAGCAGGTCGTCGGCGGTACAGGCGAGCAGGGCCTCGGTGGCGACGACGGCGCTCGTGAGGTACGGCACTGGGGCGACCGCGCGCCCCAGCTCCTCCAGGACGACGGCGGCCTCACGGTGCGTGGCGCCCTGGCCGCCCCGGTCCTCGGGCACGAGGAGTCCGGCGAGGCCCATGCCGTCGGTGAGCGCCTTCCAGGCCTCGCGGTCGTGCGGGTCGTCCGACTCGACGCGCGCGATCACGCCGGCCGCGTCGCAGTGGTCGGCGAGCAGGTCCCGTACCGCCGACCGCAGTGCCTCTTCCTCTTCGGAGTAGAGAAGATCCGTCATCGGGCGAGGTCCTTCCACGCGACGTCCTTGTCGGTGCGCGGTTCGCCGGGCAGGCCCAGGACGCGCTCGGCGACGATGTTCAGCAGGATCTCGGTGGTCCCGCCCTCGATGCTGTTGCCCTTGGAGCGGAGGTAGCGGTAGCCGGCGTCGCGGCCGGTGAAGTCGACCAGTTCCGGGCGCCGCATGGTCCAGTCGTCGTACAACAGGCCTTCTTCGCCCCGGAGTTCGACCTCCAGGCCACTGATCTCCTGGTTGAGGCGGGCGAAGGCGAGCTTCATGCCGGCGCCCTCGGGGCCGGGCTGTCCGGCGACGAGCTGCTGGCGCAGCCGCTCGGCCGTGAGCCGGGCGGCCTCGGCCTCGACCCACAGCTTCAGCAGCCGCTGGTGGAGGTCGTGGGTGCGCAGTTCGGGGCGTTCGCGCCAGGTCCTGGAGACCGGGCCGATCATGCCGCCCTCGCGGGGCAGCCGCATACCGCCGATGGCGACGCGTTCGTTGTTGAGCGTGGTCTGCGCGACCTTCCAGCCGTCGCCGACCTCGCCGAGGCGGCGCGAGTCCGGGATGCGGACGTCGGTGATGAACACCTCGTTGAACTCGGCCTCGCCGGTGACCTGGCGCAGCGGCCGGACCTCGACGCCCGGGTCGGTCATGTCGCAGATGAAGTACGTGATGCCCCGGTGCTTGGGCACGTCCGGGTCGGTGCGGGCTATGAGGATGGCCCAGCGGGCGATGTGCGCGCTGGACGTCCACACCTTCTGCCCGTTGACGACCCAGTCGCCGTCGCCCTCGCGGACGGCCCGCGTACCGAGCGCGGCGAGGTCCGATCCGGCGCCGGGCTCGCTGAAGAGCTGGCACCAGACCTCCTCGCCGGTCCACAGCGGCCGCAGATACCGGCGCTTCTGCTCCTCCGTGCCGTAGGCGAGGATCGTCGGCGCGGCCATGCCGAGGCCGATGCCGATGCGGCGCGGGTCGTTGTCGGGGGCTCCCTCCGCCTCCAGGTCCGTGTCCACCACCGCCTGGAGGGAGCGCGGGGCGCCGAGGCCGCCGAGGCCTTCGGGGTAGTGCACCCAGGCGAGCCCCGCGTCGAAGCGGGCGCGCAGGAAGTCCAGGCGGTCGGTGGTCGCGGGCGGGTACGCGGCCAGCAACTCGGCCGCGCGGCGCCGGAGTTCGGCTGCGTCGGTCATGCGGCGGCTCCGTTCTCCAGCGAGGGCACCACGACGACACGGCCCGTGGTGACGCCGTCCGCGACGCGCTGCACGGCGGCCGCGGCGCGGTCGAGCGGCGCGCGCTCGCTCACCAGCGGCCTGACGACGCCCCGGGCCGCCAGTTCGGTGAGCTGCTCGTGGCAGTGCTGGACCAGCTTCGGGTTCTTGGTGTTGTACAGGCCCCAGTGCAGGCCGAGGATCGAGTAGTTCTTGACGAGGGCGTGGTTGAGGCCGGGGCTGGGGATCGTCCCGCTGGCGAAGCCGACGACCACGATGCGCCCTTCGAAGGCGACGACCTTGGTCGACTGCGTGTAGGCCTCGCCGCCCACGGGGTCGTAGATCACGTCCGCGCCCCGGCCTGAGGTGGCTTCCTTCACGGCGGAGACGACGTCCTCGCTCCGCCGGTCGACGACCACGTCACAGCCCAGTTCCCGGGCCACGGCGGCCTTGTCGGCGCCGCCGACGACGCCGATGACCGTGGCTCCGGCGGCCTTGCCGAGCTGCACCGCCGCGCTGCCGACCCCTCCGGCGGCAGCGTGGACGAGCAGGGTCTCCCCCGCTTCGAGGCGGGCCCGGCGGTGGAGGCCGAACCAGCCCGTCTGGTAGCCGATGTGCAGGGCCGAGGCCTCGGCGTCGTCCAGCGCGTCCGGCGCGGGCAGCAGCGCGGCGGCGTCGGCGACCGCGTACTCGGCGAGTCCGCCGTACGGCAGGGCGGGGTTGGCGATGACCCGGCGGCCGTCCTCGGTCTCGCCGCAGATCTCCACGCCCGGGGTGAAGGGCAGCGGCGGCCTGACCTGGTAGTGCCCCCGGCACATCAGCGCGTCCGGGAAGTTGATGTTCGCGGCGCGCACCTTCAGCAGGACCTGGCCGTCACCGGGCGTGGGCCGCTCCACGTCCTGGAGCCGCATCACCTCGCTCGGCTCGCCGTTCTCGTGCACTTGCCATGCCTGCATGCGGTGCCTCCACGGACTTCTTCGGACTTCGTCGTCTGACCGGGTCGACTCGACTGTCGTACGCATACTAAGCGGTCGCTTGCCCTTCGGGGAACAGTCCGCGCCCGGTAGCGTGCGTCACGAACGGGTGGGCTTGGCCCGCACGTGCATCCGCTCCCCCTGGGGCCCGAACAGGCTGAGGAACTCCACCGGCCCCTCCCCCGCCGACCCGAACCAGTGCGGGACCCGGGTGTCGAACTCGGCGGCCTCCCCGGCGACCATCACCAGATCGTGTTCGCCGAGCACCACCCGGAGTTTCCCGGACATCACATACAGCCACTCGTAGCCCTCGTGGGTGCGCGGCTCCGGCTCCTGCTGCCCCTGGGGTTCGACCCGCACCTTGAACGCCTGGAGACCCCCCGGCTGCCGGGTGAGCGGCCAGTACGTCCGCCCGTGCCGCACGATCGGCTTCGACCGGATTCTCGGGTCGCCGACCGGCGGCTCCCCGATCAGCTCGTCCAACGGCACCTGATGGGCCCGCGCGATCGGCAGCAGCAGCTCCAGGCTGGGCTTGCGCAGCCCCGACTCCAGCCGCGAGAGCGTGCTCACCGAGATCCCGGTCGCCTCCGACAGCCCGGCGAGCGTGGCCCCCCGCTCCCTCCGGATCCGCCGCAGCCGGGGTCCGACACCGGCGAGAACCTCGTCCGTCCGGGCGGGCCCCTCCCCCGCCCCACTGATCTCGTTCATCTCGCTCATGCCTTGTATTGCAGTTTCGGCAAAGACATTTGTCAATGCTGCGGTGCTCGGGCGACGGTCGTCCCGGAGGTGGTCACCATGACCGAGCAGTACGAAGTGATCGTCATCGGCGGCGGCGCGGCGGGGCTCTCTGCGGCCCTGGTCCTCGGCCGGGCCCGGCGCCACACCCTGGTCGTCGACGCCGGCGAGCCCCGCAACGCGCCCGCCGCCCACATGCAGGGCTTTCTGTCCCGTGACGGGATGCCGCCGGCGGAGTTCCTGGCCGTCGGCCGGGAGGAGATCGCCCGCTACGGCGTCGAGCTGGTCCGGGACCGGGCGGCGGACGTCACCCGGGACGAGGACGGGCGGAGCTTCACGGTGACCCTCGCGGACGGCCGACCCGTGCGCGCCCGACGCCTGGTCGTCGCCACCGGCCTGAAGGACGAGCTGCCGGCCGTGCCCGGCGTCGCCGAGCGCTTCGGCCGGGACGTGCTGCACTGCCCGTACTGCCACGGCTGGGAGGTCCGGGACGAGCCGTTCGGCGTGCTCGCCACGACCCCGAGGAGCGTGCACCAGGCGCTGATGGTCTCCCAGTGGTCCAAGGACGTGACCATGTTCCTGCACACCGTCGCCGAGACCGACCTCTCCGACGACGACCTGCGCCGTCTCGCCGCCGCCGGGGTCCGGGTGGTGCCGGGAGAGGTGGCGGGCCTGATCGTCGAGGAGGACCGCCTCACCGGCGTCCGACTCACCGACGGCACGGCACACGACCGCTCGGTGCTCTTCACGGCCCCCCGCCCGATCCCCCGGACCGGCCTGCTGGAGAAGCTGGGCGCCGAAATGAACGAGACCCCCTTCGGGACCTACCCGGTGGTCGACCCGACCGGCCTGACCACCGTCCCCGGCGTCTGGGCGGTCGGCAACGCGATGGCCTTCTCCGAACAGGTGATCAACGCGGCCTCCTCCGGCTACCGGGCAGGGGCCACGATCAACGGGGAGCTGCTGATGACGGACCTGGACGCGGGATGATCGATCGGCCCGAAGGGCCATCGCCCGAAGGGGCGCGGGGCTGTGCTGAATATGCGGCTGCCGCCGCGTAGGTGCGACCAGTCACGACGCACCCGCGCCCCACCCCAATTGGGCGCCCGGCTGAACTCCGTAGGACCATGGCCCCATGCTCTTCGCCCGGCTCGCCCGCGTGTCGCAAGAGATCGCCGCCACCTCGGCACGGTCCCGCAAGACCACCCTGCTCGCCGAGCTCTTCCGGGACGCCGAGGCGGCGGACGTACCGATCGTCATCCCGTACCTCGCGGGCCGGCTGCCACAGGGCCGGCTCGGCATCGGCTGGAAGCTCCTGAACCAGCGGATCCCACCGGCCACCGACCCCACCCTCACCGTCCACGAGGTCGACGCCCGCCTGACGGCGATCGGCCACACCACCGGCCCCGGCTCACAAGCCGAACGCACGCGCCTGGTCGGTGAATTGCTGGCCGCGGCCACCGAGGACGAGCAGCGGTACCTGTTCGGGCTGCTCACCGGCGAGGTCCGGCAGGGCGCGCTGGACGCGTTGGCCGTGGAGGGGCTGGCCGGGGCCACCGGCGCGCCCGCCGCCTACGTACGCCGGGCGGTGATGCTCGCCGGTTCGCTGCAGACCGTGGCCCAGGCACTGCTGGCGGAGGGGCCGTCGGCCCTGGAAGGGTTCCGGCTCACCGTCGGGCAGCCGGTCCTGCCGATGCTGGCGCACAGCGCGTCCTCCGTCGCGGAGGCCGTGGCGAAGCTGGGCGCGTGCGCGGTGGAGGAGAAGCTGGACGGCATCCGCGTCCAGGTCCACCGCGTCGGCGACGACGTACGGCTGTACACCCGCACCCTGGACGACATCACCGACCGGCTGCCCGAACTGACCTCCGCTGCAAGGGAGTTGAGGGGCGAGCGGTTCATCCTCGACGGGGAGGTGATCGCGTTCGACGAGAGCGGGCGGCCCCGTTCCTTCCAGGAGACGGCCGGGCGGGTCGGCTCGCGGGTGGATGTGGCGACGGCGGCCGAGCAGGTGCCCGTCTCCCCGGTCTTCTTCGACGCGCTCTCCGTGGACGGCCAGGACCTCCTCGACCTGCCCTTCACCGACCGCCACGCCGTACTGGCCCGGCTCGTACCCGAGCCGATGCGGGTCCGGCGCACCCTGGTGAACGGCCCCGGCGACCTCGCCGAGGCGGAGCGCTTCCTCGCGGACACCCTGGAACGCGGCCACGAAGGGGTCGTGCTGAAGGCCCTCGACGCCCCCTACAGCGCGGGCCGGCGAGGGGCGTCCTGGCTGAAGGTCAAGCCCGTCCACACCCTCGACCTGGTGGTCCTGGCCGCCGAGTGGGGCCACGGCCGCCGCACGGGCAAGCTCTCCAACCTCCACCTCGGCGCCCGCACCGCCGACGGCTCCTTCGCCATGCTCGGCAAGACCTTCAAGGGCATGACCGACGCCCTGCTGACCTGGCAGACCGAACGGCTGGCGGAGCTGGCCGTGGCGGAGCACGGCTGGGGCGTGACCGTACGCCCCGAACTCGTCGTCGAGATCGCGTACGACGGCCTCCAGCGCTCCACCCGCTACCCGGCCGGTGTCACCCTGCGTTTCGCCCGCGTGATCCGCTATCGCGAGGACAAGACCCCCGCGGAAGCCGATACGGTCGAGACCCTGCTCGCCGCACACCCCGAGGTGACACGTTGACCACACCCAGGCGCAGTGCCGGTCTGCTGCTCCACCGCCGCACCGAGCACGGCGTCGAGGTCCTGCTCGGCCATATGGGCGGCCCGTACTTCGCGCACAAGGACGCGGGGGCCTGGAGCGTGCCGAAGGGCGAGTACGAGCCGGACGAGCCGGCCTGGGAGGCGGCCCGCCGGGAGTTCCAGGAGGAGCTGGGGCTGGCGCCGCCCGACGGGGAGGCCGTGCCGCTGGGTGAGGTGCGGCAGTCGAACGGCAAGCTCGTCACGGCCTGGGCCATCGAGGCGGATCTCGACCCGGCCACCGTGGTGCCGGGGACCTTCCGGATGGAGTGGCCGCCGAGGTCGGGGCGGATTCAGGAGTTCCCGGAGCTGGACCGGGTGGAGTGGCTCACCGTCGAACGGGCCCGGGCCGTGATCGTCCCGGCACAGGCGGAGTTTCTCGACCGTCTCCTGGAGCACTCGCACTGAGTCCGCGTTGCGGCGTGCGCCGCCGCGCGGGAAGGTCGAAGGACAGCCCACGCAGGAGGCCAGCATGCCCATCGCCACGGTCAACCCGGCGAACGGCGAGACGATCAAGACGTACGACGCCCTGGGCGAGGAGGAGATCGAGCGCCGCCTCGCCACCGCCGACACCACGTTCCGCACCTACCGGACCACGTCCTTCGCGGAGCGTGCCCGTCTGCTGCACCGGGCCGCCGATCTCCTCGACGAGGACGCGCAGGACGTGGCGCGGGTGATGACGACCGAGATGGGCAAGCCGGTCAAGCAGGCCCGCGCGGAGGCCGCCAAGTGCGCGAAGGCGATGCGCTGGTACGCCGACCACGCGGAGGTGCTGCTCACCGACGTGGAGCCCTCCGACGCGGACGTGAAGGACTCGGGCGCCTCCCGCGTCCTGGTCCGCTACCGCCCGCTCGGCCCCGTGCTCGCCGTGATGCCGTGGAACTTCCCGCTCTGGCAGGTGATCCGCTTCGCCGCGCCCGCCCTGATGGCCGGCAACGTGGGCCTGCTCAAGCACGCCTCGAACGTCCCTCAGACCGCGCTCTACCTGGAGGACCTCTTCCGCCGGGCGGGCTTCCCCGAGGGCTGCTTCCAGACCCTGCTCGTCGGCTCCGGCGCGATCGAGGACATCCTGCGCGACCCGCGCGTCAGGGCCGCCACCCTCACCGGCAGCGAACCGGCGGGCCGGGCCGTCGCCTCGGTCGCCGGGGACGAGGTCAAGAAGACGGTGCTGGAGCTCGGCGGCAGTGACCCCTACGTCGTCCTGCCGTCGGCCGACATCGAGAAGGCGGCGGAGATCGCCGTGACGGCCCGGGCGCAGAACACGGGGCAGTCGTGCATCGCCGCGAAGCGGTTCATCGTGCACGCCGACGTGTACGACGCCTTCGCCGAACGCTTCGTCGAGGGCATGAAGGCACTGAAGGTCGGCGACCCGCTGGACGAGGACACCGACGTCGGGCCGCTCTCCAGCGAGCGGGGCCGTGAGGATCTGGAGGAGCTGGTCGACGAGGCCGTGGAAAGCGGCGCCACGGTCCTGTGCGGCGCCGAGCGCCCCGACGGGGCCGGCTGGTACTACCCGCCGACCGTCCTCGCCGACATCACCCCCGAGATGCGCATCCACCGCGAGGAGGCGTTCGGGCCGGTCGCCACGCTGTACCGGGTCGCCGACGTCGACGAAGCGATCGCGATCGCCAACGACACGCCCTTCGGGCTCAGCTCGAACGTGTGGACGCGGGACACCGCCGAGGTCGACCGCTTCGTCCGGGACCTCGACGCCGGCGCGGTCTACGTCAACGGGATGACCGCCTCCCACCCGGCGTTCCCGTTCGGCGGGGTCAAGCGGTCCGGATACGGGCGCGAGCTGTCCGGACACGGAATCCGGGAGTTCTGCAACATCACCACCGTATGGCACGGGGCGTGAGCATTACGCGACTACCATCCCCGTTGTGAACCGCGAAGTGACTCTGCCTCTGATCGTCGACGACCGCGGGACCTTGCAGGTGTCTGCGGCCGATGTGAGCAAGCTGCTGCGGACGGTGGGCGGACGGTGGCTGCACCTGGTGGAGGCGGGTGAGGAAGGGCTGGACGAGGACACGGTCGCGGCGTTGACGATCGAACTCGCGAAGCTGGCCGACCGCATCGACGTGGCGTGCATCGCGCACAGCAGCGGGGCCGCCTCCGGCTAGGGTGGTTCGCCTGTCCGCCGTAGCACTCGCGACCGTACACGCCCGCGGGTACGTCGTGGCTTGTCGCGCAGTTCCCCGCGCCACCTTCAGGGGCGTGCCAGTGTGGTCCAGAACATCGACTCGTAGCTCTGCAGCAGGCGGCCGTACCCGTTCACCGCCTCCGCATCGATCCGCCCCGCGTCCAACCCCGCCTGTACCGCCACCCTCGCCCTCTGGTCCAGTTCCGGTGACGGCTCGGCGAAGAAGTCGAAGAAGGCGCAGGTCTCGTCCGTGAAGCCGTAGTGGCGGCGGAGGGCCCGCGCGATCGTCGCGCAATAGCCGCCCCAGGAAGCGAAGTTGGCGCTGAGCGCGAGCACGACGTCGGCCGGGGCGGCGCTGAGGGCGAGCCGGGCGACGTACGACGGGTAGGCCTGACAGCCCGGCAGCGGCTCGTACGCCGCACCCCGTTCCGCGTCCACCCCGCACGCCTCGGCGAACGCCCCGAGCCGCTCCGCCGCCACCGCCTCCCCCTCCGCGAGCATCTCGAAGAAGGGCGCGCAGGCCGGCTCCTCGACCGCCGACCGCTCGGCCAGATGGCGGAAGGAGAGCAGATCCGCGGCGATCACCAGTCGCTGCTCCATGGCGAGCGCGGCAAGCGTGTCGAGATCGGCCGCACCGGAGGCGATCAGGGGTAGCAGAGGATTGGCGTCGGGTTCCGGGGCGAGCCGCGCGGCGGTGGCTTCCAGCACTTCTCCGGCCGTACGCGTCATCGAGCACTCCCGTCGGGTTCACATGCCGTCACCGCTGATCAGCAGCCCGCGCCCCTGAGGGCGCGGGGAACTGCGCGAGCAACCACGAATCACCCGCGGCCCGACCGACACGGTCACACCCACGGCGCTACCGAATCGGCATCCCCGACAGGGTCCGGGCGATCACCAGCCGCTGCACCTCACTCGTACCCTCGAAGATGGTGTAAATAGCGGCGTCCCGGTGCATCCGCTCCACCGGGTACTCCCGGGTGTACCCGTTGCCGCCCAGGATCTGGATGGCCTGGGCGGTCACCTTCTTCGCCGTCTCGCTCGCGAACAGCTTCGACTGGGAGCCCTCGGCCGCGGTGAACGGCTTGCCGTTGATCGCCATCCAGGAGGCCCGCCACACCAGCAGCCGGGCCGCGTCGACGGAGGTCCGCATGTCGGCGAGCTGGAAGGCGACGCCCTGGTTGTCGATGATGGGCCGGCCGAACTGCTCGCGGGTCTTGGCGTAGTCGAGGGCGACCTCGTACGCGGCGCGGGCGGTGCCCACCGCCATGGCGCCCACGGCAGGGCGGGACGCCTCGAACGTGGCCATCGCCGCGTTCTTCACCCGCTCGCCGCCGGCCTTGGCCCGCTCACGGGCCCGCGCCAGGCGCTCGTCGAGCTTCTCCTTGCCTCCGAGGAGGCAGGAGCCGGGGACGCGTACGTCCTCCAGGACGACCTCGGCGGTGTGCGAGGCGCGGATGCCGTGCTTCTTGAACTTCTGCCCCTGGGACAGGCCGGGCGTGTTGGGCGGCACGATGAAGGACGCGTGACCCTTGGAGCCGAGCTCGGGGTCGACCACGGCGACGACGACGTGGACGTTGGCGATGCCGCCGTTGGTCGCCCAGGTCTTCGTGCCGTTGAGGACCCACTCGTCCTTGGCCGCGTCGTACACGGCTCGGGTGCGCATGGAGGCCACGTCGGAACCGGCGTCGGGCTCGGAGGAGCAGAAGGCGGCGACCTTGACATCGTTGGCATCGCCGTACATCTGCGGGATCCAGGTGCCGATCTGCGCCTCGGTGCCGTTGGCGAGGACGCCGACGGCCGCGAGGCCGGTGCCGACGATGGACAGGGCGATGCCCGCGTCACCCCAGAACAGCTCCTCCATGGCCATGGGGATGCCGAGGCCGGTGGGGTCGAAGTACTGCTGGGCGTAGAAGTCCAGGGAGTAGATGCCGACCTTGGCGGCCTCCTGGATCACCGGCCAGGGGGTCTCCTCGCGCTCGTCCCACTCGGCCGCCGCGGGGCGGATCACATCGGCGGCGAATCCGTGGAGCCAGTCGCGAACCTCTCGCTGTTCCTCGTTGAGTTCCATGGTGAACTCGGCCATGACGCGCCTCCAGCACTGCACTAAGATGTTACCTGCGGTAACGCGAGTCTGTTACCGGTCGGTAGGAAAAGTCAACTCCCGCGCCGGGCTCGGTAGCCCGTTCGATCGGCACGTGCCAATCAGTGTTAGTTTGCGCAGGGCGTCACTGTCATCAGTATTTGGGGGAGAGACTCATGGACACCACGCAGCGGACCGACCAGGAGCGGTCCGCCGACCGTCGTCGGCGTGAGCTGCTGGAAGCCGCGGACAGAGTCGTGCTCCGCGACGGCCCGGGAGCGTCGATGAACGCCATCGCCGCCGAGGCCGGCATCACCAAGCCGATCCTGTACCGCCACTTCGGCGACAAGGGCGGACTCTACGCCGCTCTCGCCCAGCGCCACACCGACGCCCTCCTCGACTCCCTGCGGGCCGCGCTGGACGCCCCGGCGGAGCGCCGTGAACGCGTCGAGGCGACCCTCGACACCTATCTGGCGGCCATCGAGGCCCGCCCCCAGGTGTACCGCTTCCTCATGCACCCCGCCGAGGGCGGTCAGCCCGGCGAGCAGCCCGGCGAGCAGGGCTTCGACGTCGGCAAGCACTCCGCCCCCCTCCTGCGCCGCATGGGCGAGGAGCTGGGCACGGTCATAGAGGACCGCCTCGACCTCGGCCCCGACAGCCGCCAACTGGCCCGTGTCTGGGGCCACGGCATCGTCGGCATGATGCACGCCGCGGGCGACTGGTGGCTCGGCGAACGCCCCCTCACCAGGGCCGAGTTGGTCCGCAGCCTGGCGGACCTCCTCTGGGGCCGCCTGGCAGCGGCGGGCGACAAGGTGGGCGGCCCGGGCTTCTAGTGGGCCCCCTTCTCGGCGTGGCCGGCGTGGGCGCGCCCCGTCAGGGGCGCGGGGAACTGCGCGACCAGCCACGACGAACCCGCACCCGCCGACGCACTCACGACCCCCACGACGCCTTCGCGACCTTCCTCATCACCCGAGAACGTCTCCACCCCGACAGCCGGTCCACATACACCCGGCCCTCAAGGTGATCACACTCGTGCTGCAGGCACCGCGCGAAGAACCCGGTCCCCGGTACCCGCACCCGGTCCCCGTCCACCGTGAACCCCTCCACCACGGCCTCGTCGTACCGCTCCACCCCCGCCTCAAGACCGGGCAGCGACAGACAACCCTCGGGCCCCCGCAGTACGATCCCCTCCGCCGAGACGAGCCGAGGATTCACCACATGCCCGAGATGACGCACATCCTCGTCGTCCGGACAGTCGTACACGAACACCCGAAGCCCCCGGCCGACCTGGTTCGCGGCGAGCCCCACCCCCCGCGCGTCGTACATCGTCGCGAACATGTCCTCCACAAGCCGCACCAGTTCGGGCCCGAACTCCGTCACGTCTTCACAGGGCGCGTGCAATACGGGGTCTCCGAGGAGTGTCATGGGGAGAACGCGCCCTCGGGCGCCGGGAATCGAGCCGCTTCGCATGGCGGCAAGGGTACGTTCAGACCCGATTTAGCCGGTCCGGCCAGGGCAACGCACCCGGCGAGATTCGGGCGCGTGAGTGGATCTCGATAGGCTTTGGTCCACATGTTGCCGGGACTGGGCGCGGCGCTGTACGCAAGGAGGATCGAGAACTGATGGCAGGCAACTCGGACCCGCTCACGCCGCGGGCCAAGCTGGCCGTGACGGCGGGCAAGGCGGTCGCGGCGGCATCGCGTGCCGCGGGACGCGGTAGCGGATCTGTGATCGGCGGCCGGGTGGCACTCAAACTCGACCCCGACCTCCTCGCCCGGCTCGCGCAGAGCCTGGACGTCGTCCTGGTCTCGGCCACCAACGGCAAGACCACCACGACCCGGCTGATCGCCGAGGCGCTGCGGGCCGCGGGCCCGGTCGTGTCGAACGCGCTCGGCGCCAACATGCCCGCGGGCATCACCTCGGCGCTCGCCGGGAACTCGGACGCCAAGTTCGCGGTCATCGAGGTCGACGAGAAGTACCTCGCCGGTGTCGCGCGGGACACCGACCCCAAGTGCATCGCGCTGCTCAACCTCTCCCGCGACCAGCTCGACCGCGCCGCCGAGACCCGCATGATGGCGGAGGCCTGGCGGGAGGGCCTGGCCGGTACGAAGGCCGTCGTCGTGGCCAACTGCGACGACCCGCTGATCGTGTGGGCGGCCTCGTCCTCCCCGAACGTGATCTGGGTCGCCGTCGGCCAGATGTGGAAGGACGACGCCTGGTCCTGCCCGTCCTGCGGCGGTGTGATGCAGCGCCCCGGCGACGACTGGTTCTGCGGCGAGTGCGGTTTCCGCCGCCCCACGCCGAGCTGGGCGCTCTCGGGCGACCACGTCCTCGACCCGCACGGTTCGGCCTGGCCGATCCATCTGCAGCTGCCGGGCCGCGCCAACAAGGCGAACGCCGCCTCGTCGGCCGCGACCGCCGCCGTCTTCGGTGTACCGCCGCAGGTCGCCCTGGAACGCATGTACCAGGTGCAGGCGGTGGCCGGCCGGTACGACGTGGTGCAGTTCATGCAGCGCGATCTGCGGCTGCTGCTCGCGAAGAACCCGGCGGGCTGGCTGGAGACGTTCTCGCTGATCGACCAGCCGCCGGCGCCGGTGATCCTGTCGGTGAACGCGCGCGGCGCCGACGGCACCGACACCTCCTGGCTGTGGGACGTCGACTACACACGGCTGACCGGCCACCCGATCTTCGTGCTCGGCGACCGCAAGCTCGACCTCGCGGTACGTCTGGAGGTGGCGAACCAGCACTTCCAGGTCTGCGAGAGCCTCGACCAGGCGGTGCAGATGTGCCCGCCGGGCCGGATCGAGGTCATCGCCAACTACACCGCGTTCCAGGACCTGCGCCGCCGCGTGGGCAACTGAGCACCGACCACGAACGACTGCGAGGGGCACCGACTTTCATGAGCGACAACAGTCTGCGGGTCGTCTGGGTCTACCCGGACCTGCTCAGCACCTACGGCGACCAGGGCAACGTCCTCGTCGTGGAACGCCGGGCGCGCCAGCGCGGCCTGGACGTGGCCCGGCTGGACGTACGCAGCGACCAGCCGATCCCGACCTCCGGCGACATCTACCTGATCGGCGGCGGCGAGGACCGTCCGCAGCGGCTCGCCGCCGAGCGGCTGCGCCGCGACGGGCATCTGTACCAGGCGGTGAACAACGGCGCGATCGTCTTCGCGGTCTGCGCCGGCTACCAGATCCTCGGCCACGAGTTCGTCAACGATCTCGGTCAGCGTGAGCCCGGCCTCGGTCTGCTCGACGTGACCACGACCCGCGGTGAGGGCGAGCGCTGCGTCGGCGACGTCCTCGCGGACATCGACCCGCGCCTCGGGCTGCCGCAGCTGACGGGGTTCGAGAACCACCAGGGCATCACCCACCTCGGCCCCACCGCCCGCCCGCTCGCACAGGTGCGGCTCGGCAAGGGCAACGGCACGGGCGACGGCACGGAGGGCGCGTACAACGACACGGTGTTCGGTACGTACATGCACGGGCCGGTGCTCGCGCGGAACCCGCAGATCGCCGACCTGCTGCTGAAGCTGGCGCTCGACGTGAACGCGCTGCCGCCGACCGACGACCGCTGGTTCGAGGCGCTGCGCAACGAGCGCATCGAGGCGGCCACGCAGCCGGCGTAGCACGGTCCGTGAGGCGGGCGGAGGAGCCTGAGAAACGGTTCCTCACTGCCCGTACGCATGCCCGTCCGACAGCATCTCCGCTCACGTGTGAAAGCCCGTCTGACCAGGCCTCCGCTCACTTGTGCGGGGCCGTCCAGCAGGCGGACGCCCGCTACGGCCCCGCCCCCTGCCGCCGGTAGGGTGGCGGGGATTCCAGCCGGACAACGTGGTCCGGTCCCCGGCCCACGTTGAGAAGGTATTCGGGCTATGCGCATTGGTGTCCTCACGTCCGGCGGCGACTGCCCCGGACTGAACGCCGTCATCCGGTCCGTCGTGCACCGTGCCGTCGTAGACCACGGCGACGAGGTCATCGGCTTCCGGGACGGCTGGAAAGGTCTCCTGGACTGCGACTACCTCAAGCTCGACCTGGACGCGGTGGCGGGCATCCTGGCCCGCGGCGGCACGATCCTCGGCTCCTCCCGGGTCCAGCCCTCCCATCTGCGGGACGGGGTGGCGCGGGCGAAGGGCCATGTCGAGGAGCTGGGTCTGGACGCGATCATCCCCATCGGCGGTGAGGGCACGCTCAAGGCGGCCCGGCTGATGTCGGACAACGGCCTGCCGATCGTGGGCGTGCCGAAGACCATCGACAACGACATCGCCGTCACGGACGTCACCTTCGGCTTCGACACGGCCGTCGGGGTCGCCACCGAGGCACTGGACCGGCTGAAGACCACCGCCGAGTCCCACCAGCGGGTTCTGGTCGTGGAGGTCATGGGCCGCCACACCGGCTGGATCGCGCTCCACTCCGGCATGGCGGCCGGCGCGCACGCCATCGTCGTCCCCGAGCGGCCCTTCGACATCGAGGAGTTGACCGCGAAGGTCGCCGAGCGGTTCTCGGCGGGCAAGCGGTTCGCGATCGTGGTGGCGGCGGAGGGGGCCAAGCCGAAGGCCGGGTCGATGGAGTTCGACGAGGGCGGCAAGGACATCTACGGCCACGAGAGGTTCGCCGGGATCGCGCGTCAGCTCTCGATCGAGCTGGAGCAGCGTCTCGGCAAGGAGGCGCGGCCGGTGATCCTCGGGCATGTGCAGCGCGGTGGTACGCCTACCGCGTACGACCGGGTGCTGGCGACCCGGTTCGGGTGGCACGCCGTGGAGGCCGTGCACCGGCGGGAGTTCGGTCGGATGACCGCGCTTCGGGGGACCGACATCGTGATGGTGCCGCTGGCCGAGGCCGTGGAGACGTTGAAGACGGTGCCTTCGGAGCGGTACGCGGAAGCGGAGTGTGTGCTCTAGGACGCCGATGAGAGCTCGGTCCAGCAGGTGATGTGCGGGCCGCGGGTCGTTCGTGGTCGCTCGCGCACTTCCCCGCGCCCCTGAAGGGGCTCGCTGCTCTGCCCCCGGTCGTAGCGGCGGCCGGGGGCGGTTCTAGTCTTGGGGCGGACGTACAGCGCTCAACCCCCACGAAACAGGAGCCGGCGGATGGATCACAGCGGGCACGGTATGGGGCTTTTGCCCTTCACCCTCGGGCGGGGACTGGCGTGGTCGGCTGACCCGTTCTTCCTCGTCGCCTGTCTGACGGCCCTCGCTCTCTACGGCTGGGGCGTCGTGCGGCTCGTGCGGCGCGGGGACAAGTGGCCCGTGGGGCGGACGGTCGCGTTCGTCGTCGGTGTGCTGCTCGTGCTGCTGGTGACGTGTACCGGGCTGAACGACTACGGCATGGTCATGTTCAGCGTGCACATGGTCCAGCACATGGTGGTCAGCATGCTGGCGCCGATCGTGCTGCTGCTGGGGGCGCCGATCACGCTGGCGCTGCGGGCGCTGCCGACGGCGGGCAAGGGGCGGAAGGGGCCCCGTGAGCTGCTGCTGATGTTCCTGCACAGCTGGTACATGAAGATCGTCACGCATCCGGCGTTCACGATCCCGATGTTCATCGCGAGCCTGTACGGGCTGTACTTCACGCCGCTGTTCGACTTCCTGATGGGGTCGACGCCGGGGCACATCGTGATGATGACGCACTTCCTGATGGTCGGGCTGTTCTTCTTCTGGCCGATCATGGGAGTGGACCCGGGGCCGCACCGGCCGGGCTATCTGATGCGGATGCTGGAGCTGTTCGCGGGCATGCCGTTCCACGCGTTCTTCGGCATCGCGCTGATGATGGCGTCCACGCCGATGGTGAAGACGTACGAGAACCCGCCCGCCTCCCTCGGCATCGACGCGCTCGCCGACCAGAACGCGGCCGGCGGCATCGCCTGGGCGTTCAGCGAGATCCCCTCGGTGCTCGTGCTGCTGGCGCTGCTCTTCCAGTGGTACGGCTCCGAGCAGCGGCAGGCCCGGCGCAAGGACCGCGCGGCCGACCGGGACGGCGACAAGGAACTCGAGGCGTACAACGCCTATCTGGCCTCACTCAACGCACGCAGTCGTTGAGTCACATTTCTTTTTCGCGCCCCAATTCCTTTGTCTGACCCCATGACCCCGCTCATCTTTATTTCCTTGACCGAAAGGCTTTGCCCTTCAGTAGCATGATGCGTGAGCCCCGCGTCCGCTCTGCGGGGTGACGGGGGAAACCGCCGGGGGGAGCGGTCATGACCATTCACGCCTGCTTACGAACGTGTTTGCGAAAAGCCGGGAAATCGGCTGCCCGGAGGATCGCCGTCGTGCTCGTGGGCGGGGTGATCCTGAGTGGATGCGGCGACTCGGCTCCGTCGATCCTCGCCGTGAAGGCCGTGGCCGCGGGGGTGCCGTCTCTCGCACCCTTCTTCGACGAGGGCGAACAGCTGGGGCGGGACGAGCCCGACCTCAGGTCCCTGGAGCCGCACAGCGGTCTGCAGCAGGGCAACACCCCCGGCCTGTACGGGGGCACCCAGAAACCGAAGGTCTGCGACGTCCGCAAGCTGGAGGATTTCCTCACCGCCCCCGAGAACGAGAAAAAGGCTCAGGACTGGGCCCGCGTCGTCGGCATCAAGGTCGACGGAATCGGAAATTATCTCGATGGACTCACACCCGTTCTCCTGCGCCACGACACCCTCGTGAAGAACCACGACTACAAGAAGGGCAAGGCCGTCCCCTTCGACGCGCTGCTGGAGGCCGGAATCGCGGTACTGGTCGACGACCAGGGCCTGCCCGCCGTGAAGTGCAGCTGCGGAAATCCCCTGCGCGCCTTCGACGAGGACCCGAAGCGCGTGAAGGTGGAGTTCGCCGACGGCAACAAGGAGTGGGAGGGCTTCGACGAGTCCGCGCTGGTCGTGGTCAAGCCCGCGCCCGAGCAGCTCAAGGAGATCAAGCTCGTCGACGTCGAGGACCCGGACCAGGGCATCAGCCGGGAGGTCGGCACCACGGGCGAGTCCGACACGACGTTCGACACGCGTGCGCGGCAGCCGGTGCCGAAGGTACGGGGCATGACGTTCGGCGAGGCCAGTGCGGCCCTCGCGGACAAGGGCCTCGCGGTGACGGTCGCCGGGGACGGGATGCCGCCGGGTGACGCGCCGGTGATCGGGTCGAGCCCCGGGCCGGGCACCGAGCTGGAGTTCGGGGCCGCGGTGGCGCTGCGGGTGGACTGGCCGGGGGCGTCGTCCGAGGAGAGCACGGACGGGGGAGGTACGGACGGGGAGAGCACGGACGATTCGGGGCCGGGGCCCGGATCGGGGTCGGGCTCGGGGTCCGGATCGGGGCCCGGGCCGGGGTCGGACTCCGGTTCCACGGGGACCGACCCGGGCTCCACCGGGCCCAGGGAGACGGGCGGCAGTTCGTCGTCGGGTGGATCGCCGTCGGAGAGCGAATCGACGCCGGGCGGTGAGAACACGACCCCGTCCGGCGGCGGCTCCGGTCCGACGGACGACGGATCGTCGCCCACGGAGGAGAGCTCTCCCCCGCCGAGCGAGAAAGCGTCACCGACGCCACCTACCCCGACGCCTTCCAAGGCCTCGCAGACCCCACCGCCCGATCCCACTCCCACCCCTCCGTCGACGCCGCCCAGCCCGACCAGGTCGAGCCGGCCACCGACCACTCCCGACCCCGATCCCACTCCACCGGAGGACAGCGACCCGCCCATCGACACCCCGCCCACCGACACCCCGACGACGCACGATCCCGATCCGACCGGCGATCCGCCGTCCGACGGCCCGGGGCACCCGGGGGACCCGAGCGACTCGGGTGACGCGGGAGCGCCCGGAGACCCGGGCGTTCCCGTCGAGAACCCCGCCCAGCCCGTACGGATCTGAACCTGGGGAGTGACCGATGCAGTCAGGAGCACCGCACTCGGGAGTCGGCCGGGTGATCGCCGACCGCTACCTCCTGCTGAACCGGCTCGGCAGCGGCGGCATGGGCCATGTCTGGCTGGCGCACGACCGGCAGCTGGACTGCGAGGTCGCGCTGAAGGAGATCGTGTTCCGCAATGCGGGCGAGGCCGAGCGGGAGCGCACGGCCCGGGTGGCCCGCGCCCGCGCCGAGGCCCGGCACGCCGCCGGACTGCGCGCCCACCCGAACGTGGTCACGGTGCACGACGTGCTGGAACACGACGAGCTGCCGTGGATCGTCATGGAATACGTGCCGGGCGCCCTCGACCTGAAGGCGCTCGTCACCCGGCGCGGCGCCCTCGCGCCCGCCGAGTGCGCCCGCATCGGGCTCGCCGTGCTGGACGCCCTGACCGCCGGGCACGAACGCGGCGTCATGCACCGGGACGTCAAGCCGGCCAACATCCTGCTCGCCCCGGACCGCACCGGATCGCCGTACGCGCGCGTCCTGCTCACCGACTACGGCATCTCCGTCCAGCCCGACACGCAGGAGACCCGGTACACGCGCACGCACGTCCTGGTCGGCACCGCCGGATATCTGGCGCCCGAGCGGGCGCAGGGCGGGCCGCCGACCGCCGCGGCCGACCTGTTCTCACTGGGGTGCACGCTGTACTACGCCGTCGAGGGGTACGGGCCCTTCGAGCGGGACTCGGAGATCGCGGCGCTGACCGCGGTCGTCCTGGAGGAACCGCGCCCCGTGCTGCGGGCGGGCGCGCTGGAGCCGGTGCTGTCCGCCATGCTCGCCAAGGACCCCGTGCACCGGATCACCGCCGCCGAGACCGAGGCCGCGCTCTCCGCGATCGTGACACCCCAGGCCCACCCCCGCACCGAGCCCGACCTGGGCTCCCAGCCGCAGTGGGCGAGCGAGCCGACGCACACGGCGGAGCCGGAGATCCCCGTCCTCCCCCACGTCCGGCACGAGACACCGTGGTACGCGCCGTCGGCCGGGCACGGCGGACAGGACGCCTGGTCCCCGGCGGAGCACCGGGCGTCGGGCGGACAGGGGTTCGGCCCTCCCGCACGGACCACCGGGGACGGTGGCCGTGGCCGTGGCGGTGGTGGGCGCCGCCGTAGGCACCGCGGCAGGGCCCTCCTCGCGGGCATGGCCACCACCCTCGGCCTGGCCCTCGTGGTGAGCGGGGCCTGGTACGCCATGGGGAACATCCAGGACCTGCCGGGCGGGCTCGGCGGTGACACCGGGAGCGAGGCGCTGCCGTACGGGAAGACCGTGGGGCTGACGGAGCCGCTGCGGGACGGCGACTGTGTGGACGCCACCTGGAAGGACACGCCCTTCGCCGACACGCCCCGACTCAGGGTCCTGCCGCGCTGCGCGAGCACGAGCACGGACGGGCAGGTGATGGCGTTCTACGAGGCCTCGTCCGCCGAGGACGCCCGCGCGAGCGGAGCCACGCGGTGTGATCAGCTCACCCAGGAGGCGCGCGGCAAACTCGTGGACATCCGCACCTACGCGGTCCTGCCGACCACCGACGGCTTCGCCGCCGCCGGGCACCGCGTCGCCTGTCTGCTGCTGGGCGAGCGCAGGCCGGTGTACGGACCCATGGGCCACCATCGCGAGCTGGGAACGGTGTTCAACGACACGGCCACCCTGCAGAAGCAGGACTGTCTCGACACGATCAACGAGAACAAGGCCAAGCTGGTCTCCTGCCAGGACCGCCACCGGCAGAAGGTGCTCGGCTTCCTGGAGATGAGCCCGCAGACGACCTATGCGCAGGCCTTCAGGAACGCTCCGGAGAACTGCGCCGAGAAGATGCGACCGCAGGACTACGGCTACGAGCCGAGCAGCGTCCTGTCCGGCTTCTGGATCAGCGACGACGGCTGGAAACTGGGCGCACATTTCGTCGTATGCACCGCTGTCTCCGCCAGTGGGGGCACCATGGAGGGAGAAGAAGCCTGAGGAAGGGTGTTGCGATGCCCGGTTCGACGAAGGCCATGGGGGTGCTCACCCTCGGTGGGCTGGTCGTGGTGACGGCCTACACGGTGGCGCTCGGCAGCAACGGCTGGCTGTGGTTCGGATGGGTCGTCCTCGGCCTGCTGACGCTGGGGATGGTGGCGTCGCGCACCTGAGGCTCACGCTCTGTGTCTCTCAGGCCCGGGGGATTCCCCCGTCCGGGTGTACGCCCGGCTGGTACTTCGGCAGCCGGGCGGTGATCTTCATGCCCGCGCCGACCGCGGTCTCGATGACGAGGCCGTGGTCGTCGCCGTACACCTGGCGGAGCCGCTCGTCGACGTTGCTGAGGCCTATGCCGCCCGAGGGGCTGGTCTCGCCGGCGAGGATGCGGCGGAGCACCGCGGGGTCCATGCCGACGCCGTCGTCCTCGATGACGACGAGCGCCTCGGCGCCCGCGTCCTGGGCGGTGATGCTGATGTGGCTCTTGTCGATCCGGCCTTCGAGGCCGTGCTTCACCGCGTTCTCCACCAGGGGCTGGAGGCAGAGGAAGGGGAGGGTGACCGGCAGGACCTCGGGGGCTATCTGGAGGGTGACCGAGAGGCGGTCGCCGAAGCGGGCCCGGACCAGTGCCAAGTAGTGGTCGATGGCGTGGAGCTCGTCGGCGAGGGTGGTGAAGTCGCCGTGCCTGCGGAACGAGTAGCGGGTGAAGTCGGCGAACTCCAGGAGGAGTTCACGGGCGCGCTCGGGGTCGGTGCGGACGAACGAGGCGATCACCGCGAGTGAGTTGAAGATGAAGTGCGGGGAGATCTGGGCGCGCAGGGCCTTGATCTCGGCCTCTATCAGCCGGGTGCGGGACTGGTCGAGATCGGCCAGTTCGAGCTGGACGGAGACCCAGCGGGCGACCTCCCCGGCGGCCCGGACGAGGACGGCGGACTCGCGGGGCGCGCAGGCGACGAGCGCCCCGTGGACCCGATCGTCGACCGTGAGGGGGGCCACGACCGCCCAGCGCACCGGGCAGTCGAGGATGTCGCAGGTCAGCCGGAAGGCCTCGCCCCGGCCGGTCTCCAGGGGACCCGCCAGCCGTCCCATGATCTCGGCGCGGTGGTGCTCCCCCACGCCCTCCCAGGCGAGGACCGACTCGTGGTCGGTGAGGCAGAGCGCGTCTGTGCCGAGCAGAGTGCGCAGGCGCTTGGCGGATCTGCGGGCGGTCTCCTCGGTGAGGCCGGCGCGCAGCGGGGGCGCGGCGAGGGTGGCGGTGTGCAGGGTCTGGAAGGTGGCGTGCTCGACGGGCGTGCCGAGTCCGCCGAGGCTGTTGCGGGGCCGGGCCGTACGGCGGCCGAGCCAGAATCCGGCCGCGAGCATCGGGAGCACGGCCACGAAGAGCCCCGCCAGGAACCCGCTCACTTCACCGCTCATCGTTCACCTCCTGCATGGGTACACCGCTCATCGCCCGTGGGTTCCCTTCCGCCGGCCTCACCGCCGCCATCGACTCCGCCGGTCCTCACCGCCGCCACAGCTCGACCTCCTTGGTGGCCGCGCGGGTCCGGCCGCCGACCAGTTCCTCGGGGAGGTGGAAGCGGGCCAGGATCGCCGGTGTCTCGGGCGGGACCTTGCCGGGGGTGGCCAGGGACACCAGGACCATCGTGAGGAAGCCGAGGGGTACGGACCAGAGGGCGGGCCAGGCCAGCAGGGCGTGCAGGGTGCCGGTGCCCGGGTATCCGGCCATGGTCGCGGCGACCGCGAGGAGGGCCGCGCCGCCGCCGACGAGCATGCCGGCGGCCGCGCCCGGCGGGGTGAGGCGCCGCCACCAGATGCCCAGGACGAGCAGCGGGCAGAAGGAGGAGGCGGAGACGGCGAAGGCGAGGCCGACCGCGTCGGCGACGGGCAGCCCGCCGACCAGGCCGCTCGCCGCGAGCGGCACCGCCATCGCGAGGACGGTGCCGAGCCGGAAGTGCCGTACGCCGCGTGCGGGCAGTACGTCCTGGGTGAGCACCCCGGCGACGGCCATGGTCAGCCCTGACGCGGTGGACAGGAACGCGGCGAACGCGCCGCCCGCGACCAGCGCGCCGAGCAGGTCGCCGCCGAGGCCGCCGATCATGCGGTCCGGGAGGAGCAGGACGGCCGCGTCGGCGTCGCCGGTGAGGGTGAGGTCGGGGGCGTAGAGCCGGCCGAGGGCGCCGTAGACGGGGGGCAGGAGGTAGAAGGCGCCGATCAGGCCGAGGACGACGACCGTGGTGCGGCGGGCGGCGACACCGTGCGGGCTGGTGTAGAAGCGGACGACGACGTGGGGCAGGCCCATGGTGCCGAGGAAGGTGGCGAGGATCAGCCCGTAGGTGGCGTACAGGGGGCGTTCCTCGCGGCCGGCGGCGAGCGAGGTGGACATGCCGCCGTTGCCGCCGCGGTCGGCGAGGGGCACGGTGTCGCCCTCGGTGAACGTCAGCCGGGTGCCCCGGTCGATGCGGTGGGTGCCGGCGGGCAGGTCGACGCGGCTGTCGTCGTGGCGGCGGCCGTCGATCGTGCCGGAGGCGGTGACGGTCAGCGGGCTCGCCAGCTTCAGGTCGAGGGTCTCGTCGACGCGTACCACGCGTTGTTCGCGAAACTCGGCGGGCTCGTCGAAGGCGTGGCGCGGGGCGCCGTCGCCGTGCCAGGCGAGGGCGAGGAAGAGGGCGGGGACCAGCAGGGCGGTGAGCTTCAGCCAGTACTGGAAGGCCTGGACGAAGGTGATGCTGCGCATGCCGCCGGCCGCGACCGTGGCGGAGACGACGACGGCGACGATGACCCCGCCGAGCCACTCGGGGGCGTCGGTGAGGACGCTCAACGTCAGTCCGGCGCCCTGGAGTTGGGGCAGAAGATAGAGCCAGCCGACGCCCACGACGAAGGCGCCCGCGAGCCGCCGTACCGTCTTGGAGGCGAGCCGGGCCTCGGCGAAGTCCGGCAGGGTGTAGGCGCCGGAGCGGCGCAGCGGGGCGGCGACGAACAGCAGGAGGACGAGGTAGCCGGCGGTGTAGCCGACCGGGTACCAGAGCATGTCGGGGCCCTGGACGAGGACGAGGCCCGCGATGCCGAGGAAGGAGGCGGCGGAGAGGTACTCGCCGCTGATCGCGGCCGCGTTGAGGCGGGGGCCGACGGTGCGGGAGGCGACGTAGAAGTCGGAGGTGGTGCGGGATATGCGCAGGCCGAACGCGCCGACGAAGACGGTGGCGACGACGACCAGGGCGACCGCGGGGACGGCGTAGTTCTCGTTCATGAGTTCACGGTTCCGTCGCCTCAGCGGTCCTCGACGAGCCGGACGAGGTCCTGCTCGTTGCGTTCGGCGCGGCGTACGTGCCAGCGGGCGAGGACGACGAGCGGCGGGTAGATGCCGAAGCCGAGGATGGCCCATTCCAGGCCGGCGCCGTCCGGCATCGCGGCGAAGACCAGCGGCAGCGGGGCGACCAGCAGGACCAGGACTCCGAACACGGCGAGGGCGGCGCGGAGTTGGCTGCGCATGAGGGAGCGGACGTAGGTGTGGCCGAGGGTGGTCTGTTCGTCGATCTCGGTGCGTGGGCGGTGATGGCCGGAGGGATGGGGGTACCTCCCGCTCGGGCGCAGCCGGGAGTGGGGGAGGGTGCGCCGGGGCACTCCGGTGACGACGACGCGGCGTTCGGTGGGGTCGTTCGGCATGGCGGCTCCTCAGCCCGTGGTCCGGCGCATCAGCAGATCGCGCAGTTCGCGTGCGTGGCGGCGGCTGACCTGGAGTTCCACCGAGCCGATGAGGACGCTGACCGTGCCCGCGTCCAGACGGAGTTCACCGATGTGTCGCAGGGCGACGAGATGGCGGCGGTGGATGCGGACGAACCCGCGTGCGCGCCAGCGTTCTTCGAGGGTGGACAGCGGGATGCGGACGAGGTGGCTGCCCTGGGGGGTGTGGAGCCGGGCGTAGTCGCCCTGGGCCTCGACGTGGGTGATGTCGTCGACGGCGACGAAGCGGGTCACTCCGCCGAGTTCGACGGGTATCTGGTCGGGGTCGGGTTCGTGGACCGGTATCGGCGGGGCGGTGTCGCGGAGCTGGGCGGCCCGGCGTATCGCCTCGGCGAGGCGTTCCCGGCGGACGGGTTTGAGGACGTAGTCGACGGCCTTGAGGTCGAAGGCCTGGACGGCGAAGCCCTCGTGCGCGGTGACGAAGACGACGAGCGGGGGCCGGGCGAAGCCGGTGAGGAGGCGGGCGAGGTCCAGGCCGTCGAGTCCGGCCATGTGGATGTCGAGGAAGACGACGTCGATCGCCTCGGGTCCGCCGGGGCCGGACTCCAGGGCACGGTTGATCCGTCGCAGGGCCTCGGTGGCGTCGCTGGCGCCCTCGGCGCTGCCGATCCGTGGATCCGCGTTCAGCAGGTACAGCAGTTCCTCGAGGGAGGGTTTCTCGTCATCGACGGCGAGCGCGCGCAGCATGAAGGTGGAGTGTAGGAGCAATTCGCACGCCTGCACACGGGCGCGCGCCGCACGGCGTCCACGGAGGGGCGCCGCTGGATACAGTGCCCGCATGAACAGCAAGTCGGCGGCGTTCGACGAGCTCGACCGCAAGATCATCACGGCGCTCATGGCGAACGCGAGGAGCAGCTTCGCCGAGATCGGCTCGGCCATCGGGCTTTCGGCCACCGCGGTGAAGCGGCGGGTGGACCGGTTGCGCGAGACGGGGGTGATCACCGGGTTCACGGCGACGGTGCAGCCGGCGGCGCTCGGCTGGCGCACGGAGGCGTACGTGGAGGTGTACTGCGAGGGCGCGGCGCCGCCCCGGCGGCTGGCCGAGGTGGTGCGCAACCATCCGGAGATCACCGCGGCGATGACGGTGACCGGCGGGGCGGACGCGTTGCTGCATGTGCGGGCCGTCGACGTGGGGCACTTCGAGGAGGTGCTGGAGCGGATCCGCACCGAGCCGTTCATCCGGAAGACGATCAGCTACATGGTGCTGTCGCATCTGCTGCCCGAGGCTCCGGAGGCCGGCGCGACGCAGGACGCAGCGAACGTGCGCTGAGCTCGTTGGATACGCAGCATTACTGCGCGAACACGCAACGTTCGTTTCTTGTCGTGCGCCTGCCCCGATTTCTACCGTGGTGTCATCCCAGCCGACACCGCAGGAAGCGGAGAGACCCTCTGTGCCCGACAGCCGTGTGCCGCGCCTTCGGCGCTTTCTCGTCTGCGAACCCAGACATTTCGCCGTTCAGTACTCGATCAACCCCTGGATGCACCCGGACACCCCCGTGGACGTCGACCTCGCCCAGGATCAGTGGCGGGAGCTGATCCGCGCCTACCGAACCCATGGCCACACCGTGGACACCGTGGAGCCGGTGGCGGCGCTGCCCGACATGGTGTTCGCGGCCAACTGCGCGCTCGTCCTCGGCGGCCGTGTCCTCGGCTCGCTGTTCCACGCGCCCGAGCGGCGCCCCGAGTCCGCCGCGTACGACGCCTGGTTCAAGAGCGCCGGGTACGACGTGCTGCGGTCCGAGTCGGTCTGCGAGGGGGAGGGCGACCTGGTCCCGGCCGGTCGCTGGCTGCTCGCCGGGACCGGTTTCCGCACCACCCGTGAGGCCCATCGCCAGGCGCAGGAGTTCTTCGGCGTGCCCGTGATCAGCCTCCAGCTGGTGGACCCGCGCTTCTACCATCTGGACACCGCGCTGTTCGTCCTCGACGACGGACACGACGGACACGACGGCAACATCGCGTACTACCCGGAGGCGTTCTCGCCCGGCAGCCGCGCGGTCCTCGCCCGGCTCTACCCGGACGCGCTGATCGCCACCCGCGAGGACGCCATGGCGTTCGGCCTGAACTCGGTGTCGGACGGTCGTCATGTGTTCATCTCGCCCCGTGCCAAGGAACTCGCCGACCAGCTCGCGCGGCAGGGCTACGTCCCCGTCCCCGTCGACCTGTCGGAGTTCCAGAAGGCCGGCGGTGGCATCAAGTGCGTCACTCAGGAGATCCGCCCGTGACTCCGGAGATCCGACCCGTGCCCCAGGAGGCCCCGGAATGACCGCTCCCGTCCGTACGCGTTCCTCGGCCGACCTCATCCGGGCCGAGGAACCCGTCCTCGCGCACAACTACCACCCGCTGCCCGTGGTCGTGGCCAGGGCCGAGGGGACCTGGGTCGAGGACGTCGAGGGGCGTCGCTATCTGGACATGCTCGCCGGCTACTCCGCCCTGAACTTCGGCCACCGCCACCCGGCGCTGATCGAGGCCGCGCACCGCCAGCTCGACACGCTGACCCTCACCTCGCGGGCCTTCCACAACGACCGGCTCGCCGAGTTCGCCGAGGCCCTGGCGGAGCTGATCGGCCTGGACATGGTGCTGCCGATGAACACGGGCGCCGAGGCCGTGGAGAGCGCGATCAAGGTGGCCCGCAAATGGGCGTACGAGGTGAAGGGCGTCCCCGCCGACCAGGCGACGATCGTGGTCGCCGCCGACAACTTCCACGGCCGTACGACGACGATCGTCAGCTTCTCCACGGACCCGGTGGCCCGTGACGGCTTCGGCCCGTTCACGCCCGGCTTCCGGGTGGTCCCGTACAACGACCTCGCCGCGCTGGAGGCGGCGGTCGACGAGACGACGGCCGCGGTGCTGATCGAGCCCATCCAGGGCGAGGCGGGGGTACTCATCCCGGACGACGGCTATCTGCGCGGCGTCCGCGAGCTGACCCAGCGCACCGGCTGTCTCTTCATCGCCGACGAGATCCAGTCGGGCCTCGGCCGCACCGGCCGTACGCTCGCCGTCGACCACGAGGACGTACGGCCCGACGCCGTCCTGCTCGGCAAGGCGCTCGGCGGCGGCATCGTGCCGGTGTCGGCGGTGGTGGCCCGCCGCGAGGTGCTGTCGGTCCTGCGCCCCGGTGAGCACGGGTCGACGTTCGGTGGCAATCCGCTCGCGGCCGCCGTCGGTTCGGCGGTGGTGGAGCTGCTGCGCACCGGGGAGTTCCAGCGCGAGGCCGCCGAACTGGGCGGGGTCCTTCGGGACGGGCTCACGGAACTGGTCGGCCGGGGCGTGGTCGGCTTCCGCGCGCGCGGCCTGTGGGCGGGCGTCGACATCGACCCCGCGATCGGCACGGGCCGCGAGATCAGCCACCGCCTCATGGCGGAGGGGATCCTGGTCAAGGACACCCACGGCTCGACCATCCGACTGGCCCCGCCCCTGACGATCACGGCCGCGGAACTCGGCTCCGCGCTGGGGACGCTGGGAGAGGTCCTGAAGAAGGGCTCCTGACACCCGAAGTCCGACACCCGCGCCCCGAAAGGGGCGCGGGGAACGGCGCGAGCACCCACCCACAACGCGCGGACAGCGCACTCCCCCTGGGCGGCAGCCCCCGGAAGCGGGGTCGAAGGGGCAGCCGCCCCTGGGGAAGGGAAGCGGCGGCGGGGGCGAAACCCGCCCTCAGGACCGAAGCCGGTCGAAGCGGAACGGCGTGAGGACATCCGGCCGCCGCCCTGTGACGACGTACTCGGCGAGCCGGTGGCCCGTCACCGGCCCCAGCGTCACCCCGAGCATCCCGTGCCCGGTAGCCGCGTACGCGTTGTCGTGGCCGGGGACTCGGTCGATGACCGGCAGCCCGTCGGGCAGGAACGGCCGCCCGCCCACCCACGGATCGCGGATGAGACCCACCAGATCGTCCGGATCGTCGAACCAGCGGCCGAGATAGTGCCGGCTGGCGAGGGCGACGGCGACCACCCGGCGCCAGTCCAGCCGGTTGTTGTTCCCGCTCAGCTCCATCGTCCCGCCGATCCGCGTGGTCTCGCCGATCGGTGAGGCGACGGCCCGGCGCTCGCCGAAGTACAGCGTGTGACGCGGCGCCGGATCCAGGTCCACGGAGAAGCTGTACCCCTTGCCCGCCTGGAGCGGCAGCGGACTCCCCAGCGCGCGCAGCAGCGCGGGGGAACGCATTCCGGCCGCGACGACGACGGCCGAGCAGGGGATCTCCCCCTGGGCGGTCCGCAGTGCGGTGACCCGTCCACCGCCGGACCGGAACCCGGTGGCCTCCGCGTTCTCGTGCACCTTCACCCCGGCCGCGGCGAGCGCCTCCCCCAGCGCGCGGGCGAAGGCCTCCGGATCGACCACGCCCTCCCCCTCGACGAGGTACGCCGCACGCACCTTGGGCGACAGCGCCTCGTCCAGGAGGCGGGCGTCGGCGCCCGTGGTGACGTCGTCGGGCAGCGGGTAGCGGCCGTCCGCCATCTCCCGCTGGATCGCGAGGTGGTGACGGGCCTCGGCCGACGACAGGAAGGCGTGAACCATGCCGGGCCGGGTGAGCGTCGTGTCGACGCCCGCCTCGCGCAGGCCGTCGAAGAGGTCGAAGGTGGTCCGGTTCAGCTCGGCGATCGCCGCGTAGCCGTGCCGGAACGCGGCCGGTGTGCTGCTGCGCCAGAACCGCCACAGCCACCGTACGAACGCCGGGTCCGGCAGCGGCCGCAGGTACAGGGGCGAGTCCGGGCGGCCGAGGGAGCGCAGGGCGTAGCGGAGTACGCCAGGGGCGGGGACGGGTGTCGAATGGCTGAGGCAGACCCAGCCGGCGTTGCCCCGGGACACCCCGGAGCCCAGCCCGCGCCGCTCGACGACCTCCACCGGGACCCCGGCCGCGGCCAGGTAGTACGCGGTGCACAGTCCCACGACACCACCGCCGACGACCACGACCGGGGCGTCACCCACCGGCCCTCCCGTACCGGGCGCTCGGGTCATGACGCCGTCCCGTACGAGGCGAGGAACTCCCGGGTGCGGGCCCGGGCGGGGTTGTCGAGGACCTCCTCGGGCCTGCCCTCCTCCACGATCCGGCCGCCGTCGACGAAGACGACATGGTCGGACACCTCGCGGGCGAAGGGGAGTTCATGCGTGACCAGGAGCATGGTCATGCCGTCGGCGGCGAGTTCCCGCATGACGCTGAGCACCTCCCGGGTCGCCTCCGGGTCCAGAGAGGACGTGGGTTCGTCGAAGAGGAGCACTTCGGGGGTGAGGGCGAGCGCGCGGGCGATGGCGACGCGCTGCTGTTCGCCGCCGGAGAGCTGGTCGGGCAGGGCGAGGGCACGGTGGGCGACCTTGACGCGGCGCAGCAGGGCGACGGCCCGCTCCAGGGCCTGCTGTTCGGGGATGCCGGCCTTGCGCTGGGCGAGGACGACGTTCTCGACGGCCGTGAGATGCGGGAAGAGGTTGAACCGCTGGAAGACCATGCCGACGGTGCGGCGCAGCCGGGCCAGGTCGCGGCAGACGGTGCGGCCGCCTTGGTGCACCACCTCCCCGGCGACCTCGACCGTGCCCCGGTCCGGGCGTTCCAGCAGGTTGACGCAGCGCATCAGCGTCGTCTTGCCGCCGCCGCTCTGTCCGATGACGCTGACGATGCGGCCCCGGGGGACCTCCAGGTGGACGTCGTCGAGGACGAGGCGGCCGTCGAAGGACTTGCTCAGACCTTGGATGCGGACGACCGCCTCCTGGGTCGGCGTCGCCGGGGCCGGTCCAGGACCGGCGGCCGGGGTCGTGCTCCCGGCCGGGGCCGTGCTCCCGGCCGGGTTCGGGCTCCCGGCCGGGGTCTCGCCCTTCGCCGAGGTGACCGAGTCGGTCATGCCGTCGCCTCCTTCGCGCCGGCGTCCACGCCGGTGTTCGTGATCACGTCGCCGCCGAGCAGGGCGCGGGCCGCGCGCAGCCGCCGTCGCCGCCACGGGGAGAGGGGGACGCCCGCCCGTACCTTGCGTTCCAGGAGCAGCAGGAGCTGGGAGAGGGGGTAGCAGAGGGCGAAGTAGACGGCCGAGATGACGAGGTACACCTCCAGGGCGCGGAAGGTGGCCGAGGTGATGAGGCGGCCCTCGGACATCAGCTCGGCGGCGGAGACGGTGACGAGCAGCGAGGTGGACTTCAGCAGGTCGACCAGCATGGTGTTGGTGCCGGGCAGCGCCTGCCGTACCGCCTGCGGCAGGACGATGTGGCCGAAGATGCCCGTCCTGCCCAGTCCCAGCGCCTCGCCCGCCTCCGTCTGCCCGGCGTGCACCCCGCTGATCGCGGACCGGAAGATCTCGGACAGATAGGCGGCGTAGAAGACGACGAGGCTGAGGCAGCCGGCCGTGAACACGTCCAGCCGGAGCCCGGCGGAGGCGAGGCCGAAGTAGGTCAGGAAGATGATGGCGAGCAGCGGGACGTTCTTGAACACCTCCGTGTAGACGGCGGCGACGGCGCGGGCCGGCCAGGCCCTGCTCAGCCGGAGCAGGGCCACCGCCAGGCCGAGCAGTACGGCGCCGAGGAAGCTCACCAGCGTGTAGGAGAGGGTCCGCCCGAGTGCGTCGAGCAGGTCGGGGCGGTAGTCGGACCAGGGAACTTCGAAGAAGCCGGCGAGATCGGACATGTCATCCCCTCACCGCGCGATGGACGGCGGGGTCCAGTCCTGGGGCCGGTCCACGCCCCGGCGTGCGGTGGCGACGTCGGCGGCGGGCTTCAGGAACTGTTCGGGGTCGCCGCCCCACTTCTCGACGAGCTTCCTCAGTTCGCCGTTCTTGTACATGGCGTCGATCTCCGCGGAGATCGCCTTCTCCAGCGCGGTGGCCTTCTTGGGCAGGTAGAACCCGGTCTGGTAGGGCTGGAAGTACTGGTAGGCGGGCTCCGCCTTCACCTGCGCGGCGGTCGGCGGGGTCATGTACTGGGTCTCGATCCTCAGGTCGGGCCGTTCCTTCTGGGCCGCGATGATGAGCAGCGGGTCGAGGAAGCCGACGTCGACGCGGCCCGCGCCGAGGTCGTCGAAGACACCGTTGGCGTCCGGATAGGCGTGCAGCTTGGCGCCGGGGACGGCCTGGATGGACTTGACCCAGACATAGCCCTCGACCGTCCCGAGTTCCAGGCCCTCCAGGTCGTCGACGGTCTTGTAGGTCTTGCCGGACCGCACGGCCATCGCCGGGGGCGAGTAGTAGGGCGGATCCGTGAACAGGCCCTGCTTCTGCCGGTCCGCCGACCAGGCGACCCCGCCTATCGTGATGTCCACCCGGCGGGACTGCACCCCGGCGAGCATGCCCGCGAAGTCCGTGACCTGGGGCTCCACCTGGAGGCCGAGCTTCCCGGCCACGTGATTGAGGATGTCGCCGTCCAACCCGACGATCTTGTCGCCCTGGACGCTGGTGTAGGGCGCGTACGGCTGGACGGCCACCTTGAGGACGCCCGGGGTGAGGGTGCCCAGCGCGGCGGCCTTCGCGGAGACGTTCTTCGGGCCGTCGTCGCCCGAACCACAGGCGCCGACGGTGGACAGCAGGAGGGTCGCGGACAGAGCGGCGACGAGCGAACGCACACGGATCATCGGGGTGGCCTTCCATGTCGGCCTGCAGGAACCCGCCGTTCACCGCGGTGTGCCCCCGGCGGGGAGAGGAGGTGATGGGCCCACAGGCTATGAGCGGGCCCGTCGCGGGTCACTGTTCACTTCGTACGAACTTGTGGTGAACAGCGCCTGACCCGCTGTACGGTGCGTCCAGCTCAGGTCCGCCCCCGACGGGAGGAACACCCGTGCTGAGCCCGTCACTCGCGCAGGAGATCGCCGGGGACACCTCCGCGGTGATCGGTTTCAACGTGCTGATCACCGATGCGGAGGGCATGGTCATCGGCAGCGGCGACAGCAGCCGGGTCGGCACCTTCCACGAGGCCTCCGTCGAGGTGATCCGCACCCAGGAACCGGCCGCGCACAGCGCCACGGAGGCCCTTCGGCTACGGGGTGTACGGCCCGGTATCACCCTCCCGCTGGTCACCGACGGGCAGGCGGTGGGCACGGTCGGGATCACCGGGACCCCCGCCCAGGTGCGGCGCTTCGGCCTGCTGGTGAAGCGCCAGACGGAGATCCTGCTGCGGGAGTCGGTGATGCTGCGCTCCCGGCTGCTCGCCGAGCGGGCGGCCGAGAAACTGCTCGCCGACATCGCCTCGTACGACCCTCAGGTGGTGGAGGGCGACTTCCTGCTCTACCGGGCCGCCGAGCTGGGCTTCGACCTGCGGCTCCCCCGGGTCGCGGTGGCCTTCGAGGTGACCGTGGCCGAACCGGGCAACCGCCGGCACGGCGCACCGGCCCGGGACATGGCGCTGGTCCGCTCGGAACTGCTCCGCACGGTGCGTGAGGTGTTCGCCGACCCGCAGGACATCGTCGCGACCACGGCTCCCGGCCGGCTCGGCGTCCTGCACCGCCTCCGGGCCGACCGGCCGACGGCGTCCCTGGTCGCCGACTGCCGCCGGGTGGCCGATGTCATCGCCGCGCAGAGTTCCCTCACGGCCCGGGCCGGGATCGGCGAACCGGCCGACACCGTGGGCAGGCTCCACGACTCCTACCAGGACGCGTGCGACGCGCTCCATCTGACGGCCCGGCGGACGAGTGGTTCCCCCGCGCTCGCGGCCGGCCGTCGGGCGGGCGGCGCCCCGGTGCACCTGATCTCCGATCTGCGGATCCATCAGGTCCTGGCGGCGGTGGGCCAGCCCGCCCGCCATCGCCTGCTCGCGGTGACCGCCCAGGACCTGCGGGCCCAGCCGGACTGGCCGGTGCTCCGCGACACGATCACCGCGTGGTGCGAGGGCGGCTTCAATCTCGTACGGGCGGCCGAGGCGCTGCACGTCCACCGCAACACCGTGGTCTACCGGATGAACAAGATCGAGCAGCTAACCGGTCGGCCACTGCGCGAGCACCGCACCACCATGGCCCTGTATCTCGCCTGTCTCTGCGACCAACTGGGCGCGACCACCGAAGAATTCGGGACGTGAGAGCGGTCGGCCGTCACGCCCGGCGGTTCTCGTGGGCTTCGGCGAGGAGGAGACAGCCGCCAGCGGTCCAGGTGTAGGCGCGGTCGCGCAGGCCCGTTCCGGTCAGGGCGTCGAAGTTCTCCGCGAAGCCGTGGGCCTCGCACAGGGCGCGGAAGCGGGCGCTGATCTCGTCGGCCTGCCGGTGGTGTCCGGCGCGGCGCAGGCCGTCCTCGACGAGGACCGTGGCGGGGGCCCAGATCGGGCCGCGCCAGTATCCGTCGGAGAGGTAGTGCGGTGAGCTGGGCAGTTCGGTGGCCAGTCCGTACCGGGTCAGGCGGGTCTCGACGCGGTCGGCCAGGGCGCGGCTGACGGCGTCCGGCAGATGCTCGCCCAGCACGATGGGCATCAAATCGAGGAGGCCGGAGCTGTGCCAGGTGTCGCCGCTCGCGACTCCTCGGGCGACGAAGCGGTCACCGGTCCACAGCTGGTCGAGCATGGCCGTGGGTCGCCCCGGCGGCCAGCGTCCATCGGCGGGCCTCGTCCGGTCTGTTCAGTTGCGTCGCCAGTTCGGCGAGTTCGTGCAGCTGGTCGTCGACCGCCTCACGGTCACGCCGACGGAGGGCGCTCTCCCGACGCGTACGTACGAGGCACGGGACGCGGAGCTCGCGGGCTCGGCCACGCTCACCCCGCTCTCCCTGGCCACCGACGGGACGGCGATCACCGGGATCGGCGGCGCCCCGGGCAACGGCAACACCGCCACGTTCACCGTCACCGCGGACAAGGCGGGCACCCACGCGCTGCGCATCCGCTACTCCAACCCCGAGCAGTCCGAAGCCACCCACTACAACCCGGACCCGCTCGCCCGCCACGCCGACATCGCCGTCAACGGCGGCGAGACGCGGCGGGTCGGCTTCCCGCACACCTTCCACCAGAACAACTTCTGGGAGCTGACCGTCCCCGTCCAGTTCAAGAAGGGACAGAACACGATCACCTTCCGCTCCGAGGAACTCCCGAACTTCGACGGCACCACCTACACCTCGGACACCTTCCCCGGCGTGCTGCTCCGCTCCCGCTACGCGCCGCTGATCGACCGGATCACCGTCGCGCCCTACGCGCGCGGTGGGATGAGCTGAACGGCGAAGCGCCCGGTCCGTCATGGTCGACAGGCCGGGCGCGCTTCTCGCTGCGGCCGGCGGCGCACCGGTCTGCGTCGGCGCCCTTGACCGGACCCCGCACCTCTTGCACGATGTTGCGTATTGCTCGACAGGTTGCTTAATACGCACCGCCGGCTGAGATGACGAGGTCGTACGCATGTCGCTTCTGAACACGCCCCTGCACGAGCTGGACCCGGACGTCGCCGCCGCCGTCGACGCCG